>NZ_JAXQGA010000008.1:0-176150 GCF_034438075.1 Acetobacterium sp. K1/6 | reverse complement strand
TATACTCTACCGAGTGCACTTTATCCTCTGCCGAGTTAATGTTTTAAAGAGTACATCTCTCTGTTTCTATTTTAGCCGCCTTCATCCTTGCGGATGTTTTGGCTGTTTTACAGGTTTTATGGTACTATTCTCTTTTCTATGACCGCTGCATCTCAGGTGATTTTTAATCATTCCCCACCGAAGAAGCTTTTCTATTGTATCGTCGTTTCTCTTAGTTGTCAAGCTGTTTTTTGAAATTCTTTTAAGTTGTGTTCTATGTTGCTCTGTTTTCGCTGTCGCCGTTTTTGACGACCTTGTTAGTATAAATATTTTCCAACTCTTTGTCAACTGGTTTTTGCAAAAACGTCACATCTTTTTTACTGCCGGTAAAACACTCTTTCCATCCTAAACATCCTGACCAATTTATCACCATCAGTAAGGTTAACAAACGATCCAAATAATATGAAGATCAGTCCAATCCCGATATTTAATGTAATGGCTTCACCCAGAATAACGAATGCAAAAATCGGTGCAACCATCGGTTTGATAAAGAATGCTACTGAAGCCGTGGATGGCCCGGCAATTTCGACCGTTTTCAGATAAAAGTAATAGCCGATCCCAGTCACACATACCCCCAGATAAAAAAGCAGCGGTGCGTTTTTCAGACTTACACCCTGAAAGACGGGTTGACCGCTAACAAACAATATGACCAATAATACCCCCGAGCCCATCAAAAAACTAAAACTGTTTTGAGCTACACCGCCGATTTTACCAATCTTTTTTTTACCATAGGCGGTATACAACCCAAAGGCAATAGCTGCCACCAGGGTCAATAACAAAAACCAGATATTACTTTCGCCGGAGACGAGTTTTTGAGGATTCATCACAATAATCAACCCGATTATACTAATGGTAAGCGCAATGGCCTTTTTTTTCGTGAATTTTTCATGAACAATAAAGTGAGCAAAGACCATGGTAAATACCGGATTGATCGAAAAAATCAATGCCGCCAAGCTTGCGTTAATGCCCATTAAACCGATTTGGAAAAGCACCATACTAAAGCAGATGCAGATTAATCCCAGTATAAAAAGATAACCCAGGTCGCTTTTGCTCAGCTTTATCTTTCTTTTCCTGATATCGCCAATTGCAAAAGGCAACAAAAAAAGCCCTCCTATTAAGAAGCGGATAAAGGTCAGCTGAATTGGATTAAAGGTTGCTCCCCCAATTTTCAAGGCAACCTCCATCGATCCGAAAAGCATCCCGGTTAAAAAAACATAGATGTAGATTTTTTTCATTATTTCCTCTTTCCAGTTATAATTTTACACGGCTGGCACAGAACTTTGCACTTGTGCTGCATCGTCATCATTGTGAGAATACTAATCAGCAGTTTAGTAGACTTCCTTCTTTCCCCTTATATTGCCTTTAATAAACAGTAGTTGATTACCAACTCTACGGCAGACTCAACAATTCCCGCTGTCATCCCCCAAATCACATCATCTCGATAGGTATAAAAATTTATCTCATAAGTCCCTTTAACCCAAGGGTAATCTTTTCCACCGGGAATACACTCGTAGGGAAAATCGCCGGGTTGCTCGTGACTCAGATGATTGAGATACTTTTTAGGTTCATGTTCTTCAAAAAAACGCACTGCCACAGTAAAAACTTCGCTAACTTCTTCTCGACTGAAACTATACTTATAATCCCTAAGAATTGCAATAAAGGGATGAACAATAAAATTAAACGGCGATATGAAAACATCACCGGGTCCCAGTATTTCGATTTGCTGACGATCAACCAGCAGCTCTTCGATGGTTTCGCGAATTGCTGCTTCCAAAGGTGTTTCACCTTCTTCCAGCCGCCCCCCCGGAAAACAGATTTCTCCCGGCTGACGATTTAATGTCTCTGCGCGTTTTTCAAAAAGAAATGCCGGGCCTTCTTCGGTTTCTAATAAAACTACCAGAACCGCATACTGACTGAAATTTCTTTCACCAATCATTCCCGGTCGCCGCTTATAAAAATTATTTTGCTCCAATTTTTTTACCTCAACTCATCTACTTGAAATACCACACTGACAATTCTCTATTTGCATCGTTCTACGGACTCTATTCTAACATAGAATGACATCCTTGAAAATTAACAACCGTTAAATATTATGTTGTCAATTGCAGAAAAGACTTGCACTACCTAGAAGTTCTATGTATAATACGTTTATACCTAATAGATCTATGTATATAGGAGGTTCTTAATGAATGTATCAAAAGATTTAATTGCAGCCTCTACAACGCCCTTTATTTTATCGATATTAAAGGAGAACGACAGTTATGGCTACGCAATTATCAAAAAAGTTAAAGAATTAACCGGAGACGAGCTAGTCTGGTCCGAGGGGATGCTCTATCCGGTGCTCCATCGTCTTGAAGAAAAAAATTTTATTGTGTCTTATTGGAATAATTCAGATGGTGGACGGAAGCGAAAATACTATAAACTAAAAGAGGAAGGACTGATTGAACTGGAAGTACAAAAGAAACAATGGGATATTATCCATACCGCACTTTCGAAAACCTGGTTTGAAATTATGAACAAGGAGGACTGCTTGCCATGTTTGATTTAGAAAAAAACATCCGTGCTTGGAGTGACTGTCTGCGAAGTCAGGGACATTTTAAGGAAACGGACATTATCGAATTGGAAAGTCATCTGCACGATGAGATCGACGATCTGATCCACACCGGATTATCAGCGGAAGAGGCCTTTTTAATCAGTGTTAAACGTTTTGGCGATACCCATTCGGTTTCTCGGGAATATTCAAAAGTAAATACCGAAAACCTCTGGAAGCAATTGATGTTAGAACCCGAACCCACTGGGATTTCGAGCGAAAATCAGCGCTATATCGGGCTGATTATTCTCTTTTCTTTTTTGGCTGGTACTTTTTTCAAAATTCCCGAACTTTTAGGCTACAGTTTCAATGATCCTCAATATCAACTGTTTTATTTTAAAAATTTGAGTTTTTTCATCCTGCCATTAATTGCTCTGTTTTTTCTGTATAAAAATAAAGCCAATTTAAAAACGATTGCCGTGATTCTAGGCATTTTTGCCGGTGCGGCCATCCTGATCAACCTTTATCCTTCGCATTCGCCGAATAATACCGAATTATTGACCGCCCTACATCTGCCACTATTTTTGTGGCTAATCACCGGAGTTGCCTATATCGGTTCGGATTGGCGCAGTAGCCAGGGACGGATGAATTTCATTCGGTTTACCGGTGAATCCGTGATTTACGGCACCCTTATTTTCTGTGGTCTCATCGTTTTAGCGATGTTTACCCAGGCGATTTTTTTCGCTATTCAAATTGATGCCAGTTGGTTTATACAAAATTATTTAATTGTTTATGGCGCCGCAGCAGTGGCCATGATTACTGTCTATCTGGTCGAGACCAAGAAAAGCGTGGTCGAGAATTTTGCTCCGATTCTGGCCAAAATATTCAGTCCGCTTTTCCTGATCATTATGATTGTTTTCCTGCTGGTCCTGGTCGTATCCGGGAGCAGCCCTTTTATGGAAAGAGATTATCTGATCGCCTTTGACTTTATGCTGGCATTGGTTCTCGGCCTGGTTCTTTACACCATTTCGGCCCGAAATCCCTATGCTAAAAACAGGCTTTTTGATTATCTGAATATGGCTCTGATTGTTGCGGCAATGATTATCGATGCGATAGCCTTATCAGCCATCCTGATTCGATTATCCACCTTTGGGATAACACCGAATAAACTAGCTGCACTGGGAGAAAATTTAATTCTACTCGTTAATCTGGGAGGACTGGCCTGGTTGTATGGCCGCTTTTTTCTAAAAAAAATAGATTTTATTAAAATCGAAAACTGGCAGACCACCTATCTTTACATTTTTGCGATCTGGTTAGCTGTCGTTGCCTTTATTTTCCCGATTATTTTTGGTTTTAATTAATAATACCAGCAAACCAAATCGTTGGATTTATTTCTCAATCAAAAATGACCAGTCTGCCCGAATGGGTAACTGGTCATTTTAACTTCAAATTTGTTTTTTAATTTTTCTTAATCAACCGGATCAAACCCGCAATTGCAGACGAGATACCAATTTAGATTTCTGCTGAACTGGATCAGCTAAGCCTTTTTAAGATTTATTTTAGGACATCCAGTCCTGCTTGAGCGACGGTCATGTCTTCAGCCACGCTTCCGCCGCTGACTCCGATCCCGCCAATGATTTTTCCATCTTCAACAATTGGGAAACCACCCCCAAATACCACCATTCTACCTTTGTCACAAGATGCAATCCCAAAAAGCTGACCCGATTCTTTGGCAAGATCTGCCGCTGTATCAGTGCTCATTTTAAGGGCTACTGCTGTATAAGCTTTATTGGTAGCAATATCCATGCTGGCTAACAATGAATCTTCCATCCGGTTAAATAACACCATATTTCCACCCGCATCACAAATCACGATCACCATCGGCACATCAATTTGGATAGCTTTCTCAGCAGCCGCTTCTGCCATTTTTTTGGCCATTTCTAATAATTTCCCTGTTTTAGTCATTTTTTCCTCCACTTTCTTAGTTAAACATCCATTTTTACATTTCGCTTTTCTGATTCAATTCAAGTATATTTATTTATACCCATATCAACAGTTTTTAATCAGCAGTTTATTTCTAAATGAATGCTTAACCTAAATGTATCGCAATTTTTATGCCAATTCAAAAGACAATTTTTTATCCTATTTTCGATGCTTTTCGTCCTGCGATGCTTAATTTTTAAGCATTTTCGTGTTCTTTTTTCTAACATATGATCATATTTTAAACATCACTTTATGATATTCATTTCCGATGCAGCACGACTTTTGGACAGCCTTCAAACGCTTTCTCACTGATTTCTTCAATGGTAGCGGGTAAATAGACGTCCGTTAAATTAACACAATCTTTGAATGCCCAGGCCAGTATCTTTTTTGTTCCTTCATTAATTTTTACCGTTTTTAATTGCATACACTCGTTAAATGTAAAAGCCGCGATCCGCTCCACTGTTCCCGGTATATCAATTTCTTCAATACCGCATCGGGTCATGGCATATTGCCAGAAATCTTTGAGCTTGGCAGGAAGCTTGACAAATTTCAGATTTTCGCACCCGTCAAAAACGAAACCGCCAATCTCAATGACGGTATCGGGAAATTCTACCCGTACCAATTCTTTGTGCCCTTTAAAGATGTCATCACCAACAATTAGAATATCTCGATCAGTAGGAATGATGGCTTCTTCCCCAGATCCTTTTCCTTCCATCAGGCACATCCCAAAATCCTGTGTTTTATAATAATATTCGTACATTAACTTTTCCCCTCTTCATTTGCTTTAAATTGTCGTTCTCCGCCCAAAATCAAAATAAACCATTAATCAGCTAGCGGATAACGCACATTGGCTTTCATTTGTGAGTATAGCATAAAAAGGTTTTAAAAAAACACCCTTAATCGGATTCGCACATGCCTAAATTTCACTGTTGATAAAATTGGTATTGACAAAAAAGCAACCCGGCCTTACAATAGTAACATAGTTAGTTAGTCGACCAACTAACTAACATTCACGAAAGGGGGTAACCCTTTGCAAATAAATTTCGACGATGAACGACCGATTTTTGTTCAAATTGCCGATGGCATTGAAGACGCCATCTTAACTGGAGCATTTGCGGAAAGCGGTCAGATTCCATCCATAACTGAATTATCGGTCAGTTATAAAATCAATCCAGCCACGGCCCTTAAGGGCATCTCAATTCTGGTTGACGAGGGCATTATTTTTAAGAAGCGGGGTGTTGGCATGTTTGTCGCTCCCGGTGCGGTTTCAAAACTGCGGGACAAACGCAAAGAATTATTTTTCGATCATTATATTAAAAAACTCATCGAGGAAGCAAAAAAATTAGGTATCACCAATGAAGAAATATTGGGAATGGTAGAAAGAGGTTATCAGGAATGAACGGAATAGAAATAAATGATGTGACAAAAACATTTGGGGATACGTTAGCTTTAAATCAGGTAAACCTGACTTTTGAGCCCCACAAAATATATGGATTATTGGGTCGAAACGGTGCCGGAAAATCGACACTACTCAATATTATCACCAATCGTCTCTTTGCCGACAGCGGCACTATTACCATTGATGGTCTAGCTGGCTCCGAAAATGATCAGATCCAAGGCCTGATTTATTTGATGTCCGAAAAAAATCTGTATCCCGAGAGCATGACCTGTAACGAAGCATTCAAGTGGACGAAACAATTTTTCAAGGATTTTGATTTGGACTATGCGCACAACTTAGCCACGCAATTTAAACTAAATACCAAGAAAAAAATCCGGTCATTGTCGACTGGTTACACGTCTATTTTTAAAATCATCATCGCCCTTTCTGTCAATACCCCCTATGTCTTGTTTGACGAACCGGTATTAGGACTCGACGCCAATCATCGGGAACTATTTTATCGATTGTTAATAAAAAAGTATAGCGATAATGCGTTCACTGCTATCATTTCCACCCATTTAATCGAAGAAATTGCTAATCTGCTTGAGTATGTCATGATTATCAAAAACGGTGAAATATTGGTGAACGAATCCTGCGAAACCTTACTAAGCAAAGGATATTCCGTAGCCGGCACAATCAAGCAAGTCGATACCTTCATTGCCGACAAGGAAGTTATTGGCGAAGATGTTCTGGGCGGATTAAAAACCGCCACTATTATCGGTTCAATCAATAAGAGCACGTTGCCTGATGGCATTGAAATTACCAGTCTGGATTTGCAAAAATTATTCATTAAATTAACCAACGAGGAGCAAAGCAATGAAACTACATACAATTTATAAATATCAGCTTTTAGATCACCGAAATGCTGTCTTAATCTTCTGTGCGGTCATCCTTGCCGTGATGGCGCTTGTTCCCATTCAAGTCACCTTTTCCAACACTTTATCGACCTCTTATGAATCCACCCGAATAACGGGCATCGATATGGCTCCCGCCGTATTTCTTTTCATTTGCGGGCTGAGCGCTTTTAAGGAGAACTTTCTGTTTGCCCTGCAAAACGGTGTCTCCCGAAAATCTTTATTTGTAAATCGGAATTACGTCGCAGTAACATTAGCGGTTGTGATGGCACTGTTTTCACTGCTATTATTGGCGCTCGGAAAATTAATCGAATCGCCAGCAAGTGGCATCGCGTATTCTGGCTTGTTGAGCATGATCTATCAATCCACTGGTACCGCTTCATTTAGTGGTCTATTGGAATATCTTGTCAGTTTTCTTTTTCTGACGGTTCTATTTATTGCCGCTCAAGCACTTGGTTATTTCATTACCGTAACACTCTATCGCATGAATAAAAAACTAAAAATTAGTTCCATCGTTGGTTTTTATATTGTTATCTTTGTGGTTTTACCCATCATTGATATGTTCTTATCCGGTCGGATTTCAACCATCCTACTAAGTTTTTTAGACGTGTCTATGGGTATTTCTGCCCATAACCCCTTTATCGGAATGTTCTCGTTGATCATCTTAAGTATTATCGTAAGTGGATTTACCTGGGTACTTTTAAAAAACGCCGGGGTAAAAAATTAATCTAAGAATATAGCCGTGACTGACCTTTTTGTCTGGGACCATCACGGCTACTTTTTTTATCTTTTTCGTTTGGTTCTTATTTCTAAAAACACGCTTTCCACGCTGGCAGTTGACGCATCATATTCTCCACCGCCTTTTCTGCGACAGCTTCGTCAAGTCCCTGGGTTTTGATGGTGAAATTAATTAGGCTCTGCTTCTTTTCTTCAAAAGATTGCATCGAACCATCTTCCTTTGCACAATAGACACAGTACGCCTTACTGGTGTCGCCCATGGCAAAGTCGCTTTCTTTCTTCATTGGCATTCCGCATGCTGTACATGTTTTCATCTTTTTACCTCCTTGAATCATTTAATATCGATAATTACCTGCCATTAACAATAATCAGTCATTCCCAATCGATTGCCGAATAAATCTTCAAATTCAACCGCATTACCCGTTCCAATTTGAAACGGCTTACTTATAAAACTAACCCCATTATTGTGAAGCCGTTCGTACTCATCATTGACATTATCCACAACAAACCAGATCGTCGGTTTTGCATCCGGGAATTTATTCTTTTCCTTTAAAATAATCGCCGGTTCTTCATCACCAACATTAAATGCCGCCATGCCCTTGTCTGAAAAATCAAACTTTAATTTCAAACCTAACACATTAGAAAAATAGTTTTTTGCTTCTTCCAAATCATCGACAGGCAGAAAAAAATTATCATAAGCTTTCATATCATTGATTCCTTTCATTTTCTAATTAATTTTATATAGTTCAAAATCAATTCATCCTTATGATCCGTTAGTACTGACCCTGCTGCAAAAAGATAGTTATTGGTAAGATAATAGTGTATCAAACCTAACCAACTGTTAAAAATTATATGCATCGGTATTTCTTTGATTGCCTTTTTTTCCTTATCACGTTCAATCACCTGATTAAGATGAAACGAAACCACTGATTGGATATTAATGAATACATACTTTGCTTCTTGGGGCAAAATATTTATTTCGGAAATAAGCCTTTTATAAAAATCTTCATAACTGATCAGAACATTAATATGGGCCGCCAAAAAAGTCTCCAGACTTTCATCTTTTTCCGAGAGGAGATGCAAATGCTCATTAATTTCAGATCCAAAACGTTCAAGTAAACAACTAATGAGATTATCTACCGTTGGAAAATGAACGAAGATAGTGCCATGAGAAACATTAGCTGCCTTGGCTATTTGATTGGTTGTAGCACTAAACCCTTCATCTGCATACACTTGATAAGCGGCATCTAAAATCAGTTTTCTGGTTGCTTCTTTTTGGATCTGACGTTTCGTTTTCATTTCACTGACTCCAAACTCATTGACTTTGTACTTATTATAATTAATTATGTTCCAGGTGTCAAGAAGTCATTTTTTTGTGCGTAATTTATCAAATAGTCTAAGCCAATCAAGGTTAAACGTGCTACTGTTATGTTATTGTATAAGCAGGTGAAAGAACGAAATATTTTTTAGCCAAACCAAAATAAAAATGATATGGAACCAAAACGATGAGCCATTTAGAGCAAAAACTAAACCAGATACCACCACTTCCCGGTGTTTATAAGATGTTGGATTCCGCCGGTCAAATTATCTATATCGGAAAAAGTAAATGTCTGAAAAAAAGAGTGAAATCTTATTTCACTAAATCCCCTAAGCAACCAAAGATTGAAAGAATGGTTTTTTTCATTGATGATATCAATTATACTGTCACCGATACCCACTTAGAAGCCCGACTGCTGGAATGTCAGCTGATTAAAGAGATCCAGCCATACTTTAATTCGCAAATGAAAAACGACAGACGGTATTTCTATCTGAAAGTTACTAATTCAGCCCATTCCAAGGGATTGTCGATTGTTCCGGAACGAGAAGACCATAGCTTTGGACCGTTTCGGAGAAAACAAGCAATCCAATCATTGATCGATATGTTCACCCACCTCTTTCCCATTGTTCAAGATAACCACCGTTTCAATTTTCACTATCATACGCTGCCTGAGATCATGAACCCGGATGATTTTTCGAAAAACAGACAGACCCTGCTTCAGATTTTTTCAGAAGCCACTACGCTTAACTGCTTACTTAATCAATTTCAGATCTGCATGAACAAAGAGTCTGCCCAATATCATTATGAACGAGCCACCACCTACCGGGATCTGATTAAAAGTCTGACCTATATCAGCCATATACTTCATGATTATAAGCACCTGACCACCAGAGATGTGCTTTTAAAAATACCGGTTGAGGATGGCGAAAAGCTTTTCTTTATCTCAAAAGGCAGAATCGTGTTAAAAAAATATTTTCCCCTTCTGACCCAAGCAGCGATTGATACTTTTTTAGCTGAAGGCTGTCGAAGCAAAGCTGCCATTGTCCCCTTCCCGGATGAAAAAGCAGCAGTCGATTTTCAAAATATCCTCTTCTCTGAAATCCAAGCCCTGCCGGATGAGTGGATTTTGAAATAAACCAATTTGCAATACTTCAATTATATAAGTAGAATTAAATATTTAATGTGGGGGCGATCAATGATCGCCCCCACACTGCACAATTGCCAGTTCATTTTGCAAAACTCTTTAACCAAACGCATACAGCAAAAAACTTTGGTTCCTCCTTTTTCATGAACAAATTCGTCTATCTTCAATCTCAGTTCAGCGTGAACTAGCCATCCGCTTGCTTCTTTCGGCCCCAAAACTCGCCGAATGCTGCTCCCCCTAGAATTAACACCGCTCCTACAACCTGAATGGATGTTAATCGTTCCTGGAGAAAAATCGCTGAAAAAAACAAGGCCGAAAGCGGTTCCAAATATCCCAAAATGGCTACAGATTGAGCCGGAAGCTGCTGAATTGATGAAAAATAAAGATAACATCCGATTCCTGTATTGACGATTCCCAATAATAAAATAGGAACAACGTCCACAAGCGTAACAGGAATCACCAGCCCCTGTTTGATCACCGTAAATATGCCAACGGTGACCAAACTTGCCAAGAGCTGCCATACCGCATTTTCAAGCCCGTTTATACTGACTGCTTTTTTATTGAAGATCACCATGACAGCGTACATAAATGCCGCCATTATTCCACAAAATAATCCCCAGGTCAATCCGCTTTGTATCAGCGTATCGCGATTGACCAGAAACATCCCCAGCAACACACTCAAAAAACCGATTATTCTGGTGGCGACCATTTTTTCTTTAAAAATCAAGGGTGCCAGCACCATCACAATTACCGGTCCGCAATAATAGGCCAAGGTTGCCATACTAACCCCGATTTGTGCATAACCTTCATATAAAAACATCCAGCTTGCACCCATCGCTCCACCGGAGATCAACAGCCAGACCAGATGCTTTTTGTGTTCCAGTCCCTTAAACTTTCCCCTAGTGATTAAAAACATCGCACCCAGAAATAAACTGGCGATCAATGTTCTCAAAAAAACTATTTCATAACTATTCAGTAAAATCGCACTGGCCACAATTCCATTTGTGCCAAAAAGCAATAACGCCGATATGTATTTCGTATAATCTCTTTTTATTTTCATCAATAATAATCGCCTCTTGCCCTTCCTCTTTTTGTTTCAAACTTCATTTTTTTAATACTTGAAACACAGTGTATAATAGTATATCATTAACACAAGCATTACATAAACGAATTCTTGTCATGTTACTTATGACAAAACCAGATGATTGAAGGTGAACCTGATCATGAATATTCAAAAATACCTGGCCTTCGTTAAAACCGTTGAATGTGGCAGCTTCACAAAAGCTGCCACATTATTAAACTATTCCCAATCCGGCATTAGTCGAATGATTAACGATTTAGAAAGAGAATGGCAGATCTCACTCCTTGAACGCGGTCATACCGGTCTGCGACTCACTTCCGATGGACTCCAACTTCTTCCTTACGCCAAAAGTATCTGTTTGGAGTACGAAAAATTACAAACACAGATTAACGAGTTGCACGGTCTTGAATCTGGCTTGATTCGGATTGGAACCTTTTCCAGCGTGGCTACCCATTGGCTTCCAAATATTATTAAAGCTTTTCAGAAAAAATATCCCAACATCGCTTACGAGTTGTTACTCGGTGACTATACCGAAATCGAAAGTTGGATTTTGGAAGGGCGCGTCGATTGCGGTTTTCTTCGACTTCCCACAAACCCTAGCCTGGAAACTATTTTTTTGGAACAGGATCGTCTGCTCGTTATTTTACCTGAGAACCATCCTCTGGCAAATTGCGACCGTTTTCCTGTTGAAGCCTTATGTAATGACCCATTTATGCTTCTGGAAAAGGGAGCAAAAGCCGAAATTTCAGAAATATTTGAACTTCACCATTTGGAGCCAATGACTCATTTCACCACCTGGGACGACTATGCCATTATGTCAATGGTGGAAAGCGGACTGGGAATCAGCATTCTGCCAGAACTTATTTTGCAGCGTCTGCCTTATCGGATCATTATCAAAGAGCTGGAAGTTCCTGCCTATCGCAGAATCGGAATAGCTATGAAAAATCAAAAAAACGCATCACTAGCGGTTAAGCGATTTTTAGATTACCTTCCTGATCGAAATAAACTGTAAAAAAAAGAAGCCCCGGAAATGAAAGTCTCAAATCTGGCTGCTTCTTTTTAATTTGTTTAGTAATCTTCACTTTCCTTTTCGTCAATAGTCCCCAGCGCTTTTCTCAAAACATCTTTGATCTGTTCCTCTTTATGGTTCGGAATGGTGATCACCTCATCCAGGGCATCAATAATGATTCGGATTTTATCATCTTTGCTCATTTTCATTTTTTCCCTCCTTATTTTTTATTGATTCAACACCCATTATAAACATTTAGCCATTGTCAGCACAATCAAAATTGCTGAATTTTGTTTCTTAAGATTATTTCCGTCTGGCTACACCTGAATCCTTTGCCGCCTGATAGACGGCTTTTGCCACAACCTTTCCAACCCGGGGATCAAAGGCTGGCACAATAATATAGTCGGCACTCCGTTTGTCATCACTGATTAGCTCGGCAATGGCTTTTGCTGCAGCAACCTTCATCGCTTCGTTGATGTCACTGGCTCGGGCATCCAGTGCGCCTCTGAAAATACCGGGGAAAGCCAGGACGTTGTTAATCTGGTTGGGATAGTCCGACCGTCCCGTTCCGACAACCCTCGCGCCGGCTTTTATTGCCAGCTCCGGATCAATTTCCGGATCCGGATTGGCCATTGGCAGAACTATGGCATCTTGTGCCATGGTCTCTACCATTTCGGGTGTGACGATACCCGGTGCCGAAACACCGATAAAAATATCAGCCCCGTTGATGGCGTCGGCAAGACTCCCTTTTTTGTGATGCTTATTGGTCATCTGGGCTATTTCCTGATGAACCCAGTTGCTGTACTCTTCGTCTTTTGAGAGAATGCCCTTGCTGCTGCAGGCGATAATATCCTTGACGCCGACATTTAATAGCATCTTGACGATTGCCGATCCGGCTGCTCCAGCGCCGCTCATGGCTACCGTCACCTGCTGCCATTGTTTGCCGACGACCTTCAGGGCATTCATCAGCGCTGCTGTCACCACCACTGCCGTGCCATGTTGATCATCATGAAAAACCGGAATGTCCAGTTCTTTTTTTAAGCGTCTTTCGATTTCGGCGCATCTGGGCGAAGCAATATCTTCCAGATTAATCCCGCCAAATCCCGGTTCAATCATCTTGACCGTCTTGATGATGACCTCCACATCCTGGGATGGAATACAGATCGGAAACGCATCCACACCACCAAATTCTTTAAATAAAGCGGCTTTTCCTTCCATCACTGGAAGGGCGGCTTCGGGACCAATATCGCCCAGCCCCAACACTGCCGACCCGTCGGTAACCACTGCCACCATATTTCCCTTTCCAGTATACTTATATACATCGTCTTTGTTCTTATGGATCATTCGGCAGGGCGCTGCCACCCCTGGGGTGTAGGCCATGGACAAATCGTATTTGCTTTTTACTGGAACCTTGCTGTCAATGCTGAGCTTCCCTTGCCATTCTTCGTGTAATTTTAATGCTTCTTCCTGAATTCCCATCATGTCTCCTTTAATCCAACAATTTTGTTTTCTTCTTTTTTTCTATACTCTATTCTGTTCTCTTAATCAACTCGCCAACGTAATCTGATAATTCCAGGACTCTCTAACTTCTTTTATTTGCCTAGATAATTCATGTTTACCTCTAACAATCGATCGCTTTCGACTAACATTAAGCACTGGTAAAATTATAACATTTATCCCCCAAGACAACTATAACGATTTTTAATCTTTGACTTTGAATCCAACCTCTTATATAATACGTTTGTTGAGTTCATACAAAGATTATCCACTTCCAAGAATCTGTGCGGTTGCCATATTCCCACCAAAGCGAATATCCTTTTGATCTTAACATTAAATATTGCAGGAGGTGCAAATGTCAATTTTTACACTGATTATCCCCATTATTGTCGTATTGTTAGTTATTGCCATCTTAATGATGAGCTACGTTAAAGCTCCCCCAGATACAGCCTATGTCATATCTGGTATTAAACGGCGTGTCATCATCGGAAAAGCGGGAGTCAAGATTCCGTTTCTTGAACGCGTTGACAAACTGGACTTAAAAATGATGTCTGTTGATGTCAAAACTGGTGAATCCGTACCAACCAACAATTTCATTGATGTGATGGTTGATGGCGCTGTAAAGATCAAGATCGGTTCATCACCGGACGCCATTTTACTGGCTTCCGAAAACTTTCTAAACCAATCAACTGATGCCATTATTCCCCAGGTAAAGGATGTCCTTGAAGGAAATGTCCGTGAAATCATCGGCTCACTGGACCTAAAAGACATGTTAACCGACCGAAAATCCTTTTCCGAAAAGGTTCAGGAAAATGCTGTTCCGGATCTTAAACGGATGGGGCTTGAAATAATCTCCTTCAACATTCAATCGATCCGCGATCAGGCTGGGGTAATTGAGGATCTGGGGACCGAAAACAAATCTCAAATCAAAAAAGGCGCTGCCATTGCTCGTGCCAATGCGGAAAAAGAAGTCGCCATTGCCGAATCGGAAGCCGCAAAAATTGCCAATGATGCCCGAATTATAGCTGACTTGGAAATTGCCCAGAAAAATACCGATTTGGATATCCGCAAAGCTGAATTGAAACGGCAGTCTGATCTAACTCAGGCTCAGGCCGATGCCGCTTACCAAATCGAGCAGGAAGAACAGCGAAAAACAATTGAGACTAAAACTCAGGAAGCCAACATTGTTAAGCAGGTCAAAGAGATTGAATTAGCCACCAAAGAAGTTGAAGTGCGTGAACAACGATTAAAAGCTGAGATCAACAAAACTGCCGATGCCGAACGCTACCAACGTAACCAAAAGGCTGAAGCTGATTTGTTTGAAAAGCAAAAAGATGCTGAAGCGAAACTGTTTATTGCCGCCAAAGATGCTGAAGCCAATCGATTGGCTGCTGAAGCCGATCGCTATGCCAAAGAACAGGAAGCTGCCGCAATCGAAGCGAGAGGTTTTGCCGAAGCTGCGGCAATCAAGGCCAAAGGTCTGGCCGAAGCCGCCGGAATTGATGCCAAAGCCGAAGCGATGAAGAAATACAGTGATGCCGCCATCATGGAAATGTACTTCGATGCTCTTCCCGAAGTCGCCCGTAATGTTGCCGCGCCACTTAACAACGTCGATCGTATCACTATGTATGGTGATGGCAATTCCGCCAAAATGGTCAAAGACATCATCAATTCTATGTCACAAGTGACCGAAGGCATCTCAGAAAGCACCGGTATTAATCTGCAGTCGTTAATTTCCGGGTTCTTAGGCGGTAAAATGTCAACACCTGCCGATTCTTCCGCAACACCAGTAAGCACACCACCCACGACTGCAACCAGCGAACCGCATGACCTGGATTTAATAACCGAGTTTACCGCTCAGATTCAATCCGATCATTCCAAAACCAACACCGAAGACACCGAAGACACTGAAGACCCTGAAGAAGTCTAATTTTTAAAAACGAATCCTAATTTTCCAGTATTTTATCACTGTCGCTGTTTGGTTCTTCCCTTTCAGGTCGCGGGAATTTAAAAGAAAAGCATCGAATTTTGGTGCTTTTCTTGCTTAAAAGGGTAATTTGGCTTATCATTAAATTAATCCATATTTATAACAAGGGGGTATCGCTATCGTGAACGCTTTAACCTTTTTTAGTCAGTTGTTTGGCTTAGAAAATTCACCAGTTGCTCAATTGTCCCTCTTTATCGGAGGCGCATTTTTAACGATCCTGTTTGTTTTTCTGATTTATTATGTTGTTTTTCGGGTGAAACAAGAATCACCCGAAAAAATTAAGCAACCCTCAGACGGATCTTACCAGGATCTATCGACGCTTACAGCAAGCCCCGATTCAGCACCGCTTCAGGATCGTGCGATTAAAGAACAGGCCCGGTTGCAAAAACTAATCGGTTTATTAAAAACTGCCAAACGGCGGGAGTCACTCTATCCCCAGGAAGCCATCCTCGAAGATCTGGAAGCGGTTGTTTCAAAGGTTCGGGACAAAATCTGTAAAGATCAGGAACTTCGGGTTTTTCCGCAGTACGCCAGTTATCATGCTGAAACGGCCATTACACTCCTTAATACCTACCTTGATTTAGATCGAACTCACGATGAATCGGTAGAAAACATCAACAAGATCAGACTTGAAATTATCGCATCATTCCCCCCACTGCTTGACTATTATCAGGATTATTTAAATCGCTTGTATGATACTCAGTATTTTGATGTCGCCAGTGATGTTGATGTGGTCAAGTCGATTTCAGGGGATAAAAATAAAACATTACTTTAGAATTTTATAGCTAAGACCGGCTTAATTATGTTATACTATTAAGCAATAAATCAAGAAGTAAGGAGGAAGAAACATGCCAACAAATCATATCGAAGCTGATTTGTTTTGTGTAATCTGTGAGAAAGATACCCCTCATGAAATAGAGTATAAAAACGACCAAATTTCCCAGATTACCTGCAAAGAGTGTTATATCGAAATTTCGATTAACCAGGAGTTTGTCAATAATCATTTTAAAGAAGACTTTGTCAAACGCGTTTTATCAAAACCAACCCGAATGACGGCAGAGATGGAAGCTGATTTAAGCATTTTCTTAAAATCCTTACCCTCCCGGGTAATTTCAAAACCTTTTCGAGTGTACAAAGAATATAAGGAGAAATAGCACTCAAAAGCTTTTTTAACTGGTCTTATCTACCATAATTAAGCAGCTATTATCACACTTCAATTAAAAAAACAGAACCAGCCTGATGTTTAGTAACACCATCAGACTGGTTTTTTTACTGCATAAATTTTATTTACTAACCACTACTCATCAAAACGATCCTTAATCATTTGCACCAGTTCCGCCACTGCTTTTACTTCGTCTTCGCCTTCTGCTTTTATCTTAACTGTCGTTCCCTGGGTAATTCCCCCCGCCATAACCCCGACGATACTTTTGGCGTTAATCTCTTTGTCTGCTTTGATCACAAACACATCGGATTTAAATTTTCCGACCGCCTTGACAAATAGGGATGCCGGCCGGGCATGGATACCTGTTTCATTTAATACCGTTACTTCTTGTATTTGCATAATTCTAATCTCCTTATCGCTATAAAAATTCAAATCTCAATTTTTAGTTTCTTCATCGATTCAAGAACATGAGCCATAACTGCAACGCCCGTTTCAAGTGTCAACGCTTCTGCGGCAATTTTTTTCGCATCCTGATAGCGGACATTGCGAATAATTTTTTTAACCTGGGGAATCGACAGGGCACTCATGCTAAACTCATGCAGCCCCAATCCCAAGAGCAGTAGGGTTGCCAGGGGATCGCCAGCCATTTCTCCACACATCCCGGTAAAAAGTCCGGGCTGATTCTCCGATGCCTGAATCACTTGCTTTACCAGACGCAGTATCGCCGGATTAAACGGATCATAAAGGTAGGAGACCGCCTGGTTCATACGATCCACCGCAATCGTATACTGACAAAGATCGTTGGTGCCAATGCTGAAAAAATCAACTTCTTTGGCTATAATATCGGCAGTGATTGCGGCTGATGGGATCTCAATCATCACCCCTACTTTTACATCTTTACGATAGGCAATCTGCAACGCATCCAGTTCCGCCATACACGCTGTGAGGATTTTCTTTGCCTGTCTCACTTCATCCACATTTGAGATCATTGGAAACATAATATAAGCATTTCCATAGACGCTTGCTCTTAAAATGGCGCGAAGCTGGGTCTTAAGCAGTTTAATTTCTTTAAAACACAGGCGGATCGCCCTAAGTCCTAAAAATGGATTTAATTCATCATCCAACGGGAGATAGGGCAATTTTTTATCACCGCCAATATCCATGGTGCGAATAATCACCGGTCCATCCGGGAACGCTTCCAGAACAGATCGATAAGCAGCCATTTGCTTATCTTCCCCTGGCATGGTGTCACTGTTCATGTATAAAAACTCTGTTCGATAGAGACCAATCCCGGTGCCGCCGTTTTTAAGAACCCCCTGGATATCAGCCGGTTCGCCGATGTTTCCGACTAACTCGACCTTACGTCCATCCAGCGTGATGGCCTCAAGATCTTTTATACGCTCCAGTTCTTTTAAGTGTGCCTGATACTTCCGCTGATCTTCTTCCGCTTCTTTAATCTGATAGCGATCCGGATTTACGGTAACCCGGCCATTAAGCCCATCCAGAATAATCATCTCACCAGTATTCACTTTTTGATCAATATCGCTCAAACCAAGTACCGCCGGAATCTCCAGACTCCGGGCCATAATCGCCGTATGTGATGTTCTGCTCCCAATATTGGTTGCAAAACCCCTTACCTTTCTTTTATCCATCAGGGCCGTATCTGAAGGCGCCAGATCATCAGCGATGATGATGACGTCCTCCTTGAGTTTTGACAGGTCGGCCCTGACAATACCTAAGATATTATTTCGGACCCGGTTCCCCACATCTTTGACATCCGCCGCTCGGGCACTGAAATAGGGATCATTCATTTGTTCAAACAGTATCACCAGACGATCCGTCACGATTTGAACCGCATAAGCGGCACCCACCTTATTGTCAGCAATTTCAGCTCTAACACTCTCCACAAACTCAGGATCCTGAAGGATCATCTCATGGGCTTCAAAAATAGCGGCTTCTTCTTTGCCCAGCTCACTTACTGTTTTTAATCGAATTTCTTCTAATTGACTTTGACTTTTATCTAACGCCTGTTTAAACTTTTTTATTTCTGCATCGCTGTCTTCATAATGATCCGCACTTACTTTAACATCTGCTTTTTCATAAATCAGTGCTCTGGCGATGGCAATACCTGGTGCCGCTATAATGCCCTCTTTAATAAACATGCCTGGCCTCCTTGTTTTTTGTCTTTATTTCCGATCGAACCAATTGGCCAAATCATAAACCCTACCCTTTAAACCGTTTTTTTCTACTAAAACACCTCCAAACTGATTTGTTCTACATCCACAGTTTGGAGGTGTACTGAATCCTGAAAATTGGTTCATGCGTTTAGATTACTGACGATCTGATCAATCATAACTCCTTTGTTTGACCTTTTAAACGCTTTATTTTCTGGGCAGATGAATGCATTTCCCCAACGCATCGGCACACGCTTCCATAAAGGCTTCGCAGTAGGTGGGGTGGGGATGAACGGTGGCGGCAACCTCATGAGCGGTTATTTCCATGCTCATGCATAGCGCCGCTTCACAAATCATTTCTGCTGCCACCGGACCCACCATCTGAACACCTAAAATTTCTCCATATTTTTTATCGATGATCACCTTAACAAAGCCGTCCGTTTCACCCGAAGCCAAGGCCCGGCCGTTGGCGTAAAGCGAAAAAGTCCCGATCGAAATATCATACTCTTTTTTTGCCGCTTCCTCGGTTAAGCCGACCGTGGCCGCTTCCGGCAGGGTATACAGACAATTGGCAACATAGCGCAAATCAACCTTTTCGTTCCCACCCATGGCATTAACTGCTGCGGTCTCTCCCATTTTAGATGCGGCATGGGCAAGTTGCAGCTGTCCGTTCATATCCCCGATACAAAATACACCCGGAATACTGGTTCGCATTTCGTGATCAACCGCAACAAATCCACCGTTCATTTCGATCGCGCCGTGCAATTCACCCAAACATTCCAGATCAGCACAGCGTCCGGTTGCCACCAGCACCTTTTCCGCTGTTATTGTTTTTTGATCCGAAGTCGTCACCACAAGCATGCCCGCTTCATTTCGCTCAATGGATGCGACGGCGGCATTTAAAACAGTTTTAATGCCCTGGGCTTTAATGGCTTTTCTAAGAACCTTATAAATATCTTTACCCATCGGTTTGACCAATTGATCGGTAAATTCGACCAGCGTTACCGCACTGCCAAAGGCTGCAAATGCGGTGGCAAACTCGCAACCAATTACACCGCCACCGATAATCACCAGACTTTTCGGGACCGTCTCTAAATCCAGCAGCGTATCAGAGGTTAACACCCCCTGACTTTTGATTCCGGGGATATCAAGAAGCCGCGGTTTTGAGCCGCCCGCCAGAATAATGGTTTTTGCCTCAAAGTATTGTCCATCACAACGAATTTTCCCGTCTTTTGTCAGCTCCGCCGTGCCTTTAATGACTTTCACCCGGTTACTGTCAAGCAGACCGGCCACACCGGTTGTCAGTTTTTTTACGACCTCATTTTTATTGGCAACCACCTCCACCATGTTAACACCAGGCTGACTCACATCAATCTGAATCCCCCGGGACCGGGCATTTTTGATATGCTTGATATACTCCGCTGTTTTAATATATGTTTTGGTGGGAATACACCCTCTGTTTAAACAGGTTCCGCCAATGGCATCTTTTTCAAAAATAATCACGGACCCGCCCAATTGAGATGCTTTAATGGCGGCAACATAGCCTCCCGGACCACCGCCGATAACGGCGACATCAAATCCATTTTTCATTCTGCCACCTCCATCAGATCAGAATGTCCATTGGATTCTCCAATAGATCGCGTACTTTCAGAGAAAATTTGGCTGCCACGTCCCCATTTACTAACCGATGGTCATAGGTCAGTGAAATCATCATTTTTTTGCGGTTTTCCACCTGGTTGTCAACCAATGCCAACTCATCTTCAATTGAACAGATACCGATAATCACGGCATTGGGCTGATTCACAATGGGAGTAAATGAATGGACCCCGAACATCCCCAGATTGGAAATAGAGATGGTCGACCCCTGATAGTCATCCACCATCAGTCCGCCGGATTTGGCTTTGGCACTTAATAACTTAACCGCCGCCGAAATTTCTTCCAGACTTTTCTGATCAGCATTTTTCACCACCGGAACAATCAAACCCTCGTCCAATGCCACCGCAATACCGATATTCACATCCTGATGATGAATGATCTCTTTATCACCCAGACTGACTAGCACGTTTTTATCATAGTGCAGCACTTTGGCAACCGCCTTAACAATAAAATCGTTGATGGTCAGCTTATTATCCCGGTTTTCATTAACCTGTGTTCTGAATGCCAGCAGACTCGTCATATCGACCTTGGTATTCTGGGTGACGCAGGGGATTTCACTGTGGGCTTTTGCCATCCGTTCACCGACCACCTTCTGCATTCCCGATAGTGGCGTAGTATCAAGCACCGCCGCAACTGCCCCGGAAGTTTGCTGATTGGCTATTTTTGCCAGCACATCGCTTTTCATCACCTTGTTCTGGTGACCCGAACCCGTAACAGTACTTAAATCAAGGCCCTTGTCTTCGGCAATACGTTTTGCCAACGGTGATTTAGCAATTTCTCGCTCAACATCCCGGCCTTTGATTTCCCCGGCCGGACCGGTTGGCCGCACCGCACTCAGATTGATGGCGTTAGCTGCTGCCATTTGTTTTGCATAGGGCGTCGTTTTTACCCCGTTTATTTCGTCGGTAATCGCCGCTATTGGGGTTTTGACACTTTCTACTGTTTTTTCCGGAACCGCGGCGGTTGCACCGCCAGCTGTCTGTGGCTGATCCGGAACCACTTCTCCCGGTTTACCCACATAACCAATCGTGGTGACCACGGGTACTACCGCTCCGTCTTCAAAATAGCGACACAACAGCACCCCGGTCGCCGGTGCTTCAACTTCCATCGTGACCTTATCGGTTTCAATCTCTAACAGGCCTTCACCTTCTTCAACCTGTTCACCGACATGTTTAAGCCACGCAATAATGGTGCCTTCCTGCATATCCATCCCGGCTTTGGGCATAAATACTTCTACTGCCATTTTTTCTCCCTCCTGTTTTTTAACAACATCTTAAGCCAACATTTCTTTGACGGTTGCAATAATTTTGGCTTCGTCCGGGAGAATTCCCTTTTCCAGCACCGGGCAGAATGGTACCGGCACATCTTCCGAGGCCAGCCGCTTAAGCGGGGCATCCAGATAGTAAAACGCTTCACTATCAGCAATTCGGGCAATGATTTCACCGGCAATACCGCCTGTTTTTACGGCTTCATGAACCACCAGAGCATGACGGGTCTTGATCACCGACTTGATAATCGCTTCGGTATCCATCGGCAGTAAGGTTCGCAGATCAATGACTTCCACATCGATCCCTTCTTTTTCCAGGCTTTCTGCCGCGGCCAGACACATTTGCACCATCCGGCCATAGGTGATGATGGTACAGTCCTGGCCTTCGCGCTTCACATCCGCTTCGCCAATGGGAATCGTAAATTCTTCTTCCTCCACCATCCCTTTGGTCCGATACAAAAGTTTTTGTTCCAAAAAGATGACTGGATTGTTATCCCGAATCGCTGACTTTAATAATCCTTTAGCGTCTCTTGGCGTTGACGGCACAATCACTTTTAGCCCCGGCACATGACACAGCATCGCTTCCAGGGATTGGGAATGCTGGGCGGCCGCTCCGGTTCCGCCGCCGGATGCCGTTCGCAGTACCATCGGCACACTCACCTTGCCCCCAAACATATAGCGCATCTTTGGTGCCTGATTGACAATCATATCCCAACAGACAGTCATGAAATCCGAAAACATAATTTCCACAATCGGGCGCATCCCCGCCACTGCCGCACCAATCGCGCAGCCAACAAACCCCTGTTCTGAAATCGGGGTGTCAATAATCCGGTCTTCGCCAAAGGTTTCGACCAGATCTCCCGAAACGCCAAAGGCGCCCCGGTAGACACCAATGTCTTCGCCCATCATAAACACGTCTTCGTCCCGGATCATTTCTTCACTGATGGCTTCTTTTATCGCATTTGCGTAGGTTATTTCTTTTTTAGGCATTTTCTGTCCCCCCTCTTATAACGCATAAACATCATGATACACATCATCAAGCTCAGGATAGGGACTATCCAGGGCAAACTTAACGGCCTTGTCAATCAGTTCAGTGGTCTCTTTATCCACGGCATCGAGTTCCTCAACCATGCAGGTCTTTGCCTCCAGCAGGTCATTTCTCATTTTATCAATGGGATTTCGGGCCTTCCAGGCATTGATTTCATCTTTGGTTCGGTATAGATTACCGTCACTTTTCGAGTGTCCTGAAATCCGATAAGTGTTTTCAACAATCAGCATCGGACCATTTTTTGCCACATAGTCGCGGGCGCTTTTAATGCATTCATAAACGGCCAACGAATCATTTCCGTCGACTGTTTCTGCCGGCATGCCATAAGGGATCGCCCGCTTGGCAATATCGGTATCTTTCATTACCTTGGAAATATGGGTCGACATGGCATAGGTGTTGTTGGTGCAGACAAAGAGAACCGGCAGATCCCAGGCCGAGGCCAGGTTCATCGCTTCGTGGAAGGCTCCTTCATTAGCCGCTCCATCGCCGAAAAAAGCTACCGTGACGACATCCTGCTTTCTTCTTTTGGCGGCAAAAGCACTGCCACAGGCCAGTGGCAGGGCCGCAGCGACAATCCCGTTGGCTCCCAGCACACCCTTGTCCTTATCGGCAATGTGCATGGAGCCGCCTTTTCCTTTGCAAACCCCGGTTGCCTTGCCAAATATCTCAGCCATCATCAGATTAATATCAATCCCCTTGCAAATGGCCTGGCTATGCCCGCGATGAGTGGCATACATCAGATCCTGGGGCTCTAAACCTTCACAGGTTCCGGCTGCGGCCCCTTCTTCACCTATACTTAAGTGGGTCGTGCCATGGATCATCCCCAGCGAAAAATAATGCTGAACCTTTTCTTCAAATTTTCTGCACAGGTACATATCTTTTAGTAACTTTAGTCCCAATTCCTTATTCTCGTTTTTCAATGGTGTTCCTCCCATATTGTTTGCTTATTCGAATTCTTGCTTAATGGCTATTTAGTAAATGGTGTTCACGTTTAGATTTATTTTAGCAAGAATCCGATTTTTTCAGGTGTTTTAACTTTCTTTCGAAATTTTTTTACCGGAAAGCTGATTCATAGGATTTAATTGTTGGTGTGCGTTTTTAATCAAATCCTATGAATATGCCAATATTTACCGTTGTAACAACCACTCTCAATGTAGCGTTTAAGTGTTGCTAGCACAAACAGATTGGTAAATCAGTTCCCTATCTTATAATTTTCTTAATGATCTTATAAATACAGTGTATCTTGAATCTTACGCAGTTGAACCATCAGCGAATCGTTATCCAAGGCAACATCAGCGTAAGTGACGATTTCACCTTTTTTAACGGCATTAATCATTTTAGTCTTTTTATTGACAATGCCCATCGGCAGCGCCCCTTTTTCATTGGCCACTGATGCTTTTTCAAAACTGCCATAAATTGAGAATCCGCCAATACCATCCAGGTATTCACCTGCTACTAAGTCCCGTTTTGCCACTGTAATGGTTTCCGAAACAAGCCCTTTTCTTGGAGCGATGGTCGGCACCCCATCAATTACCGCTTTTGCAACCGATAATGGTGTTTCCAGACTGCATAAATGATACGGTCTGTACAACACATAATTGGGACCTTTTCCCATACTGAGGTAGTTCAGTTCATGAATAATGTCGGGTTGTTCGGTTGATACAATAATGAATACACCTGGAGCAACACCATCAATATAATCAACGATCCCATAATTATTTAAAATTCCGCCTTCACTCTTTAGTCTGAACAGATCTGGTAACTCCGAAACAATGCCTTTTGCGCCATGACCACCCATTATATCCGGCAAGTAGCCGGTGGCATTGGACATTGCTGTCATTTCAACCATGGTTTTTGTCCCATCTTTAAATGAGGTAAGCATTTTCGGGCTGACGCCTTTTAAGGTTGCTTCTTCTAATACCGAGTCCGGATTGGACGTCTTATCAACCTTGTTATTTTTTCCCTTACCAATGACCCGCACATCAAATCCCAGCGCATCGGCAAAATCATATAATTCAAGCACGGAGCCCGGTTCGTCTCCTGCCGATCCGGTATAAACCACACCGGCACTCTGAGCCATTTTGTAAAGCATTGGTCCAATACAAACATCTGCTTCCACATTTAACATGACAATGTGTTTGCCGGCATTAATACTGTCGATCGCAACTTTTGCACCTACCTCAGGAACGCCGGTAGCATCCACGGCACAATCGATTAAATCTGTCTTTGTTGCAATTTCCGGATTGTCGGTGACAATGAATTTACCTTTGGCAAGCAGTTCATTGGCTTCTGAGATGGTATTGGCAATCATATAATCGCCTTCTTTTAAACCGGCATGTTGGTAGGCATTAATTGCATTTTCAATGTTAATGTCAACCACCACTGCGGGACGCATCCCTTTCATCGACATAATCTGTCCAACCATGCCCCGTCCCATTTGTCCTGCACCAACAATACTGGTCATGATGTGTTTTCCGTTTTCTTCTAATTGTGCTAGTTTGTAGTTTAGTCCTAACATTTTTTCCTCGCTTAATTTTATTTTTTATTTGTAAATAATTTGGAAGGGATCACCAATCTTAACTGCCGGAATCCCCTGACCTTTTAACTCAATTTGTCCCGGTAGTTTTACCTGATCTTCCCCGGTAAAACAAAATGAACAATGCCCCATGCTCTCTAATGTTATGTTTGCTTCATGTCCGACGGCTGTCACTTCATAAACGACATCCCCAAATCGTACCGCGTCTCCTTCTTTCACCTCCCTGATAAATTCTTTTTTGGTGTGTAAAACTGCTATTTCTGCCAATTCTGGCGGGGCATTTTCATCAAAAACGATGAGCAACTTTTCTTTTAAAAATTCCTCTACCATTTCTCCAATTTGGGTTATTTCTGTTGTGAAATCCATTTTATCTCCTTGCCTTTTGCTTAACTTTCTACTTAGCTGTACATTCCGATACTCAATACAAAACCGATCAGTACAGCAGCTGGGCCGGTAATTAATCGACTAAAGAGCACTGCCGGGACACCAATTTCGACTGTTTCTGTTTCAGCTTCTCCCAAAGACAAACCAACCGGAATGAAATCACACCCAACCTGTCCATCAATAGCAAAGAGTGCCGGTAAAGCCAATGCCGGAGCAATCGCGCCAGCGCCAATCTGAACCCCTACCAACGTCCCAACAACCTGGGCGATAACTGCCCCTGGTCCAAGAATCGGCGATAAAAATGGAAGGGTACATACAATTGAAATAAGCACAAGTCCTGGTAAGCTTCCCGCAAATGGCGAGATGGTATTCGCAATAATATCTCCCAGCCCGGTGACGGTAATGATCCCAATGAGCATCGCGATGAAGGCCATAAAAGGAAGCACGTTTTTAATAACCATGTCGATCGATTCCCGGCCCGCCTGATAGAACTTACCAACGACACCCCCAACAGCTTTTCCAAGCCGTGAGATAAAGCCAACAAAGCCCTTTTGCTTTTCTGCTGCTGCTTTTGCTTCGGCTTTTACTTCCTGATAGTCTTTTTTCTTTGATGGTTCACTTACGGGTGCTTCGCCGTCATACAACGATATATTATTTTCTTTTACCCCCGACACATAAATATCTTCTTTAATATACTGGGCTAACGGTCCCGCCTGGCCAACCGGGGTCAGGTTAATGGTTAGGATTCCCTTTTTAGGATAAACCCCACACCGTGCGGTACCACCACAGTCTACAACCACACAAGCCACCTCACTATCTGGCGCACTGCTTAGAAATCCATCCAGAGCGATTCCGCCAGTCAAATCAGCAATTTTCTGGGCCACCGGATGAATGCCACCGCCGGTAACCGACATAATATAAGCCTTTTCTTCAGTGGGTTTGATTACCAATGGACCACCCCATCCGCCTTGACCTTTTTCGATAAGAACTGCTTTATACATTATTCCACCTCCGTAGTAGCTTTTTTAGATGCCATGATTGCGTAGATTCTTTCAGTAACGATTCCTCTTAAAAGAATAACCAAAACACCTGCGATAAAATACCGCACCGCTAAATCACCAAGCGGCAACCCCAAGGTTGTCAGCCCTGCTGCGATTCCCAGGTAGACAAAGAGTTCACCAGGATTAGCATGAGGAAATAAACCGGTAATCGGATGGCAAAATGAAACTGCTGAGTCATAAAATGCGGCCTTATGTTTTTCTTCAACAAATCGTCCAAAAGTATACGCCATCGGATTTGTGAGAAAGAACATGGCCAGAACCGGTAATACGGTGTAGCGCAAAATAAAGTTCTTGCTGCTAAACTTAGCCGCACGTTCCACCCGTTCTTCACCAATAATCTTAATCAATGAATTGACTGCCGTCATTAAGACGATTAATAGTGGTAAAATACCCGTTACCAAACCAACGAATGTTTCTCCTCCAGCTTGAAAGAGACCTATAAAATTAGTTGCCAATTGTGCTAAAAAATCCATTTTTTCACCTTCTCCTTATTTTAAAATCAATACCCAATAATGTGACCGCTCTAATAATCACCCCTAAAACGTTCCCCTTTTCACCTCCAATAATTTGTAATACTCTGCTAACTACATTACGTCACTTTATTTTCCAGAACTGTCAGGCTTGACAGTCCTGACTGTCAACACTGATTTTTTACTCCACCACCATGCCTGCTAATGCTTGTTGTTCTCTTCTTTTCTCATGAAGTTTTTGTCGCTGCTCTTTTTTCATATGTGTCTCAATGGCTTCCACTGCCTGAAGCAATGCTCCTCGCTTTTGAGGCGCCACTTTTTTTGATCCGTCTTTTCTTGTTTTCTGGGGTTTATTCAATTTCTGATCTTCGAGTATTGCCAGTTTTTTTATTTCATTCAAACTTAAACCAATATAGTCATCGGCTGTTTTAAATCGCTCAAATGAAGTGATTCCTCTCATGGTTTTGCAATTATTGATTGTTCCGGAATTTCTGTCATAGGACAAAATCAGAATTTGTCCACCTTTTAGCACCCCTCTTCGATACCCAACTCCCAGTAAGCCCTTGCCTTTAAGAGACCCCATGGCATTTTGATAGCTTTTGACCTGATAAAAAGTCAGAAGTCCCTGCAAACACATCCCAATAAAAATCAAAGCAATAATATAAGTCATGATTTTTCCTCCACTTCCCTTTCTTCAATCAACTTTCTGGCACACCCTGCATCGGTAATTAAAACATTAATGTATTGACCAGCAATAGCACCTCGAATGGCACTAACTTTCTCGGCACCACAGGTTACACCGATTGAATCCTTAACTGACTTTAGTTTTTTGATGTCAATGCCGATAACCGTTTCATTCATTTCAAACTGTTCAGTACGACCTGCACTATCAAAGAAATTCATACAGATTTCACCAGCGACATTCTTTTTGCGCATCAGTTCCATCTCCCGTTCATCGTAATAGCCCGTCGCCATGGTTGTAGAATTTCTGGTTGGAACACCTAAACCGACCAAAGCAACATCCAATTTGTTAGTGAGTTTAATAATCTTTTCAATGTACGCTTCTCCAATTAGCCCTTCTTTGATGGATTTTTTTGAAACCTTAGCTGGTGCATAAAGTAAGATATATTGAGCTTTAAAGGCATTTGCCAGCTCTTCCACTAAATAATTTGAATGGAGCTCCATCCCTACCTGGCCAATACCGCCAACCAAAGGGATAAACATCGCGTTTTTTACGACTTTAGGCTGTATATATTTAGCAATATGCCCTAATGTCGTCCCCATTGAGACACCAATATTTTTTCCGTCTTTGACTAATCGCTCTAAATACTCTGCGGCAGCTTTTCCAACTTCATCTTTTTGAGCGTATAGATCTTTTTTCTCTTCAACAATAATCGCCTCTTTAAGTCCATACATCAGCTCCAGTTTTCTTTCCATTTCAAAATAACTATCTTCGGCCAAGTCTGGAATAATGATTCGTACCATCTGTGTCGCGCGTGCTTGTTCTAGTATTTTTGCCACGGTGGGCCTTGATATGGACAACTGTTTTGCAATCGTTTGCTGTGTTTCGTCGTGATTGTAGAACAGATCACATACTTTGAGCATCAATCGTTTATTATCAATTACTTTTTTCATACTAATCACCTTAAGGTCTTGATTTTGTTTTACAATTGTAAATTTAATGAGTGCGTTTCGTTTTCATATGTTTGGCTGATTTATTTTGCTGTTGTTGTTTAATTTATTGTAATTATAGCGTGTTTTTTCATTAAGTCAACAGTTTATTGTCGTTTTTTAGGTATTTTTTCGTCATTTTTTGCTCATTTTATACATTTGTTTAAGTAATGTTTTAAACTTTTTTTCAAAATACAAGTTTATTTTTTAACAATCTATTTTTACAATTGTAAATTGATATTATTTTGTCAATTTACAATTGTAATCTCACTTCCTTTTTAGCGCCCCAAAAACATGGCTTTATTTATGAAAATTTCGAAAAACAAAAAGCGGCTACGTTGCCCAAAATTGGGTTTCAACATAGCCGCTGATGTTATATTTATCTATTCAGTTTTTAAAAATTCTTCCTGCTTTGCTTATTAAAGCGATTATTTAATTTCCTAAGCCTACTCCCACTCGATCGTCGAAGGCGGTTTGCTCGTGATGTCATAAACAATCCGGCTGACGTGCTTCACTTCATTGACAATACGGGTGGAGATGTTTTCTAAAACATCATAGGGAATGCGGGCCCAGTCGGAGGTCATCCCATCAACTGAGGTCACGGCGCGCAGGCCAATGGTGTAGTCATAGGTTCGTTCATCACCCATAACCCCAACACTGCGGTTTCCCGGCAATACCGCAAAGTATTGCCAGATTTCTTCATCCAGACCGGCTTTAGCAATTTCGTCCCGGAAGACAAAATCGGCTTCTTTTAAAATCTCCAGTTTTTCTTTGGTGATATCGCCCATGACTCGAATGGCCAGACCTGGCCCCGGGAAGGGTTGTCGCCAGACCAGATCGTGATCCAGACCAATTTCTTCCCCGACAGCCCGAACCTCATCTTTAAACAGGTTTCTCAGGGGTTCAATTAGTTCAAAATCGACATCATCCGGCAGTCCACCAACGTTGTGGTGACTTTTGATGACCGCTGCATTTTTGGTACCGCTTTCGATGACATCAGGATAGATGGTTCCCTGTAGCAGAAAATCGATATCGTTTAATTTACTTGATTCTTCTTCAAAGACACGGATAAACTCCGTGCCAATAATTTTTCGTTTTTGCTCCGGATCACTGACACCTGCCAGTTTACCAAGGAAACGTTCTTCGCAGTTCACCCGGATAAAGTTCATATGAAAGCGCTTCTTAAAGATCGCTTCAACCTGATCGCCTTCATCTTTGCGAAGTAGACCATGATCCACAAAAATACAGGTCAACTTGTCCCCAATAGCCTTATGAACTAGGGTTGCCGCAACGGAAGAATCCACCCCGCCACTAAGGGCGCATAACACCCGACGATCGCCAACCTGCTTCTTGATGGCTTCAATCTGTTCCTGAGCAAAGTTATGCATAGTCCATAAACCTTCACATCCGCAGACATGATAGATAAAGTTATTTAAAACTTCTTTACCATATTTGGTATGTTCCACTTCGGGATGGAATTGTACTGCATAGAGCTTGCGTTCCTGGCATTCCATGGCTCCAGTCGGACAGGAATCAGTCGTCGCAGTGATGCAGAATCCTTCCGGGATCGTCTGGATATAGTTCGTGTGACTCATCCAACAGGTCGATCCATCAGGAATATCTTTAAACAGCACGGAGTCTGTTTCAAATTTCAGGGCTTTTTTACCATACTCCCGAATATCGGCCGAATCAGTGATGCCTTTTAATTGCTCAGCCATTAACTGCGCGCCATAGCAGATCCCTAAAATAGGAATCCCCATGTTATAAATTTCCGGATCACAAAGAGGTGCTCCTGCTTCATGGACACTAGACGGTCCACCAGTGAAGATAATCCCCTTGGGATTTTTCTTGCGAATCTCAGCGGGGGTAATATCATAAGGAACAACCTCAGAATATACTCTGGCTTCACGAACTCGTCGGGCGATGAGTTGATTGTATTGTGCTCCAAAATCCACAATGAGGATGATTTCATCTTGGTAATGCTTTGTTATCATAAATTCTCCTAAAATTGAGCGCTATTGTAGTTAGGTGATTCTTTGGTGATGGAAATATCGTGGGGGTGACTTTCAATCAAACCCGCACTGGTTATTTTTATAAACTGCGATTTTTCTCTTAAATCTTTAATCGTCGCCGATCCACAATAACCCATTCCCGAACGAAGACCACCCACCAATTGGTAGACGGTATCGGCTAGCGGTCCTTTGTAGGGAACCTTACCTTCAACGCCTTCGGGAACCAGTTTTTTCTGGCCTTCCTGGAAATAGCGATCCGAGCTGCCATCTTTCATGGCGCCTAAAGATCCCATCCCCCGATAGGTTTTAAAGCTGCGGCCCTGGTAAATTATGGTTTCTCCCGGGCTTTCATCGGTGCCGGCAAAAAGACTCCCGATCATAACCACATCAGCACCAGCACCAATGGCTTTAACCACATCCCCTGAATACTTAATCCCACCATCGGCAATGACAGGGATACCATGTTCTTTGGCGACTTCAACCACATCTAAGATCGCGGTGATTTGGGGCACGCCAATCCCGGCCACAACCCGAGTCGTACAAATGGAACCGGGGCCAATCCCAACCTTAAGGGCATCGACACCTGCTTTAATTAAGTCTTTAGCGGCGGCTCCAGTCGCAATGTTTCCCACGATGAGCTGAACATCAGGATATTTTTCCTTGATTGCTGCGACCGTTTTAATAACACCGATAGAGTGACCATGAGCAGTATCCACCACGATGACATCAGCCTGAGCTTTTACCAGTGCTGCTACCCGTTCAAAGGTGTTACTGCTAATTCCGACAGCACCACCAACGATCAGCCGCCCCCGATAGTCTTTAGCGGCGTTTGGATACTTAATACTCTTTTCAATGTCTTTAATGGTGATCAAACCTTTTAAATTATTTTCAGAGTCCACAATTGGCAGCTTTTCGATCTTGTATTGTTTTAAAATGGCCTCGGCTTTTTCCAGAGTAGTCCCCTCTTCCGCCGTTACCAGATTATCTTTCGTCATCGCGTCTTTGATTTTCTTTTTAGGATCACTTTCAAAACGCAGGTCCCGGTTGGTGATGATTCCGACCAATTTTCCTTCAATCGTAATCGGAACGCCGGAAATCCGATAACGGGACATCAGCTCCAGCGCATCACCGATATTATGTTCTGGTGACAGGAAAAACGGATCCACGATAACCCCGTTTTCTGAACGTTTAACCTTATCAATTTCAAAAGCCTGCTCTTCAATGGTCATATTCTTGTGAATAATCCCGATGCCGCCTTCTCTCGCCATGGCAATCGCCAGTCGTCCCTCGGTAACCGTATCCATACCGGCGCTCATAATCGGAATATTCAGCGCAATTTTTTTTGTCAGATGGGTGCCGGTGTTGACGTCGCCTGGTAACACTTCTGATTTCCCCGGGATTAACAATACATCATCAAAGGTAATGCCTTCCTTTAATATCTTCTCCAACCTTGTACTCCTTTCGAATTCAACTCTCGCTTAGATACAAAAAAAGCAGACAATTGGCCATTGCTTTTCATCTGCTTCATGTAAGTTCTGTAATCTTTATTATGCTGTTTAGTCTAACACAATTTGCTTAAATGTGACAATACTTATTTTTTTGGTAACGTTATCTTTTCGCTATTTTGATAAATTTACACACTAAAACAATAAAAGTGACGGATTCTCCATGTCCGCCTTGATATCGCGAAGGAATTTTGCTCCGTCCACCCCATTGGCAACCCGTTGATCCAGATTTAAGCTGATTTTCATCACCGATCGCACCACCGGTTCACCCTGATGAATGCGGATCCGTTGAACCACTTCTCCAACGCTGAGGATGGCACTGTTGCTCTGATTGATGATTGCCGTAAATTCCCGGATCCCATACATCCCCAGGTTGGTAATCGTAAAGGTGCTGTTCTGATCTTCGGGCAAGTGATTGTTTTTAACGGCTTTTAAGAGATCACCCCGGCTTTTGACAATTTCCACAAAACTCATTGACTGAGTGTTTGGGATCACCGGTACAATAAATCCATGTTCGGCTTCGACGGTTAAACCCATATTGACATGGGCGTGGGCAACCACTGCATCGTCTTCCCGTCTGGCATTGATCAGCGGATGTGTAACCAGTGCCCGAGAGGTTGCCAGGAGTAGAAAATCCGTATACGTGCAACGATATCTGGCCTGTTCCTCAATTTTTTTAGTGATCTTCTTTCTAAGCTCCTTAATTTCGGTCATATCAATTTCTGTGGTTAGGCTGATGACTGGTGTTTCCTCGTTGTTTTTTATCCTATACCTGTTAATCGCTTTAGATCGAACCGTCCTGACCCTATTTTTTGCTGTACTTTCTTGCGCGTTTTTTTTGTGATGATCTTTAGTGATCTCCGGTTCCTCAGTAAGTTCTTGAACAGTCGCACCGCTTATCTCAGCTGGCGATTCTATGATTTCATCAGTTTTTTCAACAATGGCAACCGCTGCCTCAGGTTCTATTTTTTGCTCGACCATCTGCTTGACCTTTTCGGGCTCAGTAACTTCGGGCTCAGTAACTTTGGGCTCAAGAACTTCTTTTTCGTCCGTTTCAAGCAAAACATGCGCTGGCTGATTTTCTTTTAGTTCCGGTGCCTGGATGTTGCTGGATTGGCATTCGGTATTTTTTTCTTCCGGCGTCGGTTCAGCAACAACTTGCTCGCTGGTTTCTGTCGCCTTGCTTTCGTCCTGAACCGGCTTTCTTTTTTGCTGGCCCCGGGATTTGCGCTTCAGATCTTCCTGCTCACTTTCATAAAGCAGATGCATCGGCGTTGGTTTAACAATAATTTCTTCCCGTAGCGGCTCCGCTTTTAAATCGACAAACGGTACAAAATCCAATTCTGAAATTTTTGTCACCACCTCCGCTTCTTCTGCTTTTAACCGCTCATCGTCTTCATCCACAAAGGGAACAAAGTCCAGCGCTGGATTTGGCACTTTTTCTATTTTATGATTCATTTCTTTTAATTTTTTGCGCGGGCGAGGCGCTTTTTCAGGAATCGCTTCCAGCTTCACCGGTGTAGAAAAGAGGTTTTTGGGGTTCCCAACGATATTGTCCAGGTTCGTTTTGATTACCACCGGTTCTTTTGATTTGTACTCAAAGGTTCCCGGCTGAATCACGACCAGCTTCTTAACATCATCGGTTTCAATCCTTCCATTTGGTCCACTGCCGGTGACCTTTTGAAGTTCCACCTTAAATTCCCGGGCAATTCGTCTTGCCGCTGGGGTTGCTCTGAGCTTTCCTGCTCGGGGATCTGGCGCATCAGAGATTTCCTGTGACTCTTTTATTTCTTCATCCTTGATGATTCCCGGAATAACTTCCGCAGGTTGTTCTTTGATCTCTTCTGTTTTGATACCTTCTTTAATGGCCTCTTCCAGATTCTTTTCCAGCGCCTCAAGCACCGTAGTGAGTTTTTCTTCCAGATTTTCTTCCCGGTTTACTTCCCCTTGATCTTTATTTGTCATCTCTTTGGTTGCTTGTTCACGATCTGCTGCTGCCATATCTAAATTCTCTTTCGGTAAGATTATTTCATTTTCCATCATTCTGCCAACTCCCTATTCCCGGTTAAGGAGACGATAGACTCCATGAACAAAATCGTTTCGCTGGGGTACCACTGCTGCCTCTAATTCCTGATTAAAAGGAATCGGGACATCCAGACCGCCCAAACGGATAATCGGTGCGGTAAGGTAGTCAAAGGCTTCGCTTTCGACCACCCGGGCGACGATTTCGCCACCAACCCCGCCGGTTTTAACGGCCTCATGGGCGACAATCAGACAACCGGTTTTAATAACCGATTCAATAATGGGTTTCATATCCATCGGATACAGGGTCAGGGGATTTAGAATTTCCACCAAAATCCCTTCTTCCTCTAAAAATTCGGCGGCTTCAATGGCTTTGCCCAAGATGGTACCATATGCAACAATGGTCACGTCCTTGCCAACTCGCTCGACAACGGTTTTTCCAATTTCCAGGGTGTAATCTTCATCCAGAGGAACTAGCCCCACCGCATCATAGAGCATTTTATGCTCGATAAAACAGACCGGGTTATTGTCCCGAATTGCCGCTTTAATAAGCCCTTTTGCCTGGGCTGGGGTCGATGGGGTCACCACCTTTAATCCCGGCACATGGCATAACCAGGCTTCCAGACTCTGGCTGTGCTGCGCTGCCGCCCCGGTACCGGATCCAGCCGGAAGCCGCAGGACCATCGGTACCTGGGCCTGACCGCCAAACATATAGCGCATTTTAGCACCCTGATTAACCAGGGCATCCAACCCCAGAGTAATAAAGTCCATAAACATCATTTCGCAAATTGGTCGCAACCCGGTCGTTGCTGCGCCGACAGCGGTCCCAACAATGGCTCCTTCCGAAATCGGAGTATCCAGGATTCGTGCTTCGCCAAACTCTTCCAGCAAGCCCTTTGACACCCCAAAGGCACCGCCGTAAAGACCAATATCTTCACCTAAAAAAATGACATCCTGATCCAGTCGCATTTCTTCGGTGATTCCCAGACGGATGGCATCGCGGTAGGTCATTCTTGTCATATCACTTGTTTTCATTTAATTATACCTCTCACGCATATACATCTTCTAAAACAGTGTTTAGCTGGGGTTGCGGGCTTTTTTTTGCAAACGCTACCGCCTGCTCAATCGAAACCCGGGCCTCGTCTTCCATTTTGAGGATCTGTTTTTCAGTAAAAACCCGGTTTTCCCGAAGATATTCTTTAATCTTCAAAAGCGGATCTTTTTTTTGCCATTCCAGAACCTCCCGTTTATCCCGATAAACTTGTTTATCACTCTTGCTATGCCCACTGTAGCGATAGGTTTTTGCTTCAATCAGCACGGGACCCTTCCCTGCTCTGGCATAACGCAGGGCTTTGGTCGCGGTATTGTAAACATCAAGAAAATCGTTGCCGTCAATGGTAAGACCCGGCATGTTATAGGCTTCGCTGCGGTCTGAGATATTTTCAATATTGATGTGATTCTCGACCGGATTTGACATCCCATACTGGTTGTTTTCAATGAAAAAAACGACCGGCAATTTCCAGATTGAGGCCAGATTCAAGGATTCATGAAAGCTTCCTTCATTGGTAGCACCATCCCCGGCAAAGCACAAAACAACCTTACCGGTTTTTTTATATTTTTGAGTCAATGCTGCTCCGCAGGACAGATTAAAACCACCGCCGACAACGCCATTGCCGCCCAGATTTCCGTTTTCCACATCGGCAATATGCATAGAACCTCCTTTGCCCTTGCTGTAGCCGGTATATTTCCCCAGACATTCTGCCATCATCAGATTGACATCCAGTCCAAAGCCAATCGCCTGGGCATGACCCCGATGGCTCAGCGACGCCAGATCCCCTTCTTCGAGAGCCAGACAAGGCATCACCCCCGAAGCTTCCTGACCGATGGCCAGATGGATCGTACCATGGACCTGGCCCTTTGCGGCGAGTTCCTCCAATTTTTCTTCAAAATAGCGAGCCTGATTCATTTTATAATACATTCTTAAGAGAAGTTCTTCCGATAATTCAATCATGGCTTCCTCCACATTTTCTTAAATTTATTTTAAAAAGGTGAATAACCCTTAGTATTTTGTTTCGTGTCTTTCCATTATATCTTTTATTCCCCAATAAATAAAGAATGAAGCGAAAAACTGCATAAAATATCAGCTATTTTCACTTCATTCTTTATTTCTATTAATAATCTTTTAATTTTTCCGTGCTTTTTTATCATTTTTCAACAACCGTTTAATAATCGACTCGGCAATAATCAGATCTTCCGGGGTTGTAATCTTGATATTGGTGTAGTGGCCAGTTACAATTTTCACTGGTACATTCTGACGTTCTACCAGAAAGGCATCATCCGTTCCCTCAATCCCCAACAAAATCGCCTGTTCATGGGCTTCTTTTAAAAGACCATACTCAAAGGTTTGGGGAGTTTGAATTTCAACCAGGTCATCCCGATTTGGGGTATGATCAACAAAGCCATCCTTGCTGATCACTTTTATGGTGTTTTTAGCTGCCACGCCCACGGTAGTGGCCCGATGTTCAATGGTTTCTAAAATACTTCGGACAATGACCGACTCCTGGATAATTGGTCTGGCGCCATCGTGAACCATCACCAGATCCGTCCTGGGATTAATTGCTTTGAGCCCCCGATAAACTGACTCCTGCCGGGTATTACCACCGCGCACCAGTTTTATCTTTTTAAAGCGATAGGGCTTTAAAACCTGCAATTGGCAGATGCTAAACTCGTCCTGATTAATCACCAATACAATTTCATTAATCAGAGGGCACTTTTCAAAAACATCCAGGGTATGGGCTAAGATTGGTTTCCCATTTATTGTCAGATACTGCTTGTTGATTGGTGCATTCATCCTTCGTCCCATTCCTGCGGCAGGAATGATTACGCTGGTTAGAGGTTTTTCCATGTTTGCCACCTTATTATAATTATTATCGATCGAGAAGCAGGCCATCCGTCATGACCAATCGGTACACCCGCCCTCTATGAAATAATGCTTGCCGTTTTTGGGCTAAAGTGAATTTAGTCGTTGTGCCACTTTTTCATTGTCCGTCTTTAAAACTATTTCCCGCTCATCTGGTGTATCGATTTGCGATTTTAACTCAATTTCCAGCCGGGGCTCAAAGTTATTTTCCCCTATCAGATCCGGCCACTCCAGTAGCAGCGTACAGCCCTGGTTGAGGTAATCTTCAAAGCCCATCTCATAAAGCTCCTGTGAATCCTTAAGCCGGTACAAATCAAAATGAAAAATTCCAGGCGGATTACCATATTCATTAACAATGGTGTAGGTGGGACTGGTGACCTCATCATCAATTCCCATTCCGGCCACAAAGCCTTTACAAAACAGAGTTTTCCCAGCCCCCATATCCCCTTGTAAAAAGACAATCAGGGGGAAGTCGATGGCTTCCCCCAGAGATTTTCCAAAATCAAAGGTTTCCTGACTTGATTTTGTAATGATTCTTTTTTCCAGCATTTACTTTACCTTTTCTTTGGTGCCTGACTTTTCGTCGCTGAAGTCAATGATTTCTTCATCATTTTCATCATCAATAATCTCATAATCCACTTCAACCACATCCTCAATCCGCTGATTACCCGGGAGTACCACCGCCAGCAGAATATAGACAATGATGCTGAGGATCCCCGGCATCAGTCTAAGGAAAAAGGGCAACAGGAACAACCCTCTGAAAATCCAGGGCGAAGTGTTGCAGTATTCCCCCAGACCGGCACAGACGCCGGCCAGAATTGCTCGTTTTTTGCTTTTCATTAATTGTTTTTTCATTATTCTTCCGTTCTTAAAACTTGTTCTTGTTGATAGTTTGCCATAAACCGTTCCAGTCGATCCATGGTTTCCAACAGATCTTCCGGATGGGGTAAAAAGACAATTCTGAAATGATCCGGATGAGGCCAATTAAAACCGGTTCCCTGAACCATCAGAACATGCTCTTCTTTGAGAAAATCCAGCGCAAACTGGACGTCGCTGGTGATATTAAAAAGTTCTGTATCAATCTTGGGAAAGACGTAAAACCCGGCCTTGGGTCTAACGCAGGACAGACCCGGTATCGCATTGATTCGCTTACAGACAATCTCCCGCTGTTCATAGAGCCGACCTCCAGGTTTAAGCAGATCGTTGATACTTTGGTAGCCGCCTAAAGAGGTTTGGATCGCATGTTGTCCGGGAACATTGGAGCACATCCGCATATTGGAAAGCATTTTAATCCCTTCAATATAATCCCTGGCCCCTTCCTTGTTACCCGTCAAAATCATCCAACCGACCCGATAACCGGGAATCCGATGAGATTTTGACAAACCATTGAGCGTTACCACCAGCACCTCCTCGGTCAGCGTTGACATCGGGATATGAACCGCATCATCATAGAGAACCCGATCATAAATTTCATCGGCAAAAATAATCAAATTGTTGGCAATGGCCAGATCGACGATCCCCTCAAGAATATCTTTGGGATAAAGGGCACCAGTGGGATTATTGGGATTGATGACCACGATTCCCTTGGTATTAGGCGTAATCTTACTGGCAATATCCAAAAGATTGGGGTTCCACTCATCTTCTTCATCACAGGTATAATAGACAGCGGTTCCGCCCGAGAGGTTAACCGCAGCTGACCACAGCGGGTAGTCTGGTGACGGAACCAGAATTTCGTCCCCATTATCTAACAGCGCCTGCATACAAAATAGAATCAGTTCACTGACCCCATTGCCAAGAAAAACATCATCCACCTTCAGATCCATCAGACCCTTGGTCTGATAATGCTGAACCACAGCCTTTCGGGCTGAGAAAATCCCCTGAGAATTGCAGTAGCCTTCGGCCGGCCGCATATTATATTTGATATCCTGAATAATCTCATCCGGGGCATTTAAATTAAAGGGGGCTGTATTCCCGGTGTTGAGCATAATAATGTCAATGCCTTCCCGTTCCATGCGATCCGCCTCTTCAACCACCGGTCCTCTAATATCATAACAAACGTTGTCCAACTTCTTCGACTTTTTCACAGCCTTCATCACTACACTCAACTCCTTTAATATTAAATTTTAGATAAGATTCAGGATCCTGCAAACTACCGTACCAATCAATTGTTAATCTGTTGTATGCTGCAAGCTCAGACAGGCGCTGCCATGTCCGCCTTGATGCCTACAACATGATGTAACAATTGTCGGTACTGCTTTTGAGTTTGTTTATCGTCGCAAGACTACTCCAATGTATGGTCCTTTTTCATTTTTTCGATGCTGTTGCGATAGCCTTTGCCGTGTTTGAGGCAGCGGTTGACGCGGCTGATGGTGGCCGAGCTGGCTCCGGTCAGTTTTTCCACATCGATGAAGGTTTTTCCCTGGGATAGTAGATAGGCAATTTCAAAACGGTGGGCCATGTCTTCAATTTCTTTGATGGTACACAGGTCCTCGAGTAATAAATTACAATCCTCTTCGGTTTCAAGGGCTAAAATCGCCTGGGCCAGAACTTTTCGTTTTGTATTTGCTTCCATGGAGAATCCTCATTCATTTCTTTTTTATTCTTTTGGGTTGATAAAGAAATTTTCTTCCTAAAAAATTTTATCCATTGACACTTAATCTTATCTTTAGTGTATAATATGTTATCATAACACATTGCTGTAAATAAATAAATTGAAAGGTGAACTTTATGAAATTATATAATACCCTGACCCAGAAGAAAGAAACATTTATCCCGATTGAAGCGGGCAAGGTCCGGATGTATTCCTGCGGACCCACAGTTTACAACTATTTTCATATCGGCAACGCCCGTCCCTTTATCGTATTTGACGTGCTGCGCCGGTTTTTGGAATATACCGGTTACGAGGTAACCTTTATCCAGAACTTTACCGACGTTGATGATAAAATCATCAACCGGAGTCACGAAGAGGGAATTTCGCCTGGCGATGTTTCTAAAAAATACATCGCTGAATATTTTACCGATGCCGATGCCTTGGGAATCAGACGCGCTACGGTCCATCCCAAGGTCAGTGAGCACATGCCGGAAATCATCGCCATGATCAAAACCCTGGAAGAAAAAGAACTGGCCTATAATGTCGATGGCAATGTCTACTATCATGTTGATGCCTTTAAAGATTATGGTAAATTATCCAAACAATCCATCGATGATTTAAAATCCGGGGCCCGGATTGATGTCAATGATGAAAAACATAGTCCTCTGGATTTTGCCCTCTGGAAAAAGAAAAAAGAAGGCGAGCCCTATTGGGACAGTCCCTGGGGCCAGGGGCGACCGGGCTGGCACATTGAATGTTCGGCGATGTCAAAAAAACACCTGGGCGATACCATCGATATTCACGGCGGCGGCCAGGATCTGATCTTTCCCCACCACGAGAATGAAATCGCTCAATCCGAAGGCTGCTGCGGCAAACCCTTTGCTAACTATTGGGTGCACAACGGCTATATTAATATCGACAACGAAAAAATGTCCAAATCCAAGGGTAACTTTTTTACCGTCCGGGATATTGCCAAAACCTTTGATCTCGAAGCGGTGCGGATGTTTTTATTAATGGCTCATTACCGCAGCCCGGTTAACTTCAGTGAGCCGCTGCTAAAGCAGGCCGCCAATGCTCTGGAACGGTTATATACCGCTAAATTCCAGATGGCATTCCTGCTTGCAAACGCCACCGCTGAGATGTCCACCGAAACAGAACAAGGCTGGATTGGTTCGCTGGTTAAGTACAAACACGATTTTGTCGCAGCCATGGATGATGACATCAATACCGCCGATGCCATTGCCGTTATTTTTGAGCTGGTCCGGGATCTTAACTCGACGCTTAATGCCGCTTCTTCTAAACCGGCGATCATTGCTGGTCAAAACATTTTTGCCGAACTCACTGCCGTTTTAGGATTGGCGGAAAAAGAAAAAGAAACCGATCTGGATGCGGCTGTGGAAGACCTGATCGCGCAGCGACAGGCGGCCCGCAAAGCCAAAGATTTCAAACGGGCCGATGAGATCCGGGATGAACTGCTGGCTAAAGGTATTGTTCTGGAGGATACCCGGGAAGGTGTTAAATGGAAAAAAGCCTAACCCCAGAAACGTCAGACCGTCTAAAAGCCATCCAGGCCACGATCGACACACACTACACCCGGGAACAGGCCGCCGCCATGAATCCGCTGGCACTGGCCTACATTGGTGATGGGATATTCTCGGATCTGATTCGCAAATATCTGCTCGGCTGTGGTCACCAGAATGTTAATGTCATGACCAAAACCTCGATTTGTTATGTCCGTGCCAGTGCCCAGGCCCAAATCGTCCGGACGCTGCTACCAGAACTTTCTGAAACGGAGGAGCGGATGGTTAAACGAGGCCGGAACACCGCCTCCCAGGTTCCCAAAAACGCGAACCCTTCCGACTACCGTTATGCCACCGGTTTTGAAACCCTGATTGGCTACCTGTTTCTCTGCGGCGAGGTCAAACGGATGAACAGCCTAATTTGTCAGAGCATTGATGTCATCAACAAAAATAGCGAAATATAAAAAAAAGATCTTCAAAAGCACATTGTCTTTTGAAGATCTTTTTTTTACTGTTTACAGCTGACTGTTAGTTTTGCATCACGACTGGAGAGGCTTCCCAGTTATCAAAAATATTTCGCTGATACCATCGGTACATGAACAACTCATAAGCCAGACAGAACATTTCTGAAATGATAAACCCGTACCAGATCCAATCCAAACCACCGGCCTGCGCCAACAAATAGGTAACCGGCAAGAGCACAATCATCTGCCGGATAAAAGATGCAATCATACTGACATAAGCCTTGCCGATGGCCTGGAAACTGACACTGAGCATAATCGAAATCCCGGCCAGTGGAAATGCCAGACTGATGCTCCTTAGACACTTGATTCCGATTTCCATCATTTCAGCAGAAGGGTTAAAAGCCATCATAATCTGAGCCGGGAAAATCCAGAACAGCAGCGTTCCCAAGGCCATAATGCTGAGGGCAGCGGTCATTGCAACCTTCAGGGTTTCGTTAAACCGTTCCCGATTTTTGGCTCCGTAATTGAAACCAAAGATCGGCATGGCCCCCTGACCCAATCCAAAGATGGGCATAAAGATAATCGACTGAATTTTAAAGTAAACCCCAAAAACAGCCACTGCCGACATCCCAAATCCAGCCAGAATCAGATTGTATCCGGTAATCATCAGCGACGCCAACCCCTGCATAATCGCCGCTGGTAATCCGACTTTAAAAATATCTTTGATGATTGCCGATTCATAATGAAACACCTTATAATCGAGTTTTAAATAATTTTTGCTGCTTTTAAAAACGACCAGTAACATATAGGCCATCCCAAAGATCTGACCAATCACCGTGGCAATCGCCGCACCTGCCACTCCCAATGCCGGAAAGCCAAGCCATCCAAAGATCATAATGGGGTCCAGAATAATATTGACCACTGCTCCGATAATTTGTCCAACCATCGGCTGGATCATTTCGCCACTACCTTGTAAGGTGGCATAAGCCGCCTGGGTGATGAAACTGCCAAAACAAAGCGTGGTGACAATCATTAAATACGCCCGGCCCTGGGCAATGATGCTGGCATTGTCGGTAAACAAACTGATAAATGCTTCCGCCGTGAAAAAGCCCAAGATGCCCAGCACTGCTGCAATCAGCATCGCCAGTAAAAAACCATGTTCCGCCACATTAGCTGCTTCGCTCTTTTTATTCTGCCCCAGGCGCCTCGAAATAGCTGAGTTAATTCCGACTCCCAGACCCACAAAAGAGGAGATAATAATCATCTGAATGGGAAATGCCAGGGAAACGGCTGTTAAGGCCTCTTCCCCAATTTGCGCCACAAAGATACTGTCCACAATATTATACATTGCTTGAATCATCATCGAAATGATCGCCGGTATTGACATTGAAAAGAGAAGCTTTGGTATTGGAACGACGCCCAGTTTATTCTTTTTTTCGGTTTGAGTGTCTTTCATGAGGCACCTCCTTGTTATTCATACATTAAAGTAAATGAAAAACCTGAATCCAAGGACAAAGTCAGCCTCACACCCAGGTTCTATTGATACTTTAATTAGTCTTTTGCTATTTTTTCTTTTTTGATATTTCGACTTTAACTTTGCGTTCTTTAATTATTTTTCCGTTTAATTTCTTTTCTACTTTTTTAGCCTGCTCTTCATCCACATCCACGAAGGTAAATTTATCATACATGTCAATATTACCTACAGCAGTAGACGGAATCCCGCATTCACCGCAAATGGCTCCCAGGATATCCCGTTTTTGGGCATGATCTTTTTCACCAACGCTAATAAAAAGACGTTTTGTTTTTTCCGGACCAGCACGACGGGATCCACCCTCGCGACGACCGCGATTGTCTCGACCATCGCGACGTGGAGCTGAGTCATTGCGTCGTGGACGTCGTTCAACCGTATTGAGATCTTCGGCTTCTGAAAGTGGCAATTGAGCCTGCAGCAAAACAGCCGCAATGGTTTCAGCGGCGTAGCCTTTTTCGACCAGCTCATCAATAATTTTCACATAGGTCTCTAAGGTACCTGTCTCAGCGCCCTTGTCGGCACGAATTTTGAAGCGTTCGTGGAAATGGGCTATCTTGATATCATTGATAACAGCACTCGTTGGGATTAAACCCCGTTCGATGCTTTTTTTAGTGTAGTCCGTGATTTTTTTGAGTCTAAACTGATCTCTGGATCGCGCCAGGGTCAGCGAGATACCGCTTTTTCCTGCCCGCCCGGTTCGACCAATCCGATGGACATAATATTCTTCATTATCAGGAACATCGTAATTAAAGACAATATCGACGTCATCGACGTCAATTCCCCGGGCTGCCACATCGGTTGCTACCAGGATATTTAACTTCCCACGGCTAAAGTCTTTTAAAACAGCCATCCGGGAAATCTGACGCATGTCGCCATGAATTTTATCCACTGAATAACCCAGTTTTTTAAGATCATCGGTAATTTCATCCACATATTTCTTGGTGTTGCAAAAGATCAGGGATCGTTGTGGTTTGTAAACATCCAGTAATCGGGTTAAGGCTTCAAACTTATGGTGATCACTGATATTAAAGTATTTTTGTTCGATACTGGTCGCCACCATGTTTTTAGGTGAAATTTCCACCAGGACCGGATTCTTCTGATAGGTTTCCGCAATTTTTAAAATTGGTTTTGGCATCGTTGCCGAGAATAACACCGTTTGAATCTCATGGGCGATTTCGTCCAGAATCAATTCAATATCTTCCCGGAATCCCATGTTTAGCATTTCATCCGCTTCATCCAGTACCACCATTGACACCTCACTAAGTTTCAAGGTTTTACGTCGCATGTGATCCATTACCCGGCCAGGGGTACCAACCACAATCTGAACCCCTGATTTAAGGTCTCTGATCTGGTTTTCAATGGATGCGCCACCGAAAATTGGTAATACTTTAATGTTCTTTTGGTATTTTAGTACTTTTTTAAATTCATCTGAGACCTGTACTGCCAACTCTCGGGTTGGGCATAGAACTAAAACTTGTACTTTCTTTATAGAAGGGTCAAGCTTCGTAATGGCTGGAATGGCAAACGCAACAGTTTTTCCTGTTCCTGTCTGTGACTTTCCAATGAGGTCTCCTCCCATCATTAATTGTGGTATCGCTTGCTCCTGGATTTCGGTCATTTCTACAAAGCCCATTTCTTCAATGGCTTGTAGCAATTGTTCATTAATTTCTAATTCTGTAAATTTCATTTAGTATCCTTTCTCGAATATATAACACCTTATTTTAAACCAACATATTAAATAATGCAAGCTTTATTTAATATGTATTAAGAAATAGTGCCTATGATTCACGTAAGATCTTAATAATTTCCGATTTGGCACCTTTTCGCAAATTTAATAGTCAGTTTATGGTCACTTGGTGTATAATCTGATTAAACACATCTGTGTTTATTTTACTCATTCATACTGAGATTATGAATAATTTATGGAGGAAACACCATGTCTACTTTTGGAACACGATTAAAACGACTGCGAATTAATAAGGATATGACCCAGCAGGATTTTGCTGAGCATTTTGATTTAAACAAAAGCTCGATTTCCAAGTACGAGAAGGATAAAAACCTTCCCGAAAACCAGTTGCTTGTTGAAATCGCGGATTATTTTGATGTATCGGTTGACTATTTGCTCTGCCGAACAGACAATTCCACCTCGCTTAATGATGCGAAGCTCAAATCAGAAGGCTCCTTAAACTCGGCTGAACAGCTGGTTAAACCGTTGGAAATGAAAGACCTGCTGGGACTGTTCGGTTACGCCATGGCCAATGAAGAGGGTAAAAAGGAAATTTTGGATTTTATTAACTTCAAACATGAAGTCCTCGTCCAACACTACTCTAAAAAAGAATAGTTATTAAAAAGAAGCTGTTTGCAAACAGCTTCTTTTTGGTTGTCAATAAACGACCGTACCGATCAATGGTTAATTTGTTGTTACACTTGTCGGTATTGGGTTTGTGTTTGACACAAGCTAATTACTTTTTTTATAACCGCTTACTCAATCGGTTCCATTTTCTCCAGGCTCTTAAGCCATTGCGTTGCGCGGGCGTCGGCGGGCATGCGCCAGTCACCCCGCGGCGAAAAAGATACTGAGCCTACCTTTGGCCCGTCGGGCAGGCAGTTGCGTTTAAACTGCTGGCTGAAAAAACGGTGGTAAAAGCGCTTTAGCCATTTAAAAATCACCGCTTTTTGATAGACACCCTCAAAGGCTTTGCAGGCCAGGAAATATACTTTTTCCGGTGAGAAGCCGTGGCGCACCATTTGATACATAAAGAAATCGTGGAGTTCATAGGGACCCACGGTTTCTTCTGTTTTTTGGGCGATTTTTCCGTCCTCATCCGGGGGCAGCAGTTCTGGTGAAACCGGGGTATCCAAAACATCATAAAGAATTTTTTTAATCTCTCCTTTGGTCGAATGGTCTGCTACCCACTTGACCAGATAACGGATTAAGGTTTTTGGAACACTGGCATTGACACTATACATTGACATATGATCGCCATTATAGGTAGCCCAACCAAGGGCCAGTTCCGATAGGTCCCCCGTTCCAACGACAATCCCCCCCAGCTTGTTGGAAAGATCCATGAGAATCTGGGTTCGTTCCCGGGCCTGAGAATTCTCGTAGGTAACATTGTGGAGATCCAGAGGGTGGCCGATGTCGTTAAAGTGAGCCGTACAAGCGGCAACAATGGAAATCTCATGGAAGCTCGCACCTAGACCCTTGATTAGAGCAACCGCGTTATCATAGGTGCGATCAGTAGTGCCAAAGCCCGGCATCGTCACAGCATGTATTTTTTCCCGGGGGATATCAAATCGATCACAAACACTGACACAAACAAGCAGTGCCATCGTTGAATCCAGTCCTCCCGATATCCCCACTACCATTGGGGCATTGCCGAGGTGAGCCAGTCGGGTAGCCAAACCGATGGTTTGGATATTAAAGATCTCTTCGCACCGCTCACTGCGCCGATTGGGATCAGCGGGAACAAAGGGCTGAGGATATACCTCCCGATCAAAATCATCGGTTCCCGGAGTTTCAAATAAAATGGTCCGGTAAGAATGATCCTTAAGAAGATCAGCTGAATCCCCAAAGCCATGCTGCATTTGCCGGTCATGCGTGAGTGATTCGACGTCAATATCAGTAATCAGCAGTTCGTTCCCCAGGTTAAACTTAGGCAGTTCTTTGAGCAATATCCCCCGTTCACAGATGATCGCATTGCCACCAAACACCAAATCACTGGTTGACTCACCAAAGCCTGACGAGGCATAGAGATAAGCAGCATTGCAGCGGCCAGATTGAGAGCGAATCAACTCTCTGCGGTAATCACTTTTTCCCACCACCTCATTGCTGGCAGACGGATTAAGGATCACGGTAGCCCCGGCCAGGGCATGAAAACTACCGGGTGAAATGGGTACCCACAGGTCTTCACAAATTTCGACACCGATCACAAATTCTTCCCGATGAACATGTTGAAACAGTAAATCGGTTCCAATCGGAACCCGTTGCGAACAAAGGGTAATCTCAGTTTGATACAGCGATTTTGACGAAGCAAACCATCGTTTTTCATAAAATTCCTGATAATTGGGAATATAGGTTTTGGGCACTATCCCCAATATCTGACCATCGTTTAGCAGCACTGAACAATTGTATAAACTCCCCTTTATAGCCAGGGGCAGGCCAACTGCCAGAAGCATCTTCTTCCCATCAGACCATTGACACAAACAATCCAGTGCCTTTACCGCGTTTTTCTGCAGTTCCCGCTGAAAAAACAAATCGCCACAGGTGTACCCGGTGATTCCCAACTCCGGAAACAATAGCACCTCGACCCCCTGATCCCAGGCCTTCGTCGCTAAGGTCATCATTTCATTGACATTATACTGGCAGTCTGCCAGTTTTAGTTTAGGAACAGCACAGGCTGTTCTGAAAAATCCGTATTTATGCATGGTTCCCTTAACTCCTTTAACTTTCATTTAATTCTTTCTTACTTCTCTTTAGTTATTGTGCCTATCTTTATTATAGCTCCATTTGTGATTTGTAACAATCATATTTTATTTTCCACAGGCTGTGTTCAATCGGCAATTTTTTATGCACAATTGACCTGTTTATTGTTTTACCATTACATTGGCGTTGTTTGGGGTTTTCTCAGCTAATCAACAAGGTTATCCACATTGTCCACAGGGAAAACCTATGTTCTCCACAGTTTTATACAATTATTATCAACAAATATAAAGTTATCCACAGTTTTTCTGTTGGCGTATCTTGTGTCTCATCCCATAAAAAAAATCAAGATCTAGGATCTCGATTTTTTTATCCGCTATTCTTTAGTGTTCAAAGCAGCTTTTACAAAGCTCTGGAACAACGGATGGGGTTTATTGGGGCGGGATTTAAACTCCGGATGCGCTTGAGTCGCAACAAACCAGGGGTGATCTTTTATTTCAATCATTTCAACAAGAACCCGGTCAGGTGACATTCCCGAGAATATCATCCCCTTTTCTTCAAGTTGCGCAAGATAATCATCATTGACTTCATAGCGGTGTCGATGCCGTTCGCTGATGTTTTTCTCACCATAGGCTTCTTTCGCTTTTGAACCTTCCAACAACTCGCAGGGATATAATCCCAAACGCATGGTCCCCCCCATATCAATAATTTTTTTCTGTTCTTCCATCAGATTGATAACTGGATAAGGGGTTTCCGGATCCAGCTCTATACTATGAGCACCGGCCAGACCGACTACATTTCGGGCAAACTCAATGACTGCCAACTGCAAACCCAGACACAGACCTAAAAAAGGCACCTTATGTTCTCTGGCATACTCAATGGCATGGATCTTGCCTTCCACACCCCGGTGGCCAAAGCCGCCGGGCACTAGGATGCCATCCAGATCTTTAAGCACCCGATCAACATTTTCTTCATTGATGTCTTCAGAATGAATCCATTTAATAACAACCTCAGAGTTGTTACCAATACCGCCGTGACGCAGGGCTTCTGCCACGGAAAGATAGGCGTCATGGAGTTCGACATATTTACCAACTAAGCCAATGGTAACCTTGTTTTCCAGACTTTTCGCCTTTTTAACCAGGTCTTTCCATTCGGTCAGGTCCGGTTCTTTACAATCGATATGAAGTTTTTCACAAACCAATTCGGCCAGACCTTCTTTTTCAAGCATCAGGGGTACTTCATAAAGCTCTGCGGCATCCATATTAACAACCACAGCTTTTTTATCGACATTGCAGAAGAGGGATATTTTCGCCTTTAAACCTTCTTCCACTTCCTTTTCGGAACGGAGCACAATAATATCCGGCTGAATTCCGATGCTCCGCAATTCTTTTACCGAATGCTGGGTTGGTTTGGTTTTCAGTTCGCCCGCCTTTCCAAGATAAGGAAGTAGAGTAACATGAATGTACAAGACATTTTCAGCGCCCAGATCGCCCTTAAATTGACGAATCGCTTCCAGATAGGGCAGACTTTCAATATCCCCGACTGTTCCGCCTATTTCGGTAATCACCACATCTGGATGGCTGTAGTCGGTGACGCGAAGAATCCCTTCTTTTATTTCATCGGTAATATGGGGAATAACCTGAACAGTTCCCCCTAAATAGTCACCCCGACGTTCTTTTGAAATCACATTCCAATATACTCTTCCGGTGGTAACATTGCTAAACTGGGACAGGTTTTCGTCGGTGAATCGTTCATAGTGACCCAGGTCCAAATCGGTTTCTGCCCCGTCATCGGTCACAAAAACTTCCCCATGCTGATAAGGACTCATGGTTCCGGGATCAAAGTTCAAATAAGGATCAAATTTCTGGATCGAGACCTTTAAGCCTCTGGACTTAAGTAATCGACCCAACGATGCACTTGTAATCCCCTTTCCTAAAGAAGATACTACTCCACCAGTGACAAAAATATACTTAGTTTGCATTAATTTTCAGGCTCCTTTTTCTTTTACATTTTCTTGATTATTCCAATAAAAAATCACTGCAAAAAATGAGTTTTTTTTTTGCAGTGATGCAATTAACAATACTATTCTATTTTAACGGTTTTTAAAAAAAATACAATAAAAATTTTGTTTTTTAATATCAATTTTTTTATAATACCATTTTTTTCTTAAAGAATAAAGAAAAAAACACAAATAAAATGACACAGTGATCCTAAAATAACAAAAATGTGAAACAGTTCGTGGAATCCAAAGTTTTTACCAAAGTTTGGTTTTTTAATGGCATAGATGACACCGCCAATGGTATACATCACGCCACCCCCAACCAGAAGCATAAATCCCGGCCGCGGCAAAGCCTGATAGAGGGGACCCAAAACAAAAAGGGCAAACCAGCCCAGAAAAATATAGAGTCCGGTTCCCAGCCACCTGGGCATATTGATCCAGGCTACTTTAAGAATAATCCCAATCAACGCGACTCCCCAGATCGCCACCATCATCGTCACCCGCATGGTTCCGGTTAGACAAAGGAGACAAAAAGGGGTATAAGTACCCGCAATCAAAATGAAGATCATCGCATGATCCAATTTTTTAAGATGTAGAATTTTTTGCTGATCCCCCTGGGCGGCATGATAGGTAAAGCTGGTGGCATAGAGACAAATCAGCCCCACCCCAAAGGCCAGGACCGAAATCAGGGTTAATGGGGTCACATTATCATTCACAATAATTAAAATCAACATGGCAATGATACCAAACACAGATAGAATAGCACCAATTAAATGGGTTAACGCATTTATTGGTTCTCTAAACTGATTCATATTTTGTCCTTTCTGTTACTGAATAGTTCTTTTCTTTCACTATACCACACTTTCCCGAGTTCATGCAACCATGATTCCACTTCACTCCATTGCGTAAAAAACACCCGAGAAATCAATTACTGACTCAAGCGGGTGTTTGCTCAAAGAGTGCTTTATCGCTTACACTGGGCGAACCGCTACCCCGTCAAAATCATTATGGGTGGTCACCTGACCCGGTGGAATAATACAAAATCCCTCTTGCCACTGACCGGTTACCAATTTTTCCAGCGGGGAAATACTGCCCTGATCCACCACCACCTCCAGACCGATGAGCTTCCCGATATCCGTAACGCGGGGCAGGTGCAAATCCACTGCATAAGCCCCGGTATCGATGAGCATCAGCTTTTTATAATGTTTAAACATGATGTCCATAACCCGCCTGGCCCGACTTTCACCGTATTTTTCCAGATTGTGTTGGAACTCCTTGTCAAGTGACTTTTCCCCCCTTAACCATCCCTGTGTCAAGAAATAGGTGGATGTGCGAATCCGCTCCAGATTTTTTTTCTCTGAAAGAAGAATATCGATGCAATCCCCATAGCGGGGAATGATCATCGTCGCCGTTTCGCTTTTTAGCCCCAATAGTCCGTTTCCGCAATTACCATAAGCAAACAAAAGCTCATTATAGTTATCTTCTGCTTTATCAATTTCTTCCTGAAGGGCCGTTTTTAACCGTTCCGGAGAGTCGTGGAGTAAATTGGACATCCAGATGGTTTCCAGTTTTACACCAGTGTGTTGCAATGCCATTTCAACTTCATCCCGAATGGTTTCACAGGCGATTAATAGTCTTTTCATTTATTTTTTACACCTTTTTTCTGTTTACTCTTCCAAGAGTATTATTTATGTACTATTTTTCTGTCCTATATCCAGTATAACCAAGAATCCTTTGTTTTCAAGATAAATTTCTGATAAAATTTCCCCTCGATATTTTTTTGTTGTTAACTCACTTTATGTTATAATGTCATCGTGAATTAATCTTAATTTTAGGAGAAAAAAATGGATAAAAGTTTATTCCGAAAAGAAACCCTGGCGCGTCGTAAAGAAATTTATAGTGCTGACACCGATGCTAAAATTATCGAGCAATTTCTAAATAGCGATCTTTATAAAAAAGCCAACTGGATTATGACCTATATAAGCTTTGGGACTGAAATCTACACCCATGATTTCATCAAAAAAGCCTTAGCTGATGGCAAACACATTGTCGTTCCGATCTGCAACATTTCCGATCATACGATTACCCTCTCAGAGCTGATCAATTTTCCGGATGATCTGGAAGAAGGTCATTATGGGATCTTAGAAGTACGTGAAGATTGCCTGCGGATTGTCGATCCTAAAAAGCTCGATCTGGTTATGGTTCCCGGCTGCGCGTTCTCACCCTCTGGACACCGGATGGGTTTTGGTGGCGGTTATTATGATCGTTTTCTGGAAACCATCAGTGACGACTGCGTCACCGTTGCGCTGATTCGGGAAGACTTCATTTTTGAGACCATCCCGATGGAAGAACATGACAAAAGTGTTCAATTCATGGTTACCGAAAAATGCATCAATTGTTGTCCCATTCAGGAGGATTAATTTAAAATGAACGTTACCGAAGCCATCAGCTACATTGAAGCAACCCATAAGTTTGGCACCCGATTAGGACTAGAAAGCATGCGTCTGTTACTGGGTGTCATGGACAACCCCCAGGATAAACTCAAGTTTATCCACATTGCCGGCACCAATGGAAAAGGGTCCACCGCCACCATGATCGCCACCATCTTAAAGACCGCCGGATACAAAACCGGTTTGTTTACCTCTCCCTTTCTGGAGGCTTTTAACGAACGGATACAGTTAAACAACGCGCCTATTGATGATGACAGTCTGGTCTCTGCCACCCTTTTTGTTAAACAGCGGATTGAAATCCTGCTCGAACAGGGCGAACCCCATCCCACTGAATTTGAAATGGTTACCGCCGTCGGGCTCCAGTATTTTTATCAACAACAGGTTGATGTTGTGGTTCTTGAAGTGGGTTTGGGCGGACGACTTGACGCCACCAATATCATCAACGATCCGCTGGCGGTTGTGATCATGGGTGTCAGCTATGATCACACTGATTACCTGGGGAACACCCTGGCTGAAATCGCCTTTGAAAAAGCCGCGATTATTAAAGAGGGCTCCGATGTTATTGTTTACCCCCAGGACCCCGAAGCCTTAACGGTAATTCTTGATTTCGGTGCCGCCAAAAATGCCAAGATGGTTCTGGTTAATCCGGATGACATTTCCATTTTAAGCCATACCACCGACAATCAAACCCTTAAATACCGGGGTGATCATCTTTATCTGGATGGTTTTTGTTTAAAACTTCTGGGCGATCATCAAGCGCTTAACTGCCTGACTGCTCTGGAAGTTATGGCCCTGCTTAACCGTAAGGGATATACAATCAGTGCGTCTGATATTAAAAAAGCATTGGCCACCGTCGTCTTTCCCGGACGTTTTGAAATCTTTTTGAAAAATCCGGTGGTCCTTATTGACGGCGCCCACAACAGCAATGGGATTCAAGCTTTTGTGAGCAATATCAACCAATATTTTGCCAACCGCACCATCAACTTATTTTTTGGGATGTTAGAAGATAAGGACATTGAGGAATCTTTGTCTTATCTGGTGCCCATCGCCAGCACCATTCATACCCTGACTCCCAACAGTGACCGGGCCATGCCGGCAGAAAAAATGGCCGCACTGATTCACACGAACTACGGAAAAAGTGTCGATTTCTACGACACCATGGAAGCCGCTGTTAAAAGCATCGACCTAACCAGAAAAGACGAGGTTAATGTTTTTGTCGGCTCGCTTTATATGATTGGGGAAGCCCGAACCCTGATCCGGGAAAATTTGCTGTAAGCATAAAAATAAAGCCAATGATTAATCAATTGTCCGTCTTTAGACAGATAAGACTAATCATTGGCTTTTTTATTGCGCCAGGGCGCTGGTCAGCAGTCGGATCACCGCTTCTTTATCCGGTGCATGAAAGAGTTCGTTCCGGATCACCGTGGCATGATGAAGACCTTTGGTATAGGCTGCCAGATGCTTGCGCATTTCCCGGAGCCCGGCGTCTTCATTTTTAAGAAGCGCCAGCAAATCGATATGCCGAATGGCAACTTGAACCCGTTCTTCCGGTGTCGGTTTTGCGAGGACTGTGCCGGTCTTTAAATAATGGTTGATTTCGCGAAAAATAAAGGGATTGCCAATAGCTGCCCGACCGACCATCAGACCATCGACCCCGGTTTCTTCCAAAGCCCTTTGCGCCGCTTCACCGCTATTGATATCGCCGTTTAAAATAATCGGAATCCCGGCATTTTTCTTGACCTCGGCAATCATTCCCCAGTCGGCCTGACCCGAATAATAAGCTTCCCGGGTGCGGCCATGGATGGTTAAGGCCGCCGCCCCTGCTTCCTCCACCCCGGCAGCGATAGCGCGGATGTTGATACTCTGATCATCCCAGCCGATTCTGGTTTTAACAATCAGCGGCTTTTCTGAAGCTTGTGCCAGTGCTCTGACGATCTTCAAAAACAGCGCCGGCGTTTTTAACAAGGCTGATCCTTCGCCGTTTTTAGTAATCTTGGGCGCCGGACAGCCGGCATTAAAATCTAAAAATGCGTAGTCGGTAATATTGATATCATCACGAACGACTTGGGCTAGAATTTCCGGGTCGGATCCGAACAATTGAATCCCTGCTGGCGCTTCTTTTTCACAAGTCAGCATTAAATCGGCCGTCTTATGATCTTTATAATATAAACCCTTGCCGCTGATCATTTCTGAAAAGACCACCCCTGCTCCAAATTCTTTAGCAATCAACCGATACGGCAGATTAGTATAGCCTGCCATCGGTCCTAAAAAAAGAGGGGTTTCAATTGAAACATCCCCAATTTTAAGTCGTTTATTTTTTTGTGTTTTTATTTCTTCCCTGTTCATCCTGTTTACCGATAATTTTTGTCATGAATAATCTTAAGCCCTTTAAGTGACAGTTGGGGATCATAGACGTTAATGGATTTTGTCTCCTGATAAAAAAGCCGGCCATAACCACCGGTTGCCACCACCTTCATATCCTTAACACCGGTTTCTTTTTTGATCTGTTCGATGATATACTCCACCTGACCGATATAACCATAGACCAAACCCGCCTGCATGCTGGTGACCGTATCTCGGGCCAGTATTGATGGGGGCTTCTTAATCTCGATATTGGGCAGCTTGGCGGCATTCTTCCAGAGCGCATCAACGGCAATCTGAATCCCGGGCGTCGTTACTGCCGCCGCAAAAGCACCTTCCTTAGTGACGTAATCAAAGGTGGTTGCGGTACCAAAATCGGTCACAATCACCGGCCCACCATAAATGCTATAGGCGGCCACAGCATCCACAATTCGATCTGCACCCACTTCTGATGGATCTGAGGTGTTAATGGGCATCCCAGTTTTGATTCCCGGCCCCACTACCATCGGTTCCAGACCAATATATTTCTTGATGCCATTGGTCAGTGAATACATAATGTTTGGCACCACTGACGCAATGATCACACTGCTGACTTGATCCACCGATATCTCTGAGTTTCTGAAAAAAGATTTAATTAATACCCCATATTCATCTGAGGTACGCGGTGTTTTGGTAACAAAACGCCAGGAGTATGGAAGTTCATCCCCGACCATCACCGCCAACTCTGTATTTGTATTTCCGACATCAATCCCTAAAATCATGTTTCCTCCTAAAGACTCCGCTTTTTTAAAACCTTCTCGTTGAATCGGGCTTTATCGACAATAAATCGGTGGTGAATGGCTTCGCCAATTTTTTCGACTGTATCCCAGGCGTCAATATCAAAAGTCAAGGCTCGTTTTTCAATCGATACCAGCGTCGCTTTGATATGGATTTCCATTCCCACCGGTGAGGCCCCTAGATGTTTTAGCTCAATACAGGTTCCCACCGTGGTATTCGTTTCAGACTGGGTTGCTTCCACCCCTTCATAGGCAACATTTTCCATCCAGGCCACCAGCCGGGGCGTAGCCAGCACGGCTTCGCCACCGCTGCCCATAGCCAGAGCGGTATCTTCTTTATTGACAAAAAATTTCTTTTCATAACTGGTTCCAACTTTCAGTTCTTCCATTTCATCCTCCTCGTCCTGTTTTTTTTATTTTAACCGATCGAATCAATTAATATCTTAAAAAAAGCCGTTATAAAAACGGCTTTTATTTATTCTAATTATTCAATTTCAGCTTCGATCTCAACTTCAACCATTTTTTCTTCTTCTGGCTGTCCTTCTTCATGATGTTCTTCAAACAAGGCTCTGAATTCTTCACCGGTTACGGTTTTATCTCTTAGTAAACGGGTAGCAATTTCTTCCAGCTTTTCCTGATGGGTTTCGAGAATGGAACAGGCCCGATCAAAAGCATTTTCCACAATGGTGCGAATTTCCTTATCAATAACAGCTGCCACTTCTTCACTGTAGTTACGCGATCTTCCCAGATCCCGCCCCAAAAACACTTCGCCACTCTCCGGATGCCCGAAGGTCATGGGTCCGAGATGTTCGCTCATGCCCCATTCGGTTACCATGCTTCTGGCAATGTGAGTGGCGCGTTCAATGTCATTACTGGCGCCTGTACAAATATCGTCGAGGGCAATTTTTTCAGCCGCCCGTCCGCCCAGCAGACCACAGATGTTCTCAAGCAACTTGCTTTTACTCATATGCTGACGATCATCATCCGGCAGCGACAAGGTGTACCCTGCAGCCATTCCCCGAGGAATAATCGAAATCTCATGAACCGAGTCACAATTAGGCAGCAGGTGCATAACAATCGCATGTCCGGCTTCGTGATAAGCGGTGATATGCAAATCATCCTCGTTAATAACCTTGCTTTTCTTTTCAGGACCGGCAATGACCCGTTTAATCGCTTCTTCCAGTTCAATCATAGTGATCGATTTACCATTATGTCTGGCTGTCAAAAGTGCTGCTTCATTCATCAGGTTTTCCAGATCAGCTCCGGTAAAGCCCGGTGTTCCTTTGGCAATGGTGCCCAGATCGACTGTAGCATCCAGTGGTTTATCTTTTTTATGAACATTGAGAATTTCTTCCCGGCCTTTTACATCGGGTATACCAACCGTAACTTGTCGGTCAAATCGTCCCGGTCGCAGTAAAGCCGGATCCAGGATATCCGGACGGTTGGTCGCGGCAATAATAATAATGCCTTCATTGACGCCAAAGCCATCCATTTCAACCAGCAATTGATTCAGGGTTTGTTCCCGTTCATCATGTCCACCGCCGAGGCCGGCACCACGATGACGACCGACTGCATCAATTTCATCAATAAAAATAATACAGGGGGCGTTTTTCTTGGCATTTTCGAAAAGGTCGCGCACACGAGAAGCGCCGACCCCGACAAACATCTCGACAAAGTCTGAACCACTGATGGTAAAAAAGGGTACCGCCGCTTCCCCAGCCACTGCTCTGGCTAACAGGGTTTTCCCGGTTCCCGGAGGGCCTACTAAAAGAATCCCTTTGGGAATACGGGCCCCCAGTTTTCGGTAACGATCGGGCGCCTTTAGGAAGTCAACAACCTCTTCAAGTTCTTCTTTTTCCTCATCCGCACCAGCAACGTTTTTAAACGTCACCTTGGTTTCTCCCTCAACGTGAAGTTTTGCCCGACTTTTTCCAAAGGACATCACTTTACCGCCACCGCCGCCAGCCTGTTGGCTGAAGACCAGGAAAAATACCACCATCAATACAATCAGTACGACCGACGGAATTAATGAAATCCACCAGGAATCCTGCTGTTTGGTAATTGCAACCTCCAAACCATTTTCATAAATATATGGCGTAACCTGTTCATCAATTACATATTGAGGGACTACCGCCTCAAACGCTTCTCCATTTCGTAACTGGCCTTTGACCGTTGAGTTGTTTATTTCAATCTCAGCGACTTGATTGTTTTTCAGTTCGGTGAGCAACTCGCTATAAACGATGGTTTTAACCTCTTCCTTCATGGGGTTTAAAAAGGTTACCGCAACAATAATGATTAGTAGGATTACTAAATAAAATCCAATCATTTTAAGGTATTTATTCAAAAGACATCACTCCTCTCAAGTTTGTATTCTTTTTTTTACTGCTATTTTTATTCATATATTTCTCGTTTTAAAATCCCGATAAAAGGAAGGTTTCGGTACTTTTGATCATAATCCAGGCCGTACCCAACGACGAACTCATTGGGAATTTCAAAGCCGATATAATCAGCAATAACGCGCTGTTCTCGACGTTCTGGCTTATCCAGCAGCGAACAGACCTTGACCTCTTCTGCCCCCAGACTTTCAAAGCGGTTCAATAAATAGTTCAGGGTGTTTCCGGTATCAACGATATCTTCAACCAGCAAAATACTCCGCCCGTTGACATCCATCGATAAATCAGTTTCCAGTTCTACGACTCCAGAACTGCGCGCTTTCGCACCATAACTGGATGCTTTTAAAAAATCAATCTCCACGGGAATCGGGATTTTTCTGATCAGATCAGCCATAAAAACCGACGACCCTTTTAGAATACCTATTAAAATCGGATATTTTCCGCGGTAGTCTTTCGTTATCTTTTCGCCAAGTTCTGAGACACGTTTCTCCAATGCCTTTTCATCAATCAAAATTTCCTGAATATCGGCTATCACACTTTTCTCCTAACATAAGGTATGTTACCCTAATTATATTTTTTGTATCATCATCGGCCAAAAATCGCTGATTGATAGCATGACCTAAAATCCACACCACCTCGTGATCGATCACCAGCAACGGAATTTCATTTCTTCGGTCTCGGTCAATTTTTTTATCAATGTAATACTTTTTAATGGTTTTCTTCCCAGTCATACCCGAAGGATAAAAATAATCGCCGGATCGCCGGCTGCGTAAAACCAATATGTCCTTTATTTTATCATAATCAAAATATTTTTCACTATGATTTTTGATTTCTTTCGAAAAAATACACCTTTTTTTTCGAAATTCATCCTGGCTAACAAACTTTGTCTCCACAATCAGGTGTTCTTTCGAAAAAAGATAGGTTTTATTGGGAATAATCCGCTTAGGTGATATGAAAAAACCTTCGCTTTTTTGTTTTTCTGTCACCAACACCCGGTCATAACGGCGGATTATTTGGATCTCATGAGGGAAGTGGATTTCCCATGTAGTTTTGTCGCTTTTTAGTAAACTATAAAAAGCAGTGATATGATTGTACTCAATTTCCTTTAAACTACCCTTAAATTTAAAAATCGACCGCCGCAGGATTTCTTTCTGAACCACCGGTTCTTCATTTAACCAACGCTCGCGGTTAAGTAACACCTGGTTTTCTTTCTTGGTCAGAATATGATCTTCAATCTGATCCACATATTTCTCAAAAAACGCCTCATATTCATTGGCAATTTTGCAAAATTCATTAAAATGAACTTCAGCCCTGGGATTAATCTCTAAAATCATCGGCATAATATCCAGGCGAATTTTATTGCGGGTATAATCTCTTTGCAAGTTAGTGGCATCGGTACGAAATGCCAGTTTGTTGATTTCACAATAATTCAGAATTTCCTTTTTTTGCAGACAGAGAAAGGGACGAATATATAAATTATCGCGGCTGGCCTTAATGCCGGACACACCCTTAACACCGGTACCCCGGATCAGACGCATCAGCATCGTTTCGGCCTGATCGTTGATATGATGGCCCATGGCAATCCGATTATATCCATGTGTCGCGGCAATGGCCATAAAAAAAGCGTAACGCTCTTTACGACCCGCCTCTTCAACAGAAATCTGCTCGTCCTGAGAAATTACTCCAATATTACGCTGGCGTGAAAAAAAAGGGATCTTTCGATCCTGACAGAATTTCTTTACAAAAGCTTCATCCTCATCGGCGTCGGGTCCCCGGAGTCCATGGTGAAGATGGGCGACACCAATAAAGATATGAAACCAATTGGCAAATTTATCCAAAAAATACAATAAAGCCAGCGAATCTGCTCCCCCGGATACGCCGATGAGAACATGATCGCCAGCCTCTAAAATTCCCTGTTCTTCAATATACTGAATTACTTTTTTCTCCATGGTTTCACCACTTCAATAAATTCTCTTGCTAACTTTTTAAGTAAAAAAAATGGTGGTCGCAACAGGGCTCGAACCTGTGACCCCCTGCTTGTAAGGCAGGTGCTCTCCCAGCTGAGCTATGCGACCACAAAAAACTGGTTTATGATTGATACAAATTAAGTGGTGACCCCTAGGGGACTTGAACCCCTGTTACCGCCGTGAAAGGGCGGTGTCTTAACCGCTTGACCAAGGGGCCATAGATAAGTACAAATTTTTATGGTAGCGGCGAACGGAGTCGAACCGCTGACACTACGGGTATGAACCGTATGCTCTAGCCAACTGAGCTACGCCGCCATGAAAAAGAATTTTTAAATTTGGTTGCGGGAGCAGGATTTGAACCTACGACCTCCGGGTTATGAGCCCGACGAGCTACCAAGCTGCTCCATCCCGCGATGTAATTAATTGAGCAAGTAAAAGTGGCGATTTTAAAATGCAATCATTTTAAAAAGTGGTGCCGAGGACCGGAATCGAACCGGTACGGTCGAAAGGACCGCAGGATTTTAAGTCCTGTGCGTCTGCCAGTTCCGCCACCCCGGCACTTTTTCGTCCGTCCCCTTGCTCAAGGGACAAGTGTTATTATACGCCCATTCAAACCTAATGTCAAGCTTTTTTAAAAAAGAATGTTTTTATTTATTTTCCATAATAAAACGGCGATAGGCTGCGCCTTCGAGGTTATCATAATCACAGACGGTAAAAATAGTTTCACCGGTAATTTTAAAAATATTTAACAGTAAAAAGGCCCCGGCCAGAATTATGTCGGCCCGTTTCGCTTCCAGACCTACCATATTTTGCCGTTCTTTGATGGTTTTACCAGCCAAACGCTCAATCAGGCGTTCCAGCTCGTCTTTGGTAATGGTGCTCTCATGAACCATCTCGCTGCAGTAGGTCTTTAATTCCTGCTTGATCGTCGAAAGACTGGTCGCGGTTCCGCCAATGCCAATAAGTTTATAAGGCTTGGTTGGCAAAAAATCTTTTGTTCTTTTTTCAAACTCAGCATAAATTCGCTCATTCATCCGTTCCAGTTCCTGGAACGTTGGCGGATCAGAGAAAAGATATTCTTCGGTACAGCGGACACACCCCAGATTAATGCTCATCATTCTTTTTATTTCATTGTCTTCCCCATAGATCAATTCGGTACTGCCACCGCCAATGTCAAAGATCAGAATTTTTTCTTCAAAGCACTGTGACACCCCGACAAAACCAAGTTCTGCTTCCGCTTCTCCCGAAATAACCTCAATGTTAAAGCCCAACTTTTCTTTAACCGCATCAAGATAAGCAACAGTATTTTCAGCATCCCGCATGGCGCTGGTGCCAAACAAATAAAATTCTTCGACGTCATAATCAGCGGCAATGTTTTTATACTCTTCCAGCGCTTCTAAGTTTCTTTTTTCCGCATCGGGATGAAGCCGCCCGGTTTGATTGACACCCTGGCCCATCCTGGTATAACGAACGGATTTATTAACGCGAACCAATTTCCCATGGTCATTTCGAAAGATTAGCATCCGGGTCGAATTGGTCCCAATATCAATCACGGCCAGATGCCGTTTTTTTTCTTTTGTTACCATCTGATCAAGTTCTGCACCATCTAAAGTACTTTCACATTTATTGTTCAACTGTTTTTCCATCACTTTCTGCAGCATTTTCCTGGCTTTCCAAAATCACTATGGTTTCATCTGGATAATACAAACCAAGATATTTACGCGCAAAATTTTCCACATAATTCTTGCTGCCCATTTGTTTAACCTGTTCATCTAATTGATTGCTTCTAATTTTTTCGTTTTCAATTTCTTGAGCAATGTTAATCTTCTGCTGATCCAGTTCGTAGATTTTTATGGCATTGGCCAGATAGATGTAGGCGGTAAATACGATCGCCACAATGATTGCCAAGGCAATAATCATTCGACGTCTGATCAAACTTTTCGTTTTTTCATTCATTTTTTTCTTCATTTCCGGTGGAGCAATTTATAATTCCCGATACATCTCTCCTGCTTTATCTTTAGGAGCATGTTCCAGGCATTCAAGAACCTCCACCTTTTGTTCTCCATCACCATAACGGATGGTAATAATGTCCCCAGGCTTCACCTGATCCCCGGCTTTAGCGAGCTTGTCATTAATGGAAATACGACCCCCATCACAGGCGTCTTTTCCCACTGTTCGACGTTTGATAATTCTGGCATTTTTTAAAAATTTATCAATTCTCATAGTTTCCTCATTAATTTTAAATCAAAAAGCTTAAAACAAAACCCTAAATAAAACAAAAAGCCAGAGCATTGCCCCGGCTTCTGTTGTAACTTTTCTTACTTATTTACTTCATCCTTAAAGCCTTTGCCTGCTTTAAAGCCAGGGGCTTTAGAGGCCGCTATTTCGATGGGCTCTTTTGTTCGTGGGTTAAGACCTGTACGTGCTGCACGTTCTCTAACCTCAAAGGTTCCAAAACCTACCAATGATACCTTGTCTCCATTTTTCAAGGCATCTACCACAGTGTCTAAAAAAGCACCTAATGCTTTTTCTGAATCTTTTTTTGATAAATCCGATTTTTCTGCCATTTGGGCAATTAATTCTGATTTGTTCATTTTTTCCTCCATCTGATAGTTTCCAGTATTCTATTTTAATATTATACGCGTGTTCGCCTGCAAATTACAAGTTTTTTTTGCTTTTTTCCGTTTTTTCCGCTGTTAAAGCCCTTTCGACCGGTTCCAGGCCTCATCTAACTGCTCAAAAGTATAGTTACTTAAGGATTTTTTCTCTTGACTGGCAACTTTCTCCATTTTTTCAAACCGATCGATGAATTTTTCTGTCGCCTTCCTTAACACCATTTCCGGCTGAAGGTTGAGTAGTCGGGACACATTGACCACTGAAAAAAGCAGGTCGCCCAACTCTTCTGCAATCTTTTGGGCATCATTTTCTTCAAGTGCCGCTCTTAATTCCAGGCTTTCCTCGTCGATTTTTTCAAGGGCCGCAACGGGTTCCTTCCAGTCAAAGCCAACTTTAGCAGCCTTTTTCTGAACCTTATAAGCTTCCATCAACGCCGGCAGTGCTTTGGGTATTTTTTTCATTTCCGCTGCCAGTCCAAGGCTTTCACCCGTCTCACCCTTTTCTTGCCGTTTGATCGCGTCCCAGTTGGTTTCAATCTGATCCGGATTAAAGCTGCTGGCCTTATCACTAAAAACATGGGGATGACGGCGGATCATTTTTTGATTGATCCCGCTAATCACCTGGTTGATATTAAAGCGGCCAGCCTCACTGGCTATTTCAGCGTGAAAGATAATCTGAAATAAGACATCCCCCAATTCTTCAGCCAGGTTATCCCAATCCTGATTATCGATGGCTTCTAAAACCTCATAACTCTCTTCCAGCAGATAACTTCTCAGGCTTTCATGGGTCTGACTCTGATCCCAGGAACAGCCACCTTCGCCCTTTAGCGTCTTCATCATCTCAATGGTGCCCAAAAACCCCTGATAAGCTTTGTTTTCGGCGGGAATATACAGACTGGTCAGGTGATTGATGGCAGCTACCCGATCCAGCTCATAGAGACAGATATCGATTATTTTTTCCTGGCCGGGAATCCCGGCATTGATCAGCAGGACTACCCTTTTTTCGGGATCATAAATCTCCATTAATTGCAGCTTAAGCTCTGAAGCCATGTGCTGGTTATAGACCTGAGTCACCAAGGTCCCAATCCGGGGATCTGGCGGATTCTTGACGCAATCAAAGGCGTCGATAAGTTTTAGCCCCTCAATGGGATCCTTTTCCAGACTGTTCAGGGCCACATCAACAAAGCTGACACCGGGATAAATCCGATAGTCGATGCCTTCTTCTTTGGCCGCAACGATTAGTTTTTCAACCGTTTTTTCGCCAAAAAGTGGGTTTCCAGGAACGGCATAAACCAACCTTTCGGTTTTTTTTGCCGTATCGATCAGCGTCTTTACAATTTTATCATAAACCCCTAAAAAGGAGCCTTCCTGCTCATAATAGCAGTCAAAACTCTGATAACTGATGGCTTCTTTGTCAATAAAATCCATTACTGGATGAATCGCCGTGCGAAAAAAATTGGGACTGGCGTCTTTTAATAATTGTAGTGTTTCTAATGTAATCTGGCCCGGACTGCCCGGGCCCAAACCAACAATATCTATTTGGTGCATGCTTTTATTTCCTTTCTGAATCGATTACGGGTGCCTGATCCGATGTTTTTTGCGGCCCGGAACCAGTCGCTCTAGCCGGCGAAAAAAACGTAATAAGGTTCGGCTTCCCGGCAGTACTTTTATTTCATCTTCCGTTATCCCCTTGATTAAGATCAGCACAAAAGAGTAAACGAAGATACCGATGAATACTGCAATCATAAGGCCCATAAATCCCCCCAACAAAGAAGCGATCCCCTTGTAGGTAAAGAATACCGCAATCCCCATCACGATAGCCGCCACCAGCGGTTTCAGGGCCGTGTGGATAAAATCAACCTTAATGTGGGTGTAACGCTTAACCGACGCGTAATTGGCCGCAGTCAGATAAATAAAGGTAATCACACTACTAATGACAATCCCCTGAATATTGAAAAGAGGAATCGACAGAAATATCCAACCGGTGATAAAGCGGATAATAATCGCTACACCCAGATTAATAAGCGGGATGCGAAACCGGTCGATTGATTGGAGGATACTCTGAAAGGTGTTGGATAGCATCATAAAAATCGTCGCATAGGCAAAGGTGCATAAAATAAATCCGCCATAAGGCGATCCTGGAAAGAGCAGATCAAAGATGCCATAGGATAACACCGACAAGCCAATACAGGAAGGAAACGCCACCAGCAAAATAACCCGTATTGCCAGTAAGATCTTTTGATTCATGGCTTTCCGGTCATGCATCGCAAAGGACTCGGAAATCGCCGGGATCATCGCCACCGCCAGATTACCACTGATGAGCAAAGGCAGATTAATGAGTTGCTCGGCATTGGTAAAGTCGCCAAACATCATCGTGGCGGTTATTTCATCAATACCAGCCACTCCCAGCCGCGACACGTAAATAAACGAGTCTACAGTGGAAAACATCGCTACTAAAGCCGATGTCAAGGTAACCGGAATTGAGATAATGACCAGTCGTTTCAGCAGTGCCCGGTTGGAACGCTGCCGTTTTCGGGTTCTCGTTTTTAGCAGCCGTTTATTTTGGGTCACGAAGCTACGGTAGAGATAGGCCAGTAAAATAGCCGCCACCAGACCGCCGATCGTGGCACCAAAAACCGCCCCACCAACCCCCAGACCAATACCAAACTGACCGACAAAAACCCAACATAGAAAAACGCCCAGAAAAACCCGGACAAACTGTTCCAGAATCTGTGAAACCGCTGTCGGGGTCATGATCTGAAAACCCTGAAAAAAGCCCCGAAAGGCTGCTACAAAGGAAATAAACAAGGGTGCCAGAGCAATGGCCACCAGCGCCGGATAGCTTTCTGCCGTCCAGCTGGCTGTTTCAATAATCCATTCGGCGCCAAAAAATAAAAACAGACTGGACAAGGTTCCCAATATCCCCAAGATTAAAATTGATAGTTTAAAGACCCGATGGGCAGTTGCATATTCATTTTTAGCGATACTCTCGGACACCATTTTTGAGATCGCCACCGGAAAGCCGACCGTGGAAACCATCAGCAATAAATTGTAGATGCTGGTGACATTCCCATAGATCCCATTCCCATAACTGCCCACCATCTGGTATAGGGGAATCTTAAAAAAGAGGCCCAACAACCGCGATAAAATCCCGGCTGCGACCAGAATACTGGCACCTTTTAAGTAATTTGATGATCGCTTTGTCATAGATAAACCTCTTTTGTATGTTGTTGCAAATGACTAATGCTTCTTTGCAGATTGTTTTTTATTATATCTCATCAATTATCCATATACAACCAAAAAGCACTGAAACTCAGTGCTTTTTGTCTTATCTTTAAATTGTATTTAGATTAACTTGCCGTTAGATTTTATTTTGGTAAACTTTAACGTTCAATTCGGTTTTCAGCTCTTCCAGATAAGCGGCTGCCGGAGTAATGATGTCGTTAATTTTAATTTTTTGTTTATTTACCAGTTTTACTTTAAGCTTGTCAAACTCTTCGGTAACTTTTTCACTTTTTAACGTTGTCGTAATTTCTTCTTTTTTATCGTCTAGACTTGGTGTTTCACCGGCTTTTTTATCATAAAGATAGATCACGTGGTAACCATAGTCGGTTTTGACCGGTTCGCTGACGGTGTTCACATCCATCCCAAAAGCGGCATCTGAAAATTCAGTTACCATCGTGGATTTGGTGAAAGCACCGAGGTCGGCTGCTTCTTTAATACCATCGGTATCCTGATATTTTGTCATAATTGCATCAAATTCTTCCACTGTTTTGGCATTTTTGGCTTCGGCATAAACCTGATCGGCCAAGGCCTGCTCCGTCGCTAAAATATGTTTGGCTGAAACGGTGCTGGTATCATAGGACGCTTTATTTTCATCGTAATATTTTTTGATCTCGCCATCAGTAACCGTAACCGCTGTTTCTAAATCGCTCTGAACCGCTTTGGAAATCGCCGATGCGGTGGCATCCTGTTTCATAAACGCTTTAAACTGGGCAATGGTTAAGAACTTGGTGTCTAAAAACTGTTGCAAAGCCTCGTCTCCTGGTAACAGATAATTGACAAATGCTTCCTGGGTAGTAACATAACTGTCGATGTTTGTCTGATCGGCTGTCAATTTCTTTTCTTCTGCATACTGAGCCAGGGCTTTTTGTTCTGCAATGGTATTAAAGATGGTTTCATTGGTCGTTTTCATGGTTTTATCATCGGTAGCCAATGCCTTTTGGGTCTGGTAATAGGTCAATAACTCCTCATTGGCCAGACGATAATTATAAACATCTTTTTTTACCTCATCTCCACCAACGGTTCCTACAACCGTATCTAATTCTTTGCCGGGATCAGCTTTTAAGGTATTATTATAGTTCGTTTCCATGGTGTTGGCATAGCTGTAATTCAGCAGAAATTTATTTAAAAATGCCTCAAATGATGCCGAATCAGTATTATATGTTTCTAAAATTGATGCGTATTTTTCTTCGCCCAAGGTTGTTTTTAATGATTCCAACATGCTGGTGGCATTGTCTGAAATACCGGTTTCATCGACCGTAACCCCATCTTTTTTCGCTTTGGCGGTGAGGGTTTCAACCCGAACCAGATCATCCAGAATGTCCTTTTTCAGCTCGGTGAGCTCCGTTTCGGTGGGAAAGGTCATGCCGCTGGCATCAAAATACATTTTATAATAGGCCATGTAATTATTAAAATTTTCTTTTAACAAAGGGGTTCCATCAATGACTGCGATTTCCACCTTCTTATCCTGTTCCGGATTTACCTTAACCAAACTGCAACCTCCGGCGAAAAGACTGACACAAATCACACCTGTCAGCATCAGTGCCATCATACGAGATTTCTTCATTTTTATTGTTCTCCTCTTCTTTATTATTATACAAATTAAAACCTTGCCTAGTTTAACATACCACAACTGGACTTTACCTTAATTCTTTGGTGAAACCAACTGTGATAGAAATTCGCCTAAAGCTTTAAGATAGACTTGATCCTGTTCATGTTTTAAAACGATCCGCCAACGAATCTGATCCTCTTTTCCAGCATTGAACTTAATATTGTAGGTGTTAAACAGCGTCTGCATCCGTTCCGGAGCGGGAATGGGAATTTCCTTTGACTTGTCAAAGGTGAATAAAACACTGTTGCCGCGTTCTCTTATTTCAGTCATGCCCAGGGATCTGCCCAAGTGCTTAATCATCGCCAGAGCCATCAGATTATAAACCCCATCGGGAATTTCTCCAAAACGATCTAACAGCTCATCCTCCAGCTCGTCGTAATCCGCCCGCGACTTCACATAGGAGAGCTTTTTGTAGATATCGTATTTGAGTTCTTCATCGGCAATATAATTTTCGGGAATATAACTGCTGACATTGAGGTTAATTAACAGCTCGCTGGCCGAGAAATCCAATTCTTTGCCCAGCCGCTCATGGATCGCCTGATCCAGAATCCGGCAATACAGTTCATAACCGATGGTGGCCAAATTGCCAGACTGAGCCGCTCCCAGAATATTTCCGGCACCCCTGATTTCCAGATCCCGCAGAGCAATTTTAAAGCCCGAACCAAAGGCTGTAAAATCTTTGATGGCTTTTAAACGCTTTTGCGAAATTTCCGAGAGCACCTTGGGCCGATGGGTCACATAAGTATAACCCTGGACATCGGATCGTCCCACCCGGCCGCGGAGCTGATACAATTGCGACAGACCCATATAGTCGCCATTATCGATGATCAGGGTGTTGGCATTTTTAATATCCAGTCCGGATTCAATGATGGTGGTGGTCACCAGCACATCATACTCCCGTTCTAAAAAATCGACCATGATGTCTTCCAGTTCCTGACCGGTCATCCGGCCATGGGCCACCACAATCCGGGCTTCGGGAACCAGCTTCTGGATTTTGCGGGCAACTTCAAAAATATCATGGATCCGGTTGTGAACAAAATAGACCTGTCCCTGTCTGGCCAGTTCCCGCAAAATGGCATCTTTGACGATGGCTTCATTGTACTCCATCACGTAAGTCAGTACCGGCCGACGACCGGCCGGCGGCTCGTCGATAACACTCATATCCCGAACCCCGATCATTGACATATGCAGGGTTCGAGGAATCGGGGTGGCACTAAGGGTTAAGACATCGACATTTTCTTTGAGCTGTTTGATCCGTTCCTTATGCCCCACTCCAAACCGTTGTTCCTCATCCACCACCAGCAGCCCCAGATCCTTGAACTTAACATCTTTTGATAACAGCCGATGGGTGCCAATAATCAGATCCACCTGGCCGGCGGCCAGTTCTTTTAAGGTTTTATCCTGGTCGGTTTTTGACCGGAACCGACTAAGCAGACCAATGCTAACCGGGTATTTTTTAAACCGGTCCAGGGCGGTCTGATAATGCTGTTGAGCTAAAATGGTGGTCGGTACCAGAAAAGCCACCTGTTTGCCCTCCATCACCGCTTTAAAGACGGCGCGTAGAGCGACCTCGGTTTTGCCGTACCCGACATCACCACAGAGCAGCCGATCCATCGGTCGGGTTGATTCCATATCTTCTTTGATCTCGTCCACAGCCTGAAGCTGGTCATTCGTTTCCTCATAGGGAAAAGAGTCCTCAAACTCCTGCTGCCAGCTTGAATCGAGACCAAAGGCATAGCCTTTTAAATTTTGCCGTTTAGCATAAAGGGCGATCAGTTCATCGGCCATTTCTTCAACGGCGGCTTTGACCCGGGATTTGGATTTACTCCATTCATTGGTACCCAACTGGTTAATTTTGGGCTTTTTCTCCCCGGTTCCCACGTAAACCTGGATGGCATCCATCTGGTCCACCGGACAATAGAACTTGGCATCGTTGGCATATTCGATGACCAGCAAATCTTTAATGGTCTCATCAATTTTTAATTGTTCAATGCCCCGATAGACCCCGATACCGTGAGTATCATGGACCACAAAGTCGCCCTGGTTCAATTGGGTAAAGGAATCGATCTTTCGTCCTTTTTGGCGCCGGCGTTTTTTCCCCCGGGTGGATTCTTTAATAATTTCACTTTGATTGATGCAAATGAGCTTTTCACCAGTCAATTCAAAGCCGCCGCTGATTTCGCCGGTGACCAGTTGAACACCTGGTTGCGCCGCATTGGTAAAGCGGTGAATATCCGCATCGGTTAAAATACTCTTGAGCTTTTCGTACCCCGCTTCATCCCGGGCCCGCACATGGATGGTGGCATCATTTTTTAGCTGTTTTTGAACAAATTCAATAAATAGAGGGATCTGGCCTAAAAACGAATCGTTTTCCTTGACCCCCAAATCCAGCGTGAGCCCTTTTTTGCCGCGCGATGAAAAAAGATGGAGTCTTATCTGGGTTTGCGCTTCCAGGGCCTTTTCAATTTTTGAAAAGGAATAGAATTTGTTTTTTTCTTCGGGAAACATGAGCCATTCATCTGCCAGGGTCTGAAAATCACTGTGTAGTTTATTGACAAAAACGGCCTGGGATTCTTTGATTCGAGGCGGTTCATCCCAAATAATCAAAGCATCTCCCAGATAATCGAGTAGCATTCCCTCAGACTTGATAAAGGAAAACAGGATCTCATCATGGCCCCCGGGATCTTCGCTAATCCGTTCGATCAACGTCTGATAACCCGGGACACTGCCATAATTTTTGACCATTTGTTTGATTGCTTTAGCCCGTTCGGCTTCATCTAAAACAATTTCCCGACCAGGCAGAATACTAACCTGCTCGATCGAATCGGTTGATAACTGGGTTTGGGGATCAAAGGTACGCAGGGATTCGATGGTATCGCCAAAGAATTCAATCCGATAGGCTTCCTCACCAGTAGTTAAAAAAACATCGATGATTCCGCCCCGGTGGGCAAATTGACCCCTGGCTTCCACCTGCGAAACGGGTTCATACCCCAGATAGAAAAGGCGTTCAGTCAGAACGATGGGATCCCAACTGTCCTCCACGGCCAGGGAAAAGCCAAGGCCTTGAAATTTTTCTCTGGGCATTTGTTTCTTTAACAGGGCTTCTGCCCCCATCACTACCACAAAACGCTGATTTGATAATAGTTTTTCAAACACAACCAACCGTTGATGATTGATTTCCTGGCTGTGTACATCAGCAAAATAGTCATGAATCGGCTCGGCCGGGAAATAAAGCACTTGCTTTCCTAGAATTTTCGCCAGATTTTCGGCCGTTTTCTGGGCCTGATAATCGGTTGCTGTGACAAAAAGCATCCGCCTTCGCTGTTGCCTTAAGATCAGTCCGGTAAGCACTTCTTTAAAGCTGTTATTGACATTGGCGAGATTGATTATTTCTCCCGGGGCCAGGTTGTTCATTATCGTTTGGATCGATTCGGCCTTCAAAAGGTTTTGATAAAGTAATTCCATGATTTCTTCTTTCATATTCAAACACGGATAGCCCGGGTTTAAAACCCGGGCCCCCTGTTTTCATTCTTTTTTCACGTATTAATCGCTGTCTTTTATTCTTGTTTCTCCTGAATTTCTTCAGTCTTTTTTTCTGCGGTTTTTTCTATCTTTTTGCGCACATTGATCCGGTTCATCGCTAAATCAATGCCATCCTTGACAAAAATATCCACCCCTTTTGCGGCTTCCATTATGGCATTCTCAATGGCCGGAAATTCACTTTTGGGAAAACGTCCCAGAACATAGTGAACCAATTCAGAACCTGGCCGGGGTCGACCAATGCCGATCCGAATTCGTGAAAATTCGGGATTCCCCAAATGCGAAATAATCGAGCGCATGCCGTTATGAGTCCCGGCGCTGCCGTGCTGCCGAATCCGCACGTCACCCGTGGCGAGGTCGATATCATCATAGATCACCAATAGGTTCTCGAGGGGGATATCATAAAAATTCATCAGCCCGGCCACACACTGACCACTATTGTTCATATAGGTGGTCGGCTTGGCCAGCATAATCTTCTGCCCCGCTTCACGATAAACACCGGTTACTCCGCTCTGTTCTTTTTTGGTGATCGTGATACCCTTTTTATCACTGAGATAATCAAGGGTTTCAAAACCGATATTATGTCGGGTTCCCTGGTATTCTTTACCAATGTTCCCCAATCCCACAATCAGATGCATCGGCTATCCTATACGTATCTTCCCACAAAAAGCTTGCTCAGCGATCGACCAAAATGGACATAATCAATGGCCCGTCCGAAAAGAGTTCCAGTGGAAAGAATTTTTATTTTTTCAATCTGTTTTTCTTTGGGAATACACAGGGTATTGAGTGTGACCAATTCCTCAATCGCAGAATCCTGAATTCGCTGGATGGCCGGCCCGGAAAATACCCCATGACTACAGGCGGCATAGACCGAATTGGCACCAAGATCAAGAAGAGCGTTGGCCCCGGAGGTAATGGTTCCGGCGGTATCAATCATATCATCGATCATGATACAGTTTTTCCCTTTAACATCGCCGATAACATTCATCACCGCGGTTTCATTGGGACGGGGACGTTCCTTATCAATAATGGCAAAGGGACAGTTTAAGTTTCTGGCCAGTTTTCTGGATCGCTTGACGCTACCCACATCCGGAGAAACCACGACCATATTTCCCATTTTTTTCTCTTTGTAATATTCAGTGATCAGGGCACCGCCTGATAAGTGATCCAGAGGAATATCAAAGAAACCCTGAATCTGGTTGGAGTGAAGATCCATTGTGATGACCCGGTCAGCACCGGCTGTGGTTAATAAATTGGCCACCAGTTTTGCTGTGATGGGGTCCCGGGATTTCGCCTTACGATCCTGTCTGGCATAACCATAATAAGGGATTACGGCATTAATTCGCCCTGCTGAAGCCCGTTTCATGGAATCGATGAGAATCAGTAATTCCATTAAATTTTCATTCACCGGAGTTCCGGTGGACTGGATTACAAAAACATCTGCACCACGAACCGATTCAAAAACGTTGACGCCGATTTCCCCGTCACTAAAGGAGACCACCTCAGCGTTACATAGCTGAACTTCTAAATATTCGGCAATTTCCTGTGCCAATGCCATATTTGAGTTCCCAGCAATAATCTTAATTCCACTATACTTTCCATCCATGCGTTTTATACCTCTTCTTAATCTTCTCTATTTTCTATTTTTTTATTAACCTGTATTACTTTTTTAAGTAGCCGACCTTATTGACCTGTCTGGCTCTGGCAATCGCCAAACTGTCTTCCGGGACGTCGTCCGTGATGGTGGAACCGGCGGCAATATAAGCCCCTTCCTTAACGGTTACCGGGGCAATCAGATTGGTGTTACACCCGACAAAGGCATTCTTTTCTACAATCGTCCGGTATTTATTTTTGCCATCATAATTCACAAAAACGGTGCCGCAACCCAGGTTGACATTCTCGCCGACGTCGCCATCGCCAATATAGGTCAAATGGGAAGCCTTTGCGCCGTCGCCCATGGTGGAGTTCTTCACTTCGACAAAATCACCAACCTTGCAATGCTTGCCAATCTGACTACCCGGACGAATATAAGCGTAGGGTCCGACGTTGGTGTAATCATCGACACGACTCTCTAATATTGTGGAACTCTGGATAGAAACCTTATTCCCAATTTTTGCGTCAACTAACCGGCAATTTGCTCCGATAACACAATCTTTGCCAATTTCGGTTTCGCCTTCCAGAATAACGCTGGGATAGAGGACGGTATCCTGACCAACGATTGCTCTGGCTCCCACATAGGTCGTTGCCGGATCGATGATCGTCACGCCGGCATCCATCAGTCTGTGGTTAATCCGTTTTCGCATCACCGCTTCTGCCTCTGCCAACTGCACCCGGGAATTGATCGCCTGAATGTCTTCCGGATCCGGGGTCACAAAGGTGCCTGCTGTTTTTCCCATTTCCCGCAAAATTTCAATGACATCGGTGAGATAATACTCACCCTGGACATTATCTGTTTTTAATTGCGCCAGTGCCAGGACAAGGGCCTGAGCGTCGAAGCAATACATCCCGGAATTGATTTCTTTGATCTGTTTTTCGACCAGATTGGCATCCTTCTCTTCGACAATCTTAAGCAGTTCGCCACTTCTATTTTTAATCATCCGGCCATAGCCGGTGGGCTCATCAAACTCTGCCGTTAAGACCGTTACCGCATAACCTCCGGACTCATGAGCCCGAACCAGGCCGGTCAGGGTCTCTGCCTGGATCAGTGGGGCATCCCCGACCAACACAACCAGATTTCCCTTAAGCGCTTCAAAAAAGGGGAGTGCCTGTAAAACGGCATGACCGGTGCCAAGTTGTTCTTTCTGGAAATAGGTAGTGATCTGTGGCGGCAGGCTTTCTTTGACCAACTCAGCCTGAAAGCCGACAATCACTGCAATCTCCGAAATGCCCGACGTCTTACTGACTTCTATCACGTAATCCAGAATATTCTCCCCACATACCTGATGGAGTACCTTGGGCTTTTGGGACCGCATCCGGGTTCCTTCGCCGGCTGCCAATATGATGGTTTTTGAATCGTTCATTTTCATCTCCACTACTAATCATTAACAACAAAAAAAGGGAAGCACTTCCCCCTTTTTTAAACGTTTTAAATTTTTATTCTTCTTCGTAATCTACTTCTAGTTCAACTGTTGCTTCTTCTTCATTGGTTACTTGGTTATCCTCTTCTATGGCCTTCTCGTAAGCTCGCAGGACGCTCTCCTGCATTTCACGACGGGTACCCATGTTAATGGGATGTGCAATATCTTTGAATTCACCGTCCGGCGTTTTTCGACTGGGCATTGCAATAAAAAATCCGCTTTGGCCTTCAATTACCTTAATATCATGAACAACAAATTGATCATCGAAAGTAACTGAGACAATTGCTCTCATTTTTCCCTCTGGATACGTTTTCCGTACTCTTACGTCCGTTATTTCCATCTCGTAAGCCTCCCCTTTGAAATAAAGTCACATGTCTAATTCTAGATATATACTAACACAAATTCAACTATATTAAAACAAAAACCTTAATTTTTTTCGATTCTTATTATTTTCAAAAAGGGTTTGAAAATACAAAAAAATTCTTTTATCTAAGCTTCTGTTTTAGTGTTAACGGTGGGTTCTGAGGGGGTTTTTAGCTTTTCGCTTTCAGTCTTCTAAATGGAGCGAAACCTGCAATCCGGCTTCCAGATTTTCGTCATCCATCCAGATTAGCGGGGTGAAATGTTCGACCAATTTTTCGGCCGGGGAACGGGTCACGAAAATAACACAGATTCCCTTGACTTCGGCGCCCACCTCCTCCATCAGGTTGGTCATTCCTTTGGCGGTTCCGCCACCCTTCATAAAATCATCAATGATCAGTACTTTTTTGTCTTTAAGGTCGATACGTCGACTTAAATACATGGTATTAATCTTATTGGATGACCCCGAGATATAATTTACACTGGTGGTTGCCCCTTCGGTGACCCGATTGGATCGCCTTATCAGGCCCATTGGTACATTTAAATAATGCGCTGTTTCCATCGCTGCAGGAATGCCCTTGGTTTCGGTGGTAACCACATATTCAATCCCCATTTCGCCATATTTTGAAGCAATAATCCGGCCTATATTTTTAGAATAGCGGGGATTCGAGAGGATGTCACTGTAATAGACAAAGCCACCCTGAATTTTTCGGGCCGGGGATTGGAGCAAGTCGGCAATTTCTTTGAGGATCAGTAACTCATCTTCTCTGGTAACCCGGGGATGATAGACCATCCCCCCGGATGCCCCGGAAAAAGTTTCGACATAACCGGTACCGGTTAATTCGATGGCATTTTTTACAATCGCCACATCTTCACAGACACTCGATTTACCCGCTTCCAGTAAATCGGTAAAATAATTGAAACTGAAAACCTGGTTGGGATGGTCTGACAATATTTTTGTGATGACGCTGATTCTTTCATTCTTTTTCATTTTACACCTATGATGGATTTTTTAAATCCGAACATTTTTCTCAATAGTTATAATATTATTCATATTTTATTAAAAGTGCAAGTTTTTTTTAATCTTTACTCCATAGAAACACCTGTGTTATAATTCGGATCAAAGTGTTTTTCCCAATTTTGACCAATAATTTGGTTATTTCATAGCTATTCTTAACTTGGCAACCAACACTTTTCGTTGAATCATTAAGAAATAATTAAGATTTTATTACCGTTAAAGGAGCTGATTAATTTGAAAGCACAACTCGAAAACAAATTTAACCGACCGATTAATAAATTATTCTTCATTGGAATTGGTGGCAGTAGCATGAGTGGCCTGGCTACGATGTCGTTATCCCAGGGGTTTTCCATTGAAGGTTCTGATATGGTTGCTTCATCCTACACCGAAAAATTGGAGTGCCTGGGCGTCAAAATCCATATCGGGCATGACTATAAAAACATTCCTGCTGACACCGATTGTGTTGTTTATTCTGCCGCCATTCATGACGATAACCCGGATATGGTGAAAGCCACAGATCTGGATCTTCCTAAAATCGAACGTTCCAGTTTCCTGGGTCTCTTTTCCCACATCTTTGATAAAACCATCGCCGTTTCCGGAACTCATGGTAAAACGACAACCTCCTCCATGGTTGCCTGCCTGCTCCAGGATGCCGATCTGCGACCCAGCCTGAGTATTGGTGGCAAGCTTGATGAGTTCGGCGGCAATGCCGTGATTGACGGCAAAGCGTTCTTTGTCGTGGAAGCCTGTGAATATGTCGACAGTTTTCTGACAACTTCCCACTCGATTGGCATCATTACCAATATCGAAGAGGATCATCTGGACTATTTTAAAGGCGGATTAAAGCAGATCAAAGAATCGTTTACTAATTTTGGTAAAATCCTGCCGGCCGATGGACTGATGATTGCCTACGGCGACTCCCAGGATGTTCTCGATGTCGTCACCGACTTAGCCTGCCCGGTAGTCACCTACGGGTTGAACAAAAAAAATGACTGGTATCCCGAAAACATTACCTATGACAATGTTGGTAAGCCCAGCTTTGATGTCTATAAGAAGGGTGAATTCTATGGCCATTATCAACTTATCATCCCTGGTCAGCATAATGTTCTGAACGCCCTTTCAGCTATTATCTGCGGTGACTTCCTTGACATCCCAGTCGCAATATCGATCGCTTCGATGGCAAAATTCAGCGGTGCTAAACGTCGTTTCGAGTTCCGGGGCGAAGTCAACGGCATCAACGTTTATGAAGACTATGCGCATCATCCCACCGAGTTAAAGGTGGTTGTGGACGCCTGTCTCAATTATGAACACCATAAACTCTGGGTTGTTTTTCAACCCCATACCTATTCCCGAACCTTCTTTTTCTTTGATGATTTCGTGGACGCTTTTGCCAAAGCCGACTATGTTATTCTCAACGATATTTATTCCGACCGGGAAGACAATGACTGGGATGTTTATTCCGAGGATCTGCAAAAAGCCATTGAAGCAAAATACAGTATCCCAACGGTCACTATTTCGACCTTTGAGGATATTGTTAACCATCTGACCGCTAACTTATGCCCGAATGATCTGGTTCTTGTGGCTGGTTCCCAAACGATCAACCACGTCGCTTTTGATCTGGTTGATAAGTTAAAAGCGATTCATAAATCTTGACATTTTTTCCCAACAAGCGTATTCTAAAGAGAGAAATAATTTTACTTTAGGAGGCTTACATGGAACAGTATAATAATAAGGCGACTGCTTCCCTTGTATTGGGAATCGTATCCTTGGTTAGTATCTGGTTTAGTTATTTTACCATTATTGGTATTATCTGTGCGATTATCGGTTTAATCTTTGCCATCCAGATCCGCAAAGCCGGCGAATTGGAAGGGTTTACCCCAAACGGCATGGCGACTGCCGGTTTGATCCTTAATATCATTGGCCTCGCCCTCTGTGCACTTGTACTGATCGCCTGTGTGGCCTGTGTCGGACTATTGGGCACCGCAGCGATGTTTGGCTGATTCAAGCAAAAAAATAGACGACTGCCATCGTCTATTTTTTTTACCTGAGAATCAAATTTAATTATTTTTATCCCACCCTTCCCAATGAAAGGAGTTTTATGTACCCCCTTATTCATATCTTTCAATATACCATCCCGACCTTTGGGGTCCTGTTTTTAATTGGAACCGGATGCGGCTTTCTACTGGCCATTCCAACTGCTAAAAAATATCATATCTCAACGATGGATGCCATGTTTTTCGGACTTTTTGGCATCATCGGTGGGATCATCGGGGCCAAGCTACTGTATATCATTGTCGATTTGCCCAATCTGATCGCCAGCCCGGAGACCGCCCTGATTCGACTCGCCACCGGTGGTGCCGTCTTCTATGGCGGACTGATCGGCGGAATCCTGGGCGGTTTTCTTTACACTCGCGTCTATCGACTTGACGCCATCAAGTTTTTTGATATTGCAGTGCCATCGCTAGCACTGGCTCAGGCCTTCGGCCGGATTGGCTGCTTCTTCAATGGCTGCTGTTATGGTATTCCCTATGATGGTCCCTTGGCTGTCCATTATCCCGTTGGCGCCTATCCACCCTCCGGAATCGGTCTGTTTCCGGCCCAGTTGTCTGAATCGGCCTTTCTTTTTATACTCACTTTAGTTCTGATGGTGGTATTGTGGAAAAGCAGAAATCCTGGTTTTACAACCGGTTTTTATTTAATCGCTGCCGGTATCTTTCGTTTCATCAATGAGTTTTTCCGCTCCGATCCCAGAGGCATCATCGGTTTTCTCTCAACCTCACAGTTTATCAGCCTGATTGTTATTGCATTTGGATTACTTTTTATCATTAAAATTCCCCAGACCCTTTATCAAAAACACTTGAAAAATTAGATATTTACCGTACTTTAGGGTATAATCAGTATATCCGAACTTATTAGGAGGTATTATTATGGATATTTATGATGGTTATATGGGCGGTATTTCTTCCCATCCTGACAGTTTTTGGGCGATCATGCCCGTTATTATGTCAGTTCTCGGTATTATTTTAGCGATCAGTCTCGTTGTTGGCATAATTTGCTACGTTTTTAATTCACTTGGTCTTTATACCATGGCTAAAAACCGAAATTTGGATAACCCCTGGTTGGCCTGGATTCCTTTCGCCAGCAGTTATCTGATGGGTGAATTGATCAATGATGATGTTTCTATCGGCACCTGGCACATTCCCTATGCCAAACTCTTTCTTCCGCTAATGGGTCTGGCCTTAAGTATTGTCATGATGGTTCTTGGATTCATCCCTTATCTGGGCGCCTTTGTGAGCATCTTGTTATCACTGGCACTGAGCTTCTACTATTATGCCGCTCAATTCTGGCTTTACAGTATTTATGACAAGGATCACCGGGTCCTTTATCTGGTCCTCAGTATTATTTTCCCTTTCCTGGGACCGATTTTCATCTTTATCGTTCGTAATCGGACTCCCTACGATGAACGTCATCCGGAAGTGGTTGCAGAAACCTATGATTCTAAATCAATCCTTGCTCTGACGCTGGGGATCATCTCAATTGTCAGTGTTATCACTTTTATCGGTAGTGGTTTGTTTACCGGCGCCGTCGGTCTTATTTTTGGGATGATTGCCATGAAGGAACGAAAGCTCCAGGGTCTGCCCACTGGTATGGCAATGGCCGGTCTGATTTGTTCAATCATTGGGATGGCCTTTACCGTACTGATGGTTTTTGCCTGCATTACCTGCATTGGAGTCGGCGGCATGGGAATGCTGGGTGGTCTGATGGACGGCATGTACTACTAATCAAACGATTCTTTAGCAACACATTTCTTATTAACAAAGAGGTGAACATCAAATGTCGCAACAACCGTATGGCCTGGTTCTTAGTGGTGGCGGTGCCAAGGGCGCCTTTGAAATGGGCGTCTGGAAGGCGCTCAGAGAATCTGATTACTCCCTGGGGGCTGTGATCGGAACCTCGGTCGGGGCGCTAAACGCCGCTATGATTGCCCAGGATGACTATGAAATTGCCATGGAATTCTGGTCCAATCTGACCATTAACCAGGTTCTTGATTTAAATAAAGAAATGACCAATACCTATGTGGATAAGTGGTCAAAGGAAAGTTTTGATGTGTTCAGAACCGGTTTTTTAGCCGCTCTTTTTTCAGACGGTTTGGATATTTCGCCGCTCCGACACAATCTTACCCGAATGATCTGTGAAGACACCATCCGCCGCTCAACGATCCGGTTCGGACTGGTAACAGTTGATATTACCAGCCTGAAGCCACGTCAGCTAATGATAGAGGACATTCCCAACGGTCAGTTGATTGACTATTTGCTGGCGAGTGCTGCCCTACCCATTTTTCAGAAGCTGGAAATTGATGGTAAAACCTATCTTGATGGGGGGTTTTTTGATAATGTCCCGATAAATTTTATGCTGGAACAGCATTTCAACCAGATTATTTCGGTGGAATTCCCTGCTCCGGGAATGCGTAAATGGGTACGGGATAAACAAGCAAAAATCATTACTGTTAATAACTCCGAATATCTTGGCGGCGTCCTCGACTTCGATTCCAGGCAAATCGAGCTGAATATCCAATTAGGTTATCTGGATGCCTTAAAGGTTTTTGGCCTAGTCGACGGCCGATACTTTTACCTGAACACAAAAAAAAGCAACACCTTTTTCAGGAAGTTCATCAATACCTTGGGTCAACCGCTATCAAACCAGAAACAGTTGCAAAAAATGCTGGCGCTGCTTTGCCTATCACCTGACGCCGGGAAAAACGATGTTTTAAGAACCCTGGAAAACTTGTTGCAGAAAACCTCGTTTAGAAACCAGCCCCTCAGCCTTGCGATGCTGGAAATCACCGGCAAAAGCGTGGGTGTCCCACGACTGGAAAACTATTCCATTGATTTTTTCATTCAGGCCATTCTTAAAGAACTAAACCGGCTTTTGGATGAAAACCTCAATCTGTTGGATAATCCTAAAATCATCGGAACCTTTTTTACCCCTGCCAACAGCAGTTTGCTACGTTACAATTTCATTACTTTTTATCTTGTCTTTTTGAGTATTCGGGGTGATCTCAGTCCGGAACGAATGTCAACCTTTTTAAGTAAATTTTCGCCGGACATTGCCCTCTCAATGATTACTGTTTTCTATATTCATGAAGTTATCAACCACTAAAAAAAGAGCTTTCGCTCTTTTTTTTATAGTCCACAACACTTTTTATATTTTTTCCCGGAGCCACAAGGGCAGGGATCGTTTCGACCAACCTTTACCTCATTGACCACGGTTTTTGATCGCTTGTATTCTTTTTCCAGCTCAACTCGCTGCTCCACCGTGAAAAAGTTATCCCATTCCGCCAAAGTATAAAGCCATTCTGCCGGAACTGCCAGCATATTTTTATAAAGTTTGGCAAAATCGATCTCCAGCTTGACTTCTGAATCCAAGTCAATGGTCTCAAGATCAATAGGGGCCGTTAGACTGTCGCTAATGCCATCGAGAAAACCCATGTATTGGGGCGGAACCATCTTGCTTTCTTTAATCAGGTCTTCTACCTTACCGGAAATGGTTGTAATTTTCTCGCCCAGAATCTTCTGATACAGAACCTTTTCCTCAGCACAATATTTTTCCCAAAAGGTATTTTGTTCTTCCTGGGTGCTACAATTCTCTTCGATGTAATTTTTCCACGCATCGTATAAACTCATTTGAATTTCTCCTCATAATAATATCATTTTATTATATCCCAAAACCACCGGGAATTAAACCATTTTCTGACAAACCCCTACAAATTACTTCAATCGGAACAGCGCCAGGCTGATTTTACTTAAGGCAGCTTTAATTTAAAGCTCTTGTTGATTATAATCGCATTCCAGTTTACAATGATTGTATAATAAAACATGCTGAAAGGAATAGTCAATTGAAAAACGATAAACCCGACCCGATCAAAATAAAAAACAGTAAGAATCGACCCGATGAGGAATTGGTCTCGGTCTTAATAAAATATTTGAGTTTGACTTTAGTTGTTGCACTTGTTTGGGGCTTTTATTTTAACCTCGCATTGTTACCCCGTTTGGGCTATCATCCGCTTTTTATCATTCTGTTTACACTTGTCCCCAATTTATTGGTTTTTATTATCATGTCCCATTTAATTCGCAAAAAATTAAGCTACCTTAAAACGTTGCAAAAAGGATCCGAACGGATCGCCGCTGAGAATTTTGAATCCTATATTCCACTTCAGGACCATAACGAACTCACTGATATTGCCAATAACGTGAATCTGATTCATGATTTATATGAGGCTAAAAACAAGGCTGAATCGCTTGCTAAGATGGAAAATCATCATATTATCACCTCTGTTTCAAACGAAATACATGCCCCCTTAACTGGTATCATCGGCTATCTTGAGCGGATTCAAAACCCTGATGAACGTGACTTTTCCAAAAAAGAAGCCTATCTTAAGATTGCTCTTAAAAAGGCGTATCAGGTCATCCGTTTTATTGACGATCTTTTTGAGCATGCCTTTACCGATAATGGCAAGGGCTACTACCAGTTCAAGGTCTATAACGGAAAACCCCTGATTCATCAACTTCTGAACACTTCCAGCCAGGCTTTAAAAGAAGCCGGATACGATGTTGTCGAGGAAAATTGCATCGAACGGGATTTCTCCCTGTGGGTTGATCTGGAACAGCTCCAACGCATTTTTGACTATCTGACTTCCAATATTATTAAGTATGCCGACCCCGACAAACCGGTCGATTTTGGCCTGATCCTTAATAAAAACGAACTCTGCATTATTTTGCGCAATAAAACCATAAATAATCCCGATGCTGCTGGCAAAAATGTCATTGAGAACGAAGGTTCCAGCCTGGACTCCTGCCGAAAAATAATCACCCGCCATCAGGGACGGATCGACTACTATCAACTCAACCAGCTGTTCAAGGTTGAACTGATTCTGCCGATTCATCAGTAACGATAAAACAATTGATGACCCCAATTCGGGGTCTTTTTTATTGTCAAAAATTCTTAAGAATTTGAGTAACCTGATCTTCATAATTAACGCTTATACTTAAACTATCCTATCAGTAAATACGCTGCCATCAAAAATTAGGAGAAACAATCAACAAAATTAAATAAAGTCGCAAGTATTTATTTTTTAATCTCGTACCAAAATGAGTTAAGAGGAGACGTTATGAAGAAAAAAGGAATTATTTTATGTGTTGTGATCGGGGTAGCCCTATTGGTCGGCGGAGGTGCCTATGTTTATGGCAATTCCCAACCCACCCCGGCGGTTGCTGTCAAAACCACCCCACTTTCAAAAGCAACCCTGCAAAACACCATTTCCGCCACTGGTGTCATTGAAAGCTATACCAAGGTCAAAGTCAGCGATACCAGCAATGATAAAATCGAAAAACTCTATGTTTCGGTTGGTCAATGGGTCGATAAAGATGATTGGTTATGTCAGCTCTACAACAAAGAAGGTGACAGTTACAGCTATGTCAAGGCCACAGCCAGTGGAACCATCACCGCCATGAACGCCGTTAAAGGGAACCCCGCCAATGGTGAGCTTTTTACCATTGAGGACACCAACGACCTTAAAGTGCGAGGCAAGATTAAAGAAGCTGATTTAAATCACATCCACAAAAATATGCCGGTGCTGGTAAAATCGGATGCTACTGGGGATACCGTTTTCCCCGGCAACCTGACTAAAATTGCGCCAACAGCAATTAAAACCGAAACCGCCACCAGTTCAACAGCAACAAAGGCTGAATTTGAAGTTGAAATTGACCTTCCATCCGATACCACCGGATTAAAAATCGGAATGACTACCCGCTTAAGCATAATCAGCGAAGAACGTCCCGATGTTTTCTGTGTTCCCTTTGAAGCTCTGGTGATGAATGATTCCGGTCAATCCTGCGTCTATGTTGCCAAAGAAAATCCTGTCGAACAAGGCTCTTTCACAGTCGAATCGATTCCCATCACCACGGGTCTGGAAACTGATTCTTTAATTGAAATCGCCGGTGATCTACTTAGCGATGGACTCGCCATTATTAGCCAGCCCCAAACGGTCCAGCCCGGTATGGCCGTTACTACGGTGCAGCCCGGTACGACAGTGACTGAAGAATTGACGGTGTAATGATGCGAAATAAAATTATTGAAATGCAGGGGATTGTCAAATCTTATTATCTGGGTACCCCCAATGAACTGGAAATTCTCCACGGTATTGATTTGGATGTTTATGAAGGTGAGTTTTTATCGATTGTCGGCGCTTCCGGTTCCGGTAAATCCACCTTGATGAATATTCTTGGAGCCTTGGACCGCCCCACCAAAGGGCACTATTATCTGGATCATCTGCCAATGGAAAATGTTCGCGACGATGGGCTTTCAAAAATCCGCAACAAGAAAATCGGCTTTGTTTTCCAGACCTTTAATCTCATTCCCCGTTCGACGGCTTTAAAAAACGTGGCTCTGCCGATGCTTTACGGTGGAGTGCCGCGGAGCGAACGATCACGACGGGCCTCTGAACTCCTTCAGCTGGTGGAAATGAGTGGTCGAGCCCATCATCGGCCCAATGAATTATCCGGCGGACAAAAACAGCGCGTGGCCATTGCCCGGGCGATGGCCAACGATCCGGCCATCATCCTCGCCGATGAACCGACCGGAGCCCTGGACACTCATACCGGTCGCCTGGTTATGGATATTTTTCACCGGCTCCATCAGGAACAGGGAAAAACGATTATTTTAATTACCCATAACGTCGAATTGGCCGAAGAAACAGAACGAACCATCCGACTTCGAGATGGTTCCATTGTCGATAACCGCAAGAATGATCAATATCAATTGGAGGGTTACTATGAATCTGTTTGAAAATATCCGGCTGGCCCTGGAGGGACTGCGGGCCAACAAGATGCGAGCTCTTTTAACAATGCTGGGAATTATCATCGGGATTTCCTCAGTTATGGCAATCTCCACGCTGGGTTCGGCGATGACTGGCTCCGTCACCAAAACGATGGATAAAATCGGCGGAAAAAATATTATGGTTTATGTAACCGCCAAAAACTATGAGGTGGCCTCCACCTTTCAAGAAGACGACTATGTGACCATGGACGAATTGGAAAACTTCAAAGCGGCCTATTCTGATGAGGTTAAAGCCATCAGTACCTCCAGTTCGCTGGGCGCTGGTGAGCTTAGCAAAGGCTATATTCACCGAAATGTCACCCTCACTGGGGTCAGCCCTGACTATAGCATGGTTAATAATGTCAAACTGGTTCAGGGGCGCTTTATCAGCCCCCGCGATGTGCAAGGCGACCGCCATGTCATCATTATTGATACAACCGTTCGCAATAGTCTGGTTGGTATTCATGGTGATGCCCTAGGGATGGAAATTCAGGTTGATACCCAAAATACCAATGAGACCTATACCGTCATTGGCGTTTATGAAAAACTGGTGATTGATAACCCGCTGTTTAATATGGGTGACGAAACTCGCATTGAGTGTTTTATTCCTATTTCAACCGCTATGGCTTTAAACAGCGAAACGGCCAATGTTTCCGGATACACCAATTTTACCATTATGGCAACCTCCGGGACCGACTCCGCAGCCTTTTCTCAAATCAGCAAAGACTATTTTATCAAAACCCTGGCAAAGTCATCTGATTTCACCATTCAGGCTGAAAGTCTGGAAGCCATGGCCAGTGAAGCGACGGGAATGCTTGGAACCTTATCTCTGGGGATCTCGGTTATTGCGGGTATTTCGCTGTTAGTCGGCGGGATTGGCGTCATGAACATTATGTTGGTGTCGGTCACCGAACGAACCAAGGAAATTGGCATCCGTAAGGCTTTGGGGGCGCGTAATTCAGCCATTCGCAGTCAGTTTATTATTGAAGCGATTATCATCTGCCTAATTGGCGGACTGATCGGCGTCGGGCTCGGCTCCGGCTTAGGGATACTGGGTAGCACACTAATGAAATTCCCGTCAACACCACCCTTTGGTCCGATGATTATTGCCCTGTGTTTCTCGATGGCCATCGGCGTCTTCTTTGGTTTTTATCCGGCCAATAAGGCCGCCAAGCTGGATCCGATTGATGCACTGCGGTATGAGTAAGGCTGTCTAAAAGCAAATTTATAAGTCTTCTCTCACATAAAAAAAGTCCGCAGCCATATGACACTGCGGACTTTTTTTTAGTCCCTAAAAGCGTCTTGCCAGTTAAACAGGCTAGACCATCGGATTCACTTAGTATCGGTAACCGCGGTCGCCAACTGGAGCCGATCGGCTGTTTTAGATAGGTCTCTTTGATCCACATCGATCCCTTTGACTTTCGCATTGTATGATTTAATAAATTGGTAGGCACCATCGCTTTAGATTATTCGGACTTAGTCTGATCGCTTTAAATGTTCATATATTGCTTAAGCCTTCAGTAATTTTTCATCGCCTAAATAAGCCAGCAATTTAAACGACATCATCAATGAGAATTTTATTTCACTATCTGTCAGTGACACTGCCATAATTTCTTCGATTTTTTTGATGCGATATTTCATTGAGTTTCGGTGAATTTTAAAATATCGGGCAGTCTTTGTCACATTGCCGTCATGCTGAAGATGAATACACAGATTATGACAATAATTTGTTTTGTATTGCTGATCATAACCCATCAAATCAGTTAATGCCGTATTGCAGAAGTCTTTTAAGCCGGTTTGACCAGCCACTATTTCAAATAAATGATAGCAGGCATATGCCTCATAATAATAAAGGGATTCCTCCGGATTCATCGCTATTCCTAATTCCAATGCTTTGACGGACTGGTTGTAGTGGCTTTTAAGCCCTGCCAAATCCTGAAAATAAGGGCTGACACCAGCTTTCATCTGATTACTGTTTAAAAATTCAATCAGCTTACTTTTGGCACCGTCAGAAACCGCTTCTTTTTTATCACTTGTCAACAATACAGTGATTTTATTCTGATAAAGAATTGATTTTTCAGTTCCTAAGATACGATTGATAATGCTTTTAACATAGCTTAACGACATTCCCTTTTCTGTTTTTAATTCTGAACTGACTGTAACCAGGCATAAATGCTCTTTTGCATACAGTCCCAGCTTTTTCCCCTGCTTTTGAATTATTTCTGCGCTAAAAATTCTTTCTTCAAGGATGCCGATCAGAAAATGCTCAACCTCACTATATAATTGACTGCTCTGAATGGGTTCCTTTTGCAGCTCACTGGCTACCACACTGCACAGCAATTCAAGTAGCCCAAAATCCATCGGTTCAAACGCTTTTTTGGCCTCAACCACGGCGATATGTCCAATATTCTTATCATTGATTGCAATTTTATGTGCCATCCAGCGGGTTGGCGAATAATCAAATTCTTCAATGCAGGGGCTCTCGCTGGAATAAAGCCGTTCAAACACACCACTGTCATTGAGTTTTTTGATCCGTTCATAAGCATCAAATTCTTCTTCCGGCGCGGTGGAAGGCCAGGATGGATCACCAACCTCGGCATTTTTATTAAAAGCCACCACATTGTAGCCCATATCGCTGACAAACATCGGATTTCCCAATACCTCATAAGCGATATCAATGATATGCTGCAGGCCTCCGCATGATAAAAGAGCCGTCATCAATTTTGCTTTTTTTCGTTCGAAACGCCGTTTTTGCATGCATAAGGTTCTGATCATGTGAGTCGTTTTCTGTTCATCTGGATGACTTTTCACCCGAATTCGATTTGAGTCTTTCGCGTTTTTCTTTTCTTTCATCGCTAACCTGCTTTTTAAAATTATAAATCGCTTCTTTTCGTTTATATTATATGTATTCAATACTTAAAATGCAAATCAATCTGTTGTCATTTTGCAAAAAAAATACTCACTATTTTTTGCTGAATTGACATTGTTTTAGCTCATATTCCTGATAGAATTAATCTAAGTAAACGATTTACAAAAGAAAGCAGGTTTGAAATGAATTCTAAATACGCAAAGATGTTCACCCCGATTAAAATTGGTAATATGCTTGTTAAAAATCGAATTGAAACCGCTCCAGCGGCGCCGCGGTTGGCTTCCCCGGAAGGACTGGTAACCCCGGAGCTGATCGAATGGACCCGGGCTCTGGCCAAAGGTGGTGCCGGGATTGTCACTGTTGGTATTTCGATGGTCACTCCGCCCTTTGGACACATGAACGGTTTCTGCGTGAACATCGGCGACAACAATGTGGTTCCCGGTTTAGCGGTTCTGGCCGACACGGTCCATCGTTATGGCGCCAAAGCCTCCATTGAACTGGCGGGATTTGCCATGGGTCATGATCTGCCCGAGGAAGGCAAATCGCCCATCGACATAATGTCCCAGGAAGAAATAAAAAACTGGATAACCTTATTTGCAAATGCCGCTGAGCGGGCCATGAAAGCGGGCATGGATATGGTCCTGATCCACGGTGGCCATGGTATTCTCGTCAGCAATTTTTTCTCGCCCCTGTTTAACCACCGCACCGATCAATATGGTGGCAGTATCGAAAACCGGGCCCGCTTTGCCTGTGAGTTATTCGATGCCATTCGCAGTAAGGTTGGCCATAAGCTGGCCATTGAATTTCGCCTGAGTGCCGCTGAACTGGTTCCCGGCGGCGTCGAATTGGACGAAACCATCGCTTTTATAAAAATTATTCAGGACAAAATCGATCTGGTTCACGTTTCCGCCGGGATGCTACTGGATGACGAAATGGTTCCGATCACCACCCAGCCTACCTATCTAAAACGTGGTTATAATGCCCACTATGCCGCCAGTATTAAAAAAGCGGCGGGAATTCATATTCCGATCACCACCGTTGGTTCCATTGATCTGGATCTGGCTGCCGAAATCATTGAAAACAACGAAGCCGACATGTGTGCGATGATCCGTACCGTTATTGCCGATCCCAGCAGCGTCAACAAAGCCCGCACCGGAAATGAAGCGAAAATCCGTCCCTGCATCCGCTGTGTACTGTGTCTGAATCGTACCCATGGTATGGAACCACTCCGAGTTGCCTGTGCCGTTAACCCCCAGGCTGGCCGGGAATGTGAATTAAAAGATATCAATAAACTGGCGGATCAAAAGAAAAAGGTGGTCATCATCGGAGGTGGTCCAGCTGGCATGGAAGCGGCCAGAACCGCCGGCGACCATGGCCATGAGGTCATTCTTTTTGAAAAAAGCGATTGTCTCGGGGGTACCCTGCGGCTGGCGGTTGCTCCGGATTTCAAGGCTGATCTTAAAAATTATCTGGCCTGGACGATCCGCATGACCAGCCAACACCCCAATGTTTCGCTGCGACTATCCACCGCGGCAACCCCTGAAAACATCATGGCCGAGTCCCCGGATGCCCTGATTATTGCCGTCGGTGCCGAAAGCAATATCCCCGCCATTCCCGGTTTAGATGGCAGCGATGTTGTTTGGGTCGGTGATGTCGAATCCGGATCGGTTGAAGTCGGTCATAATGTGGTCATCGCTGGCGGTGGCTTAACTGGATGTGAAACCGCTTTGGACCTGGCCCGGAAAGGTAAAAATGTCACGATTGTCGAAATGGTCAGCGAAAAGAAAATGCTTGACCCTTCACCAATTCCGATGACTGCTATGCTGCAGCTGCTTAAAAAAGAAAATGTGACCATCCTTGCGAGCCATCAACTGATTAAGGCTGTGGATCATGCCGTTCTAGTTGAAGGGAGCGATGGTCAAAAAGAAGTGGATTTTGATACCCTGATTCTTTCCCTGGGTGTTAAACCAAACCTGCTGGAAGTATCCAAATTTGCCAATCTTGTTGATACCGTTTTCTGCATCGGTGATTGCACCACCAGCCAGGGAACCCTCTACACTGCCACAACCGCCGGATATAATGCCGGTTTAGATATCTGAGTATTGATCGAAAATTATTTCTTATTCCGTTTCATACAGCGAATCCGTACCTTTATGTCAGGATTTACCTGCCGCGATTCAGTGATTTTCTGCAAGGCTTTATTGTAGGTAAAGTCATCCAGATCATTAGCTTTGAGATAAATCATGGTCATTTCCGGAAGAACCGTAAAACAGCTGGTAATCGCCCAGGCAACGGCCATCTTTACATAGTAGTTGTCGCAGTCAATGGCATTAAAGTTTAGAAACATCGGCTCCAGATAGCGGTCTTCGACAAAATAGGTAATAAACATCACCACCCCGAAACGGATCTCGTAAACTTCTTTTGACTTGAGGTATGGTTGTAAGAAAAGCCATACCTCCTCTTTATGCTTTTTTGTGAATTTCAGACCCGTGCAGAAGCTGTCGCAGATTGACCAGTTGTCAATCTTTGGGATGAAGTCTTTTATTAGCATCAGCCGTTCTGGCAATTCCACATCCGCATACCCGATCACCATTCCCTGTAGCAGGGTTTCCTCAAAGCTGTCAACCTGAGCTGTTTCCAAATAGCTTCGCCAGTCTGCTTTGGCAATTCTTTTGCCGATCTTCCTAAGTGCTGGCAAGCGCACCCCCAGAATATTATTGGTTCCCGGCGTCAAGCCGCTGGAAAATTTACGGTATTTCTCATCGACCAAGCCTAACAGCTCCGCTCGTAAAAATTTTTGATCCATCTTTATTAACCCCCTGTTATTTCAGATAAAACAAAAGCCCTTTTTAGCTGCAACCGTAATTGCCGCCAAAAATGGGCTTTTGCTGTTTTTTATTTTAATTTCAACGGTAAGCCAGCAACCAGTAGATAGGCTTCATCAGCCCGTCCGGCCACCAGTTGATTCATCCGGCCGGCAATATCACGGAAATAACTACCCAGCTTGTAGGCCGGCACCAGACCCAAACCCACCTCATTCGAGACTACAATCAGGGTTTTATCCTGACAAACATCCAGTAGTTTTTCCACTTCAATCTTAATAGCACCTTCGATTTCGCCCACCTTTTCCATCGCGCAAGTGTCATAATCAACCGGAAAATCTAACATATTATTGGTAGTCATCACGGTCAGACAGTCAAAAAGAACAATCTCGGCTTGCAAAAAAACGGGATTGTCGGTCATTGTCTGAAAATCCTTATATTGTTCGATGGTTCCCCAATGATCTGGCCGCTGCGCCTGATGTTTGGCAATGCGGTCCTTCATGCCATCATCAAAGGCGATCGCAGTGGCAATATAAGCGACCGGTTTGCCCGATTCCCGGGCTAAATTTTCGGCATAAGTACTTTTACCGCTACGGGCACCGCCGGTTATAAATATTAACTGACCCATAATTAATTCCTCCAGTTTTTAAGAAAAGTCAAAAGCTTTGTATTATCTGCTTCTTTTTTTATCGCAATCCGAAAATATGATTTGTCTAAACCGATAAAATCTTCGCAGGTTCTAAGCGACATACCCTCTTTTTCCAGGGCCATCTGCAGCTCCGCCGCAGTTCCCGTAAACAGTCGACAGAGATGAAAATCGGTATCGCTTTTATAAACCTTCAGTGTTTTGATTTGACTTAAAGCTTCAAATACCCGCTGAGCTTCTCCCTTTATATAAGTTTTAGTCTTTGCGGCATAGTCTTTTTCATCATAAACAGCCGTGGCTGCAATCAGCCCCAGGGCATTAATGGTCCAGGGTTCTTTAAAGTGCTCCATTTTTTTAATCATTGGGGCAACACCGACCCCATAACCAATCCGAAGTCCCGGCAGAGCATAGAACTTCGTCAACGATTTTAAAATAAAGACCGACGGTTTCGCTTCTTTAACCAATAACAGGCTGCCACTTTCTTCAGAAAAATCCATGAAGGATTCATCCAGAAACCAATTAATTTCCGGAGCCGAATGCTCTAACATTTCTCTGATAAAACCATTGCTATGAACCCGACCGGTGGGGTTATTGGGATTGCATAAAAAAACCGCCTGGGGCTTTTCGTTTTTAATGACCGCCGCTAATGCTTCCGGGTTGATGATAAAACCATCTTGCTCTGTTACGACATGATGAACCACCTCCCAGCCATAAAGCTTTAAGGCCCGTTCATATTCATTAAAGGTTGGCTGAACAATCAGCGCCTTTCCCGGCCCCATGCTTCTGGCAAAAAGGTAGATCAGCTCAATCGCACCGTTACCGAGAATGATATTTTCCGGTAGCACCGCCAGATCATTGGCAATCTTCTCGATCGCCGAAACGCCAGAGATCTCCGGGTATTTCACTAACTCGTCAATCCCGGCAATCAACTTTTCCCGGATTCCCTTGGGAATTCCCAAGGGATTAATATTAACACTAAAATCCAGCATTTCTTTGTTTTCGCCCTGATATCCGCCGTGTTTATTCATGTCGACTCTCCAATTATTAACATTCTCTTATTTAAATTTTTCTATTTAAATGCAGTGATTGCAAATTCAATGATTTTTCAGTTTGCTAAAACGAATAAATAATCACCGCCATTAAGGTGGCCAAAACCATCAGGACCACCTCGCTGCCATACATAATGGTGATGGTTTCCCGAATATCCAATATTTCCAGCGGCGATTTAGCATCCCCAATGGTGGGCTTTTCCAGCGTTTCACCAAAATACTGGTTGGTTCCGCCGAGTTGTATACCTAAAAGCCCTGCCACCACCGATTCCGGATGGGCCGAGTTAGGGCTCTTGTGGTTGTGACGATCCCGCTTGAAAATGCGACAGCCGTCATTAAAAGTATATCCTAAAAACATCCCGGCAACGAGCATAAAGATGCTGCCGACTCTGGCTGGAATAAAATTGATGAGATCGTCAAATTTTGCTGAAGCATAGCCAAAATCCTTATATGGCTCCTGGATATATCCAACCATCGAATCCAGCGTATTGGTCGCCTTGTAGAGCATTACCAGCATCACCGGATTAAGCCAGGGCACTGGAATCAGGGCTCCCAGCAACAGATAGAAAATCGGTGCTAAAACCCCATCAATGGTATTTTCGGCAGTGGTCTCAACCGTTGCCCGGATGATTTCCGTTTCTTTGAGTTGTGAGGTATCCCGTCCGACAAGATAACCCACTTGAGTTCGGGAAACTTCAATATCACCACCCATTAAGGCGCTCATCACTTTACGCACTTCAATGGCCAGTGTTTTTGCCGCCAGAGACGTAACAATCAAGTACAGGTTAAAGATGATATACAGATAAATATTAATGCTGTAAAGCACCCACTGCAGGCCAAAGACAATCGCGCCCGTCAGACCCAGAACGAAAAATAGCAGTAAAAATCCTTTTGCTCTTTTGTGCTTGCCATGATTCAGTTTTTTATTTAAAAAGCCAATGGTTTTCCCCATGGCGATAATCGGATGCGGCAACCAGGGGGGATCCCCGATTAGCCAATCCAGCAACACGCCAAAGAGTATCAGTAAAAACCAAAAGCCTCCCCCTAAACCCAGGGGAAGTCCTTCAATTAGATTCACTTTTTAATTTCTCCAATGATTTCCATTATTTTTTTCATATCTAAACTCGCTTCTACCGTCTCTGCCAGAAGATCATATTGTTCTTCTTTAAAGGCCTTAAAATCAAAGGCAGTGGGACCGGCTTCTAAATTCTTTTTCACGCGCAGGGCTTCAATGATTTTTTCCCTTAATCCATCGTTATCAAAGATCCCATGAAGGTAGGTTCCCATCACCGTGCCATCTTCGGCAATCACCCCATCGACGGTGCCATCAGCAAGTATTGCAAAAGGCTTAGCCTGATCCAGTGCTTCGCTGGTGCCCATGTGGATTTCGTAGCCTTCCACATCCATGTCAGCCAACGCCATTCCCATGAAGTTACCTAAAACCTTGCCGGTTGTTCGCACCGTTCGTTTCTCTTCTTCAATGGTGGTGACAATATTTAAAAGTCCCAGTCCATCAATACTACCTTTGGTTGACTCTACCGAGAAAGGATCACGGATTTCTTTACCCAGTAGCTGATAACCGCCGCAGATTCCCACAATCGGTACCCCGCAATCGTGGAGCCGATGGATTTCATCACCCATTTTACTGTTGATCACATGACAGGTGTCATCAATGGTATTTTTGCTACCGGGAATCACTAATAGGTCCGGGTTAGCCAGCTGCAGATCGCGCTGGTTACGATAGTATTCCACCTTCACATCAGGATGCATTTCAAAGGCGGTGCAATCGGTAAAGTTTGACAGATGCGGCAGATAGACCACCCCAATCGTGATCAGGCCTTCGGAATTATTATCAAACCGTTCGCTGACACTATCTTCATCATCAATGACAAAGCGCTTGTAAGGGATAACACCCAAACAGGGGACATTAACCAATTCTTCAATCATTTTGATGCCGGGCTTTAGCAACTCCACATCACCGCGGAATTTATTGATGATAAAGCCTTTAATTCGGGCCCGTTCTTCGGGTTGCAACAACATAATTGTACCATAAATCGATGCAAAAACACCACCCTTGTCGATATCACCAATCAGTACCACCGGGGTATCAACCAATTCTGCCAGTCCCATGTTGACAATATCGTTATCCCGCAAATTGATTTCGGCGGGACTGCCGGCGCCTTCGATCACAATCACATCTTTGCCCTCAGCCAACGCGTCATAAGCCGAAACGACAATTTCGACCAATTTGGGTTTATGGGCATGATAATCCATGGCATCCATATTAAACTCAGCTTTTCCCATCAGAATAACCTGACAACCCACATCGGAGTTTGGTTTAAGCAATACCGGGTTCATTTCAACCTGAGGTTCCATCCGGGCGCACTCCGCCTGGACTACCTGGGCTCGACCCATTTCCTTGCCGTCTTTGGTGATAAATGAATTAAGCGCCATATTCTGGGATTTATAGGGTGCCACCTGATAACCGTGGTTATCGAGTATCCGGCACATGGCAGCAGTGATCAAACTTTTTCCTACTGATGACCCGGTACCCATAAACATAATATTTTTTGCCATGTTTTCTCCTTTTTCTATCTAAGCACAGTGTGCGGGCGATCACTGATCGCCCCTACATTAAATCTTTAATGCTATATCTGTCTAAACCTGATTTTTAATGATTTTTCAATGCACAAACAACGGCGTCTTCAACGGTGGTGACAGACCGAGGATAGGCGACGGCGGGGCGACGGATAAATAGGATTTTGGCATTGACTTGTCGGGCCGCTTCAACCTTTTCACGGATGCCGCCAATATCGCCGCTATCTTTGGTGACGACAAAGCCGATCTTGTATTCTTTCATGGTGGCGACATTCATTTCAACCGAGAATGGGCCCTGTAGAGCCAGAATATGTCGGGGCTTGTAGCCCAGGTTTTCGCACTTTACTAAAACCCCGGCCGTCGGCAATACCCGGATATAGGTTCGGTTTTTGGGCAGGCCTTCAAAGGCTTCCAGTTGTCGACTCCCCGTGGTTAAAAGAATATTCTTATCACTTTTCCCCATCGCACCGATTAAATAGTCGCGTGCTTCCTCATAGGTATTGTAGGCCACACTATCATTTCCTTCGTCGATGTTCGACGGCCTTTCCAGCCGAATATAGTCCACATTCATGGCATCACAAGCCCAAATGGCGTTTTCAGAAATTTCCTGAGCATAGGGGTGGGTGGCGTCAATACAGAGATTAATATTGTAAATGGTAATCGTTTCCCGCAGGGTGCTGGCATCCAATTGTCCTGAAATCTTGGTCAGAAGGGGGTTTTCAGAGATCTGATCGGTAGCAATATTGGTCAGTGACGAATAACAGACTTCCTTCCCTTCTTCAAGCAGAAGATTGGTTAATAAGCGGCTGTCGAGGGTTCCTCCCAATACCAGTATCAAAGCTGATAACCTCTCGGGGTAATCATTTTTAGTTGATCCCTAGTCACATAGGTTTTGGAATTACCGATGATAACCATCGAAAACATATCAATATCTGCTTCGTGCATTTTTTTGAGGGTTGTAATCACATAAGACTCGTCCTTACGTTTAGCATTACGAACAATTCCCACTGGGGTTTCCGGAGCTTTATATTCTAGTAAAATTTTCTGGGCACTTTCAATATTGTGGGGCCGCCCCTTGCTTTTGGGATTATAGAGACTAATAATAAAATCTCCTTCACCGGCGCAGTGCAAACGTTTTTCAATGACTGCCCAATCAGTGAGCAGGTCGCTAAGACTAATGACGGCGTAGTCATGCATCAGCGGTGCACCGAGGGTTGAAGCGGCCGCATTGGCGGCTGAAATACCGGGAATAATTTCAACTTCCACATCACTATTTTTTGACTCAACGATTTCTAACATAATGCCGGCCATCCCAAAAACACCGGCATCGCCGCTGCTAACCAGGCAGATTTTTTTGCCCTGTTCAGCCAGTTCCAAGGCTTTTTCACAACGGTCAATTTCGCGCCGCATTCCGGAAGAAAGGACTTCCTTGTCGCCAATTAAATCGGCAATAATATCGATGTAGGTTTTGTAGCCGACAATAATATCAGCATCAGCCAGGCTGGCTTTTGCCGCCTCGGTCATATGTTCATACAGTCCGGGACCAATCCCTGTGACATAAATTTTGCTCATCTTTTCTCCTTTTTTTAGCAAGGTTTTTATTACAATAGTGCAGTGCTGCTTTCTTATCCGTTTGTGCGAAACAGACAGCAAAGCAATTATTGTTTGTAAATTTTCTTATTTCTAATTTTCATCCAGCCACACCGATAGAGTGATTCCGCCCAGTTTCTGTTTTTCCCGCAGGCATTTTCCAAATCCGGAGGCGACAAAACCACAGGGTTCGGAAACGGCATATAAACCGGTTGTTTTGAAAACGAAATCCGATCCTTCAAAACGGCTTTGGACCATTTGCACCATTTCATTGGGGATAATGACTTTTTTAGCCGCGAAAAAGGCACAGGCTTCGATAATTCCCGCTTCTTCGGCTTTTAAGCCGATGGTGGCCAGAGATTTAATCCCTTTGACATTAAGATTCAGAGACGCTAAGGTCTCCTGGATCGCCGCGATGATCCGTTCTCCCGGGGTATCCCGACGACAGCCTACGCCCAGCACCAGTTTTCGGGGAACCAGCTTAACACTGGGAATTGGCAATTCTGCTTTTTTTGTATCCAAAGTCGTAATAATAACGCCCAGATATTTCGTTAGCTCGGTTAAATCTGCCACCGTTTCGATGTTCTTAGGCAGGATAACCGCATCCAAATCACAGTTTTCCCGATTAACTAAAGCAATCGGGTCACCATTTAGGATCAAGGCTGTTACGTCTTTGGCAGCCGTAAAATCATCAATCGCACACTTAATTTTCTGGGCCAACACATCCACAGCCATGGTTCCTTTCACATCGGTGCCAGTGGTAATAACCGCCTGGGCCGAAAGGCGTTTAGCCACCAGCCGAGCGGCATCATTGGCACCACCCAAATGACCGGACAGCAGACTAATTACAAACGCCCCCTTGGTATCCATCACCAGAATTCCCGGATCAGAGGATTTATGCTTTAGATGGGGGGCTATCGCCCGGACGACAATGCCGGTTGCCATAATGCAACAGATGATCTGATACGCCCCGCTAATGCTGCCCATAAAGGTAGAAATATCCGTGGTGATGATTTTGGTGGTTTCGTTGGCATATTTTTCCTTGGTGTAGATGTGGCATTCGCGGTCATCCAGATGTTCTGCCAGCCGCTTTGCCAGGGCCACGCCATCTTGTGACAGGGTGACTATGGCCCATTTTTCTGTTTTCACGGTTTTACAAAACTCCTTGACGGTATTCATGGGTAAAGCTGGGATCATAAAGCTTGGATAAGCTGTACTGATCGCCCAGGAAATCACCTACTAAAATTTGGGCAGTTTTGGTAATATTTTCATCTTTGACTTTCTGAGCAATGGTTTCCAGGGTGCCCATGACAATTTTCTGATCTTCCCAGGTTGCCCGTTGGATAATGGCAATTGGGGTGGTTGGGGCGTAATGTTTCATGAGTCGTGCCACTACATCATCAATCATTTGGACCGACAGAAAAATACACATGGAAGCCTGATGCGATGCCAGATCTTCCAGCTTTTCTTTTTCCGGAACGGGGGTTCGACCTTCCAGGCGGGTTAAAATAACCGTTTGGGATACATCCGGCAGGGTAAACTCTTTTTTAAGAGCTGCTGCTGATGCGACAAAGGAGCTGACTCCAGGGATCACATCAAAGGGAATTCCGAGTTCGTCAAGTCGGTCCATCTGTTCACGGATAGCGCCATAAATGGAGGGGTCACCGGTATGAACCCGGGCAATTTTCTTGCCTTCTTCGGTTCCCCGTTTAATCACGGCGATGACATCATCTAAGGTCATCGATGCGGAATTAAAAATTTCGGCATCGGCTTTGTGACCGGCAATAATGGCTTTATTGACTAAAGAACCGGCATAAATAATAATATCTGCTTCATTAACAATTCGTTGACCCTTAACGGTAATCAGCTCTGGATCTCCTGGGCCTGCACCCACCATATACACTGTATTCATCAAATATTTCTCCTAAACTTTATAATGTCCCTACATTTCTGTAACGGGCTGTGCTTTTTTTAAATGATCTAAAAACATGTTCTGAATGCCGGTGTATTCACCCAAACCTTCGAGGATACACTCCACTTTAAACCGCTCTTCTTCAAGAACCGCCTTCCAGGAGTCTTCATCATCACTGGCCATGTCATTAATGGCGTGATCACCAGCCACCAGCATAAAGGGCGCCAAATAAATCTTTTTGTATTTCTTCTCCTGAAGTAATGGCACAATGTTTTCCAGCTCCGGGAAACCTTCTACGGTTCCCACATAAACATCCTCATAGCCCTTCATTTTAAACATATAATCCAGGCACGGATAGGTTGAATTGGCATGGTGGTCGCTGCCATGGCCCATATAGACCAGGGCTTCGCCTTTTTTGAGTTTGGGCATTTGTTTCATCACGATGTCCACTGTCTCTTCATAATCTTCCACTGTGGTTAACAGTGGCCGACCCAGGGTCAGAGACTTAAAATCTTTTTCAAAGGCCTTCAGTTCTTTTAGAGTGATATCATACTCATGGCCGTTGATGATGTGGGTGGTTTGACACTGCACATGGGTATAACCGGCTGCCTTGAGTTTTTTTAAAACTTCCTGGGGAACATCAACTGCTTCACCATCGCGTTTCTTAAGTTTATTAATGATCATCCGGGAGGTAAAGGCGCGATAAAAATCATGGTCCGGGAAAGCCTTTTGTAGATGCTTTTCGGTTGCTGCAATGGTTTTTTTTCGGGTTTCAGGGTAAGATGTACCAAAACTGATGACCAGTAATGCTTTCTTTTCCATTAAGTGATTCTCCTATTTTATGTTATTTGTTATTATAGAACTTGGGGTAGCTTTGCTGACGATCCTAAATACTAAACTGTTTTCGTACCGGCAAGGTTTGTCAAATGTTACCGTGCCGACCAATTGTTAATCTGTTGTTCGCCGCGGAATCGGACAGCAATGCCGTGTCCGCTCCGATGCGTACAACATGATGTAACAATTGTCGGTACTACATCATTTTTATCAACAGCTTTAGGCTGGATCAATTATGTCTATTTCTAGGCGCCTAAAAAAACAAAGTATTTGGTCTAACAGCAAAGCTTATTAATGCTTGCATTTTTTTACTTATATTTTTTTTAATGCCTGATAATGGTCAGCGATGGTTTTTTCGAGGTCCGCTTTGGTGTGGGCGGAGGAGAGGAAAATGCCTTCGAATTGGGCTGGCGGCATCAGGTTACCGGCATTAAGCATCGCTTTGAAATATTTGGTATAGGCTTTGGTATCCGAGGTCATCACGGCAGCGTAGCCATCGATGGGCACATCGGTAAAGAAGCAGCAGGTCATGCCTTTGAAACGGACCATCTGGGCTTTGACCCCGGTTTTTTTAATGTTGGCCTTAAAGCCGGCTTCTAACAGCTTGGCGTTTTCTTCCATTTCGGTATAAACTTCGGGATGATCCCGCAGATAAGTCAGGGTGTTGAGTCCCATTTTCATGGCAATCGGATTCCCGGACAGGGTTCCGGCCTGATAAACGCCGCCTAGAGGGGCCACGGTTGCCATGATATCCCGACGTCCGCCATAAGCGCCGACGGGCATTCCGCCGCCGATGATCTTCCCTAAGGTGGTCATATCCGGTTTAATCTCCAGGACTTCCTGGGCCCCACCGTAAGCCAAACGGAATCCGGTGATGACTTCATCAAAAATCAGCACCGTTTCTTCGGCTGTGGTAATTTCTCGCAGACCTTTCATAAAATCCAGATCGGGTGGTACAACGCCCATGTTCCCAGCCACCGGTTCGACGATGACAGCGGCAATTTCGCCAGGGTTTTCGGCAAAGAGCGCTTTGACACTGTTAATGTCGTTATAGGTTGCTACTAAGGTGTCCTTGGCCGTTCCCGGGGTCACCCCTGAGCTGGTCGGGACTCCAAAGGTCAGCGTGCCGGACCCGGATTTAACCAGCAGTCCATCAGCATGACCGTGGTAACAGCCTTCAAATTTAATGATCTTATCTCGTCCGGTATAGCCTCTGGCGACCCGCAGGGCACTCATCGTGGCTTCGGTTCCGGAACTGACCATCCGCACCATTTCCATCGACGGATAGGCTTCGGTGATCAACTTAGCCACTTCAACCTCGATGGCGGTTGGGGCCCCAAAACTGGTGCCTTTCTCCAGTGCTTCCTGAATCCCTTCAAAGTAAACCGGTGAGGCGTGACCTAAAATCAGTGGCCCCCAGGAACAGATATAGTCGGTGTACGCGTTACCGTCGACATCATAAATCTTGGCACCTTTGCCATGGTCAATAAAAACCGGTGGCATGTCCACCGATTTAAACGCCCGCACCGGACTATTGACGCCGCCGGGAATATATTTTTCTGCTTCAATAAATAATTGTTCTGATTTTTCTCGATTCATAATATCTCCAATAATAATTATTTCACTATCATGTAAAACTCAGGTGTTCGCTCCCTACCGTACCGACCAATTGTTAATCTGTTGTATGCGCGCAATTCGTACAGTTGCTAATTCACTAATCGTCGAGTAATCAGTCGCTGGCTCGCAACTGTTCGCCTTGAGGCATACAACATGATGTAACAATTGTCGGTACTGCGTTTGTCTTAAACAATAGATTCATGACTTATAAATGATTTGCTGTTATTGATAATCCTTCAGCATGGCCTGCAGTTCTTTGGCAAAATAAGTGATGATGATATCGGCTCCGGCCCGTTTGATACTAAGCAGGCTTTCAAAGATCGCCCGACGATCCATCAGATCGGCATCGACAGCATTTTTAATCATCGCATATTCGCCGCTGACCTGATAGGCGGCCATCGGTAAATAGGAAAGTTCCTTGCTCTGGACGATAACATCCAGATAAGGCATGGCTGGTTTAACCATCACAATATCGGCACCTTCAGCGATATCCAGAACCATTTCCTTTAAGGCTTCCCGGGAATTGGCCGGGTCCATCTGATAGCTGCGACGGTCGCCAAAGGCTGGTGCTGAGTTTGCGGCATCCCGGAAGGGGCCGTAAAAACTGGAAGCAAATTTAGCCGAGTAGGCCATAATCGGAATCGACTCATAACCGGCTAGATTCAGGGTTTCTCGCATATGGTCAATGCGACCATCCATCATATCCGAAGGAGCGACCATATCGGCTCCAGCGCGGACATGACTGAGCGCCGTTCTGCTTAAGGTCTCTAAGGTCTGGGCTCGTCGGATCTCACCGTTTTCTTCAAAGAAACAGCAATGGCCATCACTTTTATATTCACACAAACAGACATCGGTGATCACATACATTTTTGGATCAACCTTTTTGATCACCCGAATGGCTTCCTGAACCAAACCATCATCCACAAAGGCGGGAGTGGCTTCGTTATCCTTTTCATCGGGAACCCCAAACAAAATGACATAACGGATGCCCAGTTCTTTTAGCGCCAGGGTTTCGGCCTCCAGCATATCCAAAGACAGATGGTACTGATCTTTCATGGAGCCGATTTCTTTGCGCACGCCAGTTCCGTCGACGATAAACAGTGGATAAACCACATCATTCATGGACAGCTGGGTTTCTCTGATTAAATTCCTGACCGCTGTATTTTTTCGTAATCGTGTTGGCAACATCTTGCTGACCTCCTATTTACTTCTAGTTATTTGCATGTCCCGTACCGACCAATTGTTAATCTGTTGTCTGCTGCAAGCTCGGACAGGCTCTGCCGTGTCCGCCTTGATGCAGACAACATGATATAACAATTGTCGGTACTACCTCGGCTTTTTTACTCAAATCTTATTTCTGAGCATCCTTCAAAATCGCATCCAGCATTCCCTGGATGGTATATGTTTCGGCTTCGATGTCCACAGCGATGCCCAGTTCCAGGCATTTCTTTGAGGTTTGGGGGCCGATTGACACCGCTTTTGCCGAGTTGATCGCGTTGATGTGCGCGGCGCCGATTTTTTCGACAAAAAACTCGGCGGTAGTGGAACTGGTAAAGGTAATATAATCAATTTCTTTGTTCTTTAACATTTCCAGTGGATCAACAGTGGCGTGATCTTCGCGGATGGTTTCGTAGCTTTTCACCTCGTCGACCGGACAGATTTTAGCTAGTTCTTCAACCACATAGATCCGAGCATTTTGGGAACGGGGAATCAGCACCCGGCTGTCTTTATTAAGCAACGGCGCCAACCCGCTAACTAATTCTTCGCCGACATATTTATCCGGCACAAAATCGGCCTGGAGGCCCCGGGCTAAGAGGGCCTTTTTAGTTCCTTCACCAATGGCGGTGATATGCAGATTGGCAAAGGCGCGGGCGTCTTTGCCACAGCGGGCCAGGGAGTCAAAAAAGATTTCCACGCCGTTGATGCTGGTAAAAATAATGTGACTGTAGTCCTTAAGGCACTTTACCTTTTCATCACAGGCCGCTTCGTTGATGGGGACAATTTTGATGGTTGGAAATTCAATCGCATTACCACCCAACTCAGTGATTTTTTCAACCATCTGGGAACTTTGTTCCCGGGACCTTGTGACGATAATGTTTTTTCCAAACAATGGTTTTTGATCAAAGAACCGCAGTTTTTGCCTTTTATTGACGACTTCCCCGACCACAATCAGGCTGGGGGCGGTGATTTTTGCTGCCGTTGCAATGTCGTAGATGGTGGTCAGGTTTCCGGTTACGACCCGCTGATAGGGGGTCGATGCCCGATGAACCACAGCCACCGGCATTTCGGGATTCATGCCATTTTTAACCAGTTCGTCACAAATCTTTTCCAGATTCTTGACGCCCATCAAAAAGACGATGGTGCCTTTTAACTTACCGAGCACCGGCCAATCCAGATCCGATGAGCCATCATAGGCGTTGGATTTTAAATGTCCGGTGATGACATGAAACGAAGACACGCAGTCCCGGTGGGTAATCGGAATCCCGGCATAAGCCAGTCCACCGATAACCGAGGTAATCCCGGGAATCACTTCAAACGGGACGCCAGCATCATAGAGGTCTTCCCCTTCTTCGCCGCCACGGCCAAAGACATAAGGATCTCCGCCTTTTAAGCGCAATACCAGTTTGCCTTCTAAGCCTTTTTGGACAAGTAAGGCATTGATATCTTCCTGGCGCATGGCATGATTGCCAGCTCGTTTGCCGACATAAACAATTTCGGCATCTGCTCGGGCATCATTTAAAAAGCTTTCATTGACCAGGGCATCATAAACCACCACATCGGCTTTGGTTAAAATAGCCTTGGCTTTAACGGTTAAGAGACCAGGATCTCCGCATCCGCCACCAGCCAGATAAACCTTCCCAACTTTTTTATGCACTGCGGTATAACATGCTGCTGCTAATTGTTTTCCCAACTTTTCTGCCTCCTCGGGTGTGCCTTCAATCGACTTTGTGACCACATGGCTACCATCTTCCAAACCATAAAGTCCATAAAGCACAATGGTGTCTGCTTTTATTTCACAAAATGCACCAACCGGAATATGACAGCTGCCGTTTAAGGCCTTTAAAAAACTGCGTTCGGCACTCATCTGAATGATCGTGTTGTGATCACTAATGGCAGCCATCAATTCTTTGACCGTCTCATTATCTTCCCGGACTTCGACTGCCAGAATTCCCTGAGCCGGTGCCGGAATAAAGGTGTTCTCCGGCAAGGCTACCGTCTGATAGGTGCTATCATTAAGCCGACCAATCCGCTTGAGACCAGCCGCGGCCAGAATAATACCATCTAACTGCTGTTCCTGCATTTTGCGAATCCGGGTATCGATATTTCCGCGAATGCCAACGATTTCTACATCCGGCCGCAGTTTTTGTAGTTGACTGATCCGGCGTTTGCTTCCGGTTGCTACGACCGCACCCTTTGGCAACTCATCCAGTGAAGAAATCTGATGGGGCGTCAGCAGGACATCCCGGGGATCTTCCCGAACGGTTGGAACCGTCAAAGCTAAGCCATCGGGCAGTTTTGAGGGCATATCCTTCATGCTGTGAATGGCCATATGGATGTCGCCGGATAGCAGCGCATCTTCTAACTCCTTGGTAAACAATCCCTTATCACCGATTTTATCAAGCGGTTTATCCTGAACCAGATCGCCTTTTGTTTTAATGATCACCATCTCGAAGTTTATTTGCGGATGGGCTTTGGCCAGGACATCAATCAGCCACTGGCTTTGGGTTCGGGCCAGAGTACTGCCTCTTGTTCCAACTTTTATATTCATTTCTCTTATCTCCAATTGTCAGTTATTTCCTAGTTTTGACCTGAGTTCTGCATTGGAACATCGGGACAATTCTTTAAGTTTTTCAGTTTTTTCATTCGGCGCACCATCACCCGCTAAAACAGCCTGTCGCAGTAATCGCAGTAAGGCTGTTTTTTCGGTATAGCTTTCATCGTAGCGGTCGGCCAGATCGTCGATAATGTGCTTCGTTAAAGAAGGACTGGCCCCTTCGGTACAGACCGACAGGGTTAAATCACCCCGGCGAATAACGCAAGGAAAAATAAAATCCGAATCCTTCGGATCATCGACCCGATTGCACCATATTTTTTGGGACGCACAGTCTCTTTTAATTTGTCCATTGAGCTCATGATTGTCAGTTGCCGCTACTACCAAATCGACACCAATGAGCTGCTCTTTGTGATAGCCGGAATCAATCCGGGTTAGCTGACCATTCTCAGTTTTAATGATCGACTCCAAAAAAACAGGACTCACCGCGATAACCTGCATGCCGTTTTCCAACAAGGTGACAATCCGTCTGGCAGCAACCTTGCCACCGCCGACAACCAGAACCTTTTTGCTTTCCAAGTTAAATAATAGCGGTGTCATCATTTTGTTGATCTTCCTGTGTTTTTTTGTCTTGAATTCCCGGGAACAGATAGGTCACGGTTTTTTCAATGCCAATAATTTGTTCTTCACACTCCAGTGACTTTAGTTGTTTAATCGGCGGCATCACCATTTCCCGAAATTTGGAGCGGATCACCTTAGCCAAATAAACCGCTTCTTTTTCACTTAAGGTTAATCGGCCGCAGAGGGTTTCAATGGTTTCCTCAGCCAGTTGCCGGGAGGTTTCGTTTAAATCACGAACCATATTATCGACCTTGGCGTGGGTCACCCAGGACAACAGACCATCGATTTCATCCTGAATTTCGGCCGCTATTTTTTTTGCAATCTTGACCCGATAAGCCATTTTTTCATCCATCATATTTTTAAAATCATCAATGGTCAGCAGTTTTACCTGAGGTAAGCTGCCAACGGCTTCTTCGACATCCCGGGGCAGTGCTAAATCGATCACGGTTAGCGGTTTACGCAGCGATTTCATTTCCGCGGCCTTCAAAACAACATGAGGCGATGCGGTGGCAGTAATAATCACATCCATGTCGGGAATGACTTGATAGCGGTCTTCATAATGGATCATCTGGACGTTTTCATGAATGGCCTCGCACTGATCCATATTATGAAAGGTACGGTTAGTCATGTAGGGGTTACAAAAGCCTTCGGCCTTCATATAGCGCAGTGCCAGCACACCCATTTTCCCGGACCCGATGATGAGTATTTTTTTATCGCCATAATCCTCGGGATACGCCCGTTTGATATGCTTTACCGCGGTTGAGCTTAAGGATAAGGGGGTTTCGGATATTTTATAATCGGTTTTCACTTTTTTAGTAAAGGTTATCGCTTCCCGAAACATTTTCGTCAGGTATTTACCACAGCCCTTGATGGCCTGGGATTTTTCCAACGCATCCTTGACCTGACCCAAAATCTGATCTTCGCCCAAAATCATCGAGTCCAAACCGGTAACCACCTCATAGAGATGGACCATCGCTTCCCGCTCTTTTTTAACAAAAAGATAGGGTGCCAGTTCCGCTGATTTTTCATGAAGATAAAAATCGGTTAAAATTTCCCCAGCCGCATCCTGGTCTCGGGTCGAGACGTAGATCTCACTGCGGTTACAAGTTGAAAGAATTATCACCTCGGCTATATCCGCTTCATTCAAAAGGGTCTGGATGGCCTCATTCAAGGTGCGATGAAGAAAAGCCCCTTTTTCCCGAATTTCCAAAGGTGTATCCTTATGATTAATTCCCGCTACTACCAGTTTCATCCACTTGAACCTCCTTTTTCTGATTTCTGATTGCTTCTTCCAGGGCAGCAATGCTGCGAAACCCTTTAATCCCCAGACACTGTTCCAGCCGGGTCATGGTTGCCTGTTCCAAACTGGCGGTTTCCAGGGCTTCAGTATTTTTAAAAACCGCAGTGGTTTCACCTTCTACCAGCACGCCGCCATGATGGAGCACATAGGTGTAATCACAAAATTCATAAATAAAATCCATATCATGGCTGGATAAAATAATCTTGATGCCCTTAGCCAGTGCCCCTTTGATGATCGCTTTGACCCCAGCCTTGCTTTTAGGATCGAGCCCTAAGGTGGGTTCATCCATCAGGATGATCTCCGGTTCGACGGCTAAAACCCCGGCCATCGCCACCCGTTTTTTTTGCCCATAACTGAGATAATGCACTGGCCGATCGGCCAAAAGTGTGATGCCGGTGGCTTCCATCGCCGCCTTCACCCGCTCATCGATGACCGCACTAGCCATGCCCATATTCCTCAGAGCAAAGGCCACATCATCATATATGCCGGAATAAAAGACCTGCTTATCCGATTCCTGAATCACCAGCCCAATCGATTTGCGAAATTCATAGAGATTTTTTTTCTTATAGGATAAGGGTTCTTCTTTAAAAAAAACGGTTCCTTCCGTTGGTTTGATCAACCCAATCAGCGCCGACATCAAGGTCGATTTTCCAGCTCCGTTTTCACCGATCAGGGCGATGCAATTCCCTTTACTTCCGTCAATAGAGACACTTTTTAAGGCCTTAGTGCCGTCCGGATATTGATATGTCAAATTATTAGTTTTAATCATTTTTCAGACCTTTCCGATAGCTTACATGAAAATCTCCCTGATATTGCTTTAATTCCAGGGTTTGTGTCATCTCCTCGTAGCTCTGAATGGCCATGAGAAACAAATTGCTTAACATCATTGCAATGGATTGGATGGCAACTTTAAAATTGCGATAGCCAAACCGCAATTCCTGGGCAGTTGCCATGACTTTAAGTTTATCCCAGTAATCAAAGATGAAGCGGTAGGTTAAAACAAATATTTCTAAAAAAGTATTGCTGATATGGGCTTTTTTCATGACTCCGGCGATCTGCATCACCGGGGTTGTGTAAATTAAAAAAAGCATACAGGAAACTCCTGCCATCGCTCGACAGAAAACCAGGCTGGCCAGCACCAGATTGGTGGCAGTGATACCGATGGTAAACTGAAAAAAGTTAAATGCAAATAAATAATCACCACTACCACGACTTCCGCTGGCGATGGTAAACAATAACGCCAGGGCTCCGGGGATAATAAAGAGGGAGTCAAAAATCAGGGTATGCAGATAAATCCGCACCGGAATTTTTGCCCACAATAGGGTACACCCCACCATAACACCAAAAACCCCTGCCATATACAGGGGTTCATTGATGAAGAAAACCGAAAGGAGCATGACTAACGAAACCACTACCTTCACAGTAGGATTGGCATTGTTTAGTTTATTGGTATGGGCAAAACGATCAATCATGGTTGTCTCCTTCTAAGATGCAGTTAATATTTATATAAGTCGCCGGACTTCAGGTTGGTGACAAACTCCCGTACCGACCAATTGTTAATCTGATGTATGCTGCAAGCTCGGACAGGCTCCCGCCGTGTCCGCCTTGATGCACAGGGTCTGACCCCTAGGTCACAACATGATGTAACAAGTGTCGGTGCTGCTTTATCTTACTATTTACACTGATTTATCGGCTTTTTCATTTTTTTTCGACTTTTTATAAAGGTAGAAAAAGCAGATTCCCAGACCGCCGACACCTAAAATCTGTTGGAAGAGGAATAGCTTTTCTTCCATCTCGCCGGGATCAAACAAGCTTTCAAACCAGGGCACATAATTTTCATCGATTGCGGTGATGGCTGTTCCAGCAGCATCATCTGCGCCTGAAAACTCAGCGTCCGGCAAAGCAATCTGAGGGATAATAATCAGTGCGCCAATTAATAAAATCAGAACAACCTTAGTTATCGGTGAGAGTTTCATTTGAAATAATCCCCTTTTCTTTATATTGGTAAATGGCGTTAACCACCAGTACGGTTAAAATGCCTTCGATAATTGCCAGTGGTATCTGGGTAATCGCAAAAATACTTAAGAACTTAACAACGGAAGCTACAATCCCCCCGACCGGGTCCGGAAAGGCTAGTCCCAACTGGATGGAGGTGGTTACATAGGTTGCCAGATCGGCAATAAAGGCGGCTAAAAAAACGGTTAAGGCTTTGGGAACATTGATTTTTGACAGCCCTTTGTAAATCCCGTAAGCCACAAAAGATCCGACAATTGCCATCGAAAAGGCGTTGGCACCCAAAGTTGTCAGCCCGCCATGAGCCAGCAGCAGCGCCTGAAACAAAAGCGCAATGGTACCAACTACTACAGTGGCAAAGGGTCCCAAGAGGATCGCGCCCAAGCCGATCCCTGTCATATGAGAAGAACTCCCCGTTACCGAAGGCAGTTTAAACGCTGATAAGGCAAAGGTAAAAGCCGTTGCTATGGCTAAAAGAACTTTTTGCTCAGGTTTGTCTTTGAATATCTTCCCAACCTGATAGAGTCCGAAGGCGATAAACGGCAGGGCTAGCACCCACCAGAAAACAGCCCAACCAATGGGTAAAAAGCCTTCCATAATATGCATAGCGTTTACAGGCTGGGCAGCCAAAACAACCATTAAAAACGCGATTCCCACAACGGTCATGGTTTTTTTCATTTTCTCCATGCTAACCTCCATTTTATGATAATTTACCGAAAAAAAACCTTTTCCCCACAATAACTATGGGAAAAAAGGTTTTATCATTACACATATCCATCAATTCTATGATTCACACCAAGAACCAACTTTTGTTAATGTTACTAACTTCCCTTTTCCCTGGAAGGACGCTTTAGTACATCATATTAGTAGGTTTCCTGACTTATAGCTTTTATTCTCCTCGCCTTCCCAGACAAAACGTGCCCAGTGGCCAATTTAAGGAGACATAACTAATTACAGTGACCGGATCGTTCTGGATTCTAACCAGATTCCCTCAATGAAATTTTTCATCCTAAATGATTTTTTACATTTTTATTTAATTGTGGTTATATTATAACATGGATACGATAAATGTACAGTTTTTTTTAAGTGAATTAAGGCTAAAAGCAGTTTTACATGTAGCTTTGATGCCTCTCTCTATTTTTTTACAAACCTTCAATAAGGCCCATTAACTGCCCCTATTACGATAGGCAACACTGATCTTTTAATTAAATGAACTGGGAGGGATTCTTATTAACCAATCGTTGTAACTATTAATGAATCATCTTATAATAGGATCTGGCCGTGAGTAGATAAACCCCAGTATACACTAAAGCATAAACAACAACCCCCACAAGCGTGCATAAAAGAATTAGGGGTATATTGGTCAGCCGGAAGGCGGCTAACATTTTAGTAATAACCGGAAAGGCAAAAGCCACGTGGATGATGGCTCCGGCCAGGGGCAGAAAAAATACCATTAAGATCTGCTTGCCAATAGTTTTTTTAACCTCGGTTTTATCCATCCCCACCTTCTGCATAATGACAAACCGTTCGCTGTCTTCATAACCTTCAGAAATCTGTTTAAAATAGATAATTAACACCGTGGCCATCATAAAGAGGGAGCCCAGAAATACACCCAGGAATAAAAAACCACCAAATATTCCATAAAGTTCTGCCAGTGATTCATAAATATTTCTTATCTCAATATCCGGATTGAGCTGACTAACCGAAGCCCTCACCTGTTTTGAAAAATGGTTAATATTATCTTCACTGCCACTGAGATTAAACATCATGGCGTGATGAATCGCTGGTGACTCACTGTCAGCATTGTCTTTATTGGCATTCATGGCCGTGTAAATAGTCGACATCATCTGTTCGTCATTGACAATGATATAATAGCTATTTCCGGTAATCAATTTCTTTTTGAAGTCCATCGGCACTGATTCGAGCTGTTCAACCACCAAAAACAGATTTTCGCCAAAAACCACGGTTTGTTCCTGGTAATTCTCACCGGCTGAAAAAATCATTACTTCATTTTCTGCCAGGGTTTTGTTTTGATTCGTCATCCGGTTGTAATCTTCTAGCGGTACCGTGGTAATCTTACTGATCGTATTATAATACGTTAGATCCAAGTTCTCATCCGTTACCATATCCGGCAGAAAATGGCTGCCCTCCTTAAAGGCCGTAAAAGTACTCATATCAAAAGACAGTTCATTTGTTGTTTCTACCTTGGCACTGGTCTTTTCGGCTACAACAATTTTTTCAATCTCCGAAAAATCGGTGGTTTCAGCCGCACCAATAAAGCTCACATCCATGGGATAGTAATCCCGCCGCATACTTTCCTGACCGATGTATAAGGATACCGTCGTGGAGATCGTGACCAATACCATGGTGCTGAGAATACAAATATTAGCCAGACCGACAGCATTTTGTTTCATTCGATAAATCATCCCGGAAACTGAAATAAAATTTCGGGACTGGTAATAGAACTTTTTATTCTTCTTCAAGCATTTTAGCAGTGTGACGCTCCCCGCTGTAAACAAAGCATAGGTTCCGATGATGACAAAAATAACGGCCACAAAGAAAAGCAGTATCGCTTCAATGGGATCTTGCACTGATAAAGCAATCGCATAGCCAATTCCCAGCGAAATCACGCCGATGAGCGTCATCAACCATGAAGATTTTGGTTCTTTTTCACCATGCTCCCCACCTCTTAATAAATCAATGGGGTTGGTAAGCTTTACCTGCAAAAAATTAGTTAATAGGGTCAAGCCAAAAATAGCCAGAAATACAACCGTCGTATATAACAAACCCATTTGATCAATCTTAAAAGCAAGTGGACTTTTAATATGAGCAAGGTTAAGAAGGATTAGAAACATCAGTTTCCCAATCAGGACCCCACCAAGGAGCCCTAAACTCAAACTGATTACCGTCACAAATAGCGTTTCATAGAATAACACTCTGGCAATATGCTTCTTTTCCATTCCCAGAATACTGTATAATCCCAGTTCTTTTTTTCGTCGTTTAATCAAAAAACTGTTGGTATAGAAGAGAAAGATCACCGCAAAAATGCCAATAACAATAATCCCGAGGAATAATAATATTTTCAAGCTTTCCGAACCTTGCATTGCGTCTAATCCCTTATTGCTTTGGATTGAAACGATGGTATAAAAAGCCATAATCGATCCGATACAAGTCAGTATATAAGGGATGTAGGTGTTCCCGTTTTTCTTTAAATTGACCAGCGCCAACTTGGGATAAAAAAACTTATTCAAGGTTCTCACCTCCGGTTGCCAGTATCGACAAGGTAAAGGATATTTTCTGATACATGTCGTCGTTACTCATCGAACCCCGATAGATCTGATTGTATATTTCGCCATCTTTGATAAATAACACCCGGTTGGCATGACTGGCTGCTGCCACTGAGTGAGTAACCATCAGGATCGTCTGACCCAGGTCATTGATGGTTGAAAAGATCTTTAGCAGATTCATCGCCGCCTTGGAATCCAAGGCACCGGTGGGTTCATCAGCGAGCACCAGTTTGGGCTCGGTAATCAGTGCCCGGGCCACTGCGGCCCGCTGTTTTTGCCCTCCGGAAACCTCGTAGGGGAATTTTTGTAGCAGTTCCTCGATTTCTAATCGCTGCGAAAGGGGCTTAATCCGGCTGTTCATTTCTTCAAATTTTTTCTGAGCCAATACCAGCGGCAAAAAGATATTATCCTGAATCGAAAAGGTATCTAAAAGATTAAAGTCCTGAAAGACAAAACCCAGATTATCCCGACGAAAGGCCGAAATGTCACTGTCTTTGATAGTGACAATATTTTTACCGTCCAGAAACACCTCCCCACTGGTGGGTTTATCAAGCGATGCCAGAATATTGAGCAGGGTTGTTTTTCCTGAACCGGATTCTCCCATGATGGCCACGTATTCGCCCTGTTCCACCGAGAAACTAACATTAGACAGCGCCTGTACCTGATTCCCGCCAAACCGGGTGGTATAGATCTTTTTTAAATTCTTTACTTCGAGTAATCGCATTATTTTTCTCCCTCTATGATTTGAAATTTTCTTATCGACAACTAAAGTATAAAGGAAACGCAGCTGCCCTGCCATCGCTTCGACTTACATTTCGACTTCTAATCTTACACTTTTGTAAGGTTGTCTTATAAGGCTTCAAACCGCTTAGTGGCCAGATCAATGCTGACTCGGGTGCCCTTTCCCACCTGGGAGGTTACAGTAATTACGTGGGAGAGCTTATTTAATACTTGCTGACTCAAGTAAAGACCGATGCCGGTAGATTTTTTATCCATTCTGCCGTTGTAACCGGTAAAGCCCCGATCAAAAATCCGTTTAATATCTTCTTCTCTGATTCCAACACCGGTGTCAGAAATAATTAGGGTTTTTTCTGAATGTTCATCCAAATAAATGGATATCTTCCCCTGATTGGTGTATTTCAGAGCGTTTGAAATAATCTGTTCCAGAACAAAGATCAGCCATTTTTCGTCGGTTAGAACACGGCAATTCATTTCTTCCAACTCCAACGATATTTTTTTATTGATAAAAATAATGCTATATTTTTTCACCGCCTGTCTGATGAGGTCTGCCAAATCATACTCAACCAACAGCAAATCTGATGACATACTTTCAAGCCTTAAATACTGGAGCACCATCTCGACGTATTGTTCAATTTTAAAAAGTTCCTGGGCATAGGTGCTGGTGCGTTCCCTATCACCTTCCTCCGTCTGAAGTAACAGTCCCATTGCTGAGATAGGGGTTTTAATCTGATGGGCCCATAAGGTGTAGTAGTCAATCATATCCGTTTGCCGGTTATCGAACTGGGAGATCAGCTCAGCCCGATTCTCCGCCAATACCCGGGTCAGGGTTTGATAGTCTACTTCCAGCAAATCCCGAGGCTTTGGTAATTCCCCCACCCCAGCGGTGGCCCTACTGATCCCCTCTGTCAGGCGCTGATGCTTTTGATAAAACTGCACAAAATCCAGACCGGCAAAAACAACGGCCAGAGCCATAACCAGTTCAGTACTATAAACAATCGGCTCCAGCGGCAAATAATACAGGGCATATACCATGGCAAAGACAAGTATGAATAAGACAAAGGCGACCATTACCCTAATCCGACTTTTCAAGTAAGCACCCAATACAAATAATATTTTCATTTTACACCTCGATTAATCCCCAATTAAATAGCCGACGCCTTTTTTAGTGGCAATAAAATCGGCCAGCCCGGCTGTTTCCAATTTCTTGCGCAGCCTGGCAATATTTACCGTCAAGGTGTTATCGTCCACAAAGCAGTCGCTGTCCCAAAGCCGTTTCATAATCACATCCCGAGAGACCACCTTGCCCTTATTTTCCAGTAAAATTTGAAGGGTTTTAAACTCATTTTTACTTAGTTCCACTTTTTGATCCACATAGATAATGCTGGCATCATTAAGATTTAGAATCGCGCCCTTATGTTCCAGTAGGCTTACTTGGCCCTGAAAGGAGTAGGTCCGCCTAAGCAGAGCTTGAATCTTTGCCACCACCACCGCCAGATCAAAGGGCTTGGCAATAAAGTCATCGCCGCCCATGTTCATTGCCATAACAATATTCATGTTATCACTGGTCGACGAAATAAAAATAATCGGCACCTTAGAAAGCTTGCGGATTTCGCTGCACCAATGGTAGCCGTTAAAAAATGGCAGGGAGATATCCAAAAGGACAAGCTGCGGATCATAGGCCACAAACTCATCCATAATATGATGGAAATCCGCAACGATTTGGGTTTCAAGTTCCCATTTATCCAAATGATTTTTTAGTGCTTTTGCTATAATCTGATCGTCTTCTACAATTAGTATTTTATACATACCGAACCATCCTATCCTTTTCTGACCGTGGGCAAAGTAAAACACTGATGCTTTGTTGCCGCTTTGTTGCCGCTTAACTCCCATTATAAATCAAAGTAGCCCAATTTCAAAATCGATCTGAAATTCGACTGTCAGATTTGTTCTTATCGATAACGTTAAAACTCCCCATTGCATGACGGGGAGTTTTTTTGTATCGCTAAAATTTATTCCACACTCCAGGCTTCCACATTGGGGATGGAGTATTGCTGACCATCATCAGTGGTGTCGGTATAAAGGTATTCAACAGTTCCCCATACGGTTACCATTTGGCCTTCAACAAAGGGGGATTCTCCAGAGTTTAAGCGATAATAGACCTGTACCATTTGATTAGGATCATCGTTTAAATCCATGATAAAATCACAGAAGTAGTGTTGATTTTCAAAGTTTTCATAAACCTGATAAACCCGTCCCGTCATCTTGACCTTATTTCCGGTTTCATTTTTAGCCGTTTCAACTACATCGGCATAAGATAACTCTGTGGTCTGAGCTTTAAACGGATCCAATCGGGCCTTTCTCTGGACAGTCGTCTCGTCGTAATAGCCCATGTCAAAATTACCCTCGTAAATTATATCGCCATAATAATTGTAAAGCGTGCCCTGTCCATCATAACGATTATCGGTGTAATTGCCATCATATAAGAGCTTCTTATCAAGATACTCTTGTCCCGGCCCATTTAAAAGATCATTCTGATAATTACCTTCCTGTGTGAACCCATCTTCCCAAACGGTTTCTCCCATTCCCTGAAAATGGCCTTGTTCCCATGTACCGTCATAAGTCCAGGCAACTTCAGCATCATTGGAAACCGTAAACACGCCAGTTCCCTGAGGCAAACCTTTTACCAATTGGCCGTTATAGGTGCCGGTTTTTTCGCCAAATGATAAGGCTAAGGTAATTTCCTGGTTTTTTACCGACTCCGATTTATTGCCAAAAATGCTCGGAATCAGCGAGCAGCCTGACAGCAATAGCGCTAAGCCAAGGGCTGTCAGTATCAATGTTATCTTTTTCATCATACATTCCTTTCAAAACTAAATGTTTGCAAACCATTTGCTTGGTATTTACCCATTCTTTCACCAGTCATTTGTTTTTGCCAAAAATTTTTATTAAAGATCGTCAACCTCAACCATCTGTTTTAGTTGGGTCAGAAAGGCGGCCATCCACTGATTATCCTGACGGATGTATTCCGGATGGGCTAAGACCTCTTTTGGCAACTGGACATAATCATCCGGAACCATTTCATCGCCGCAATTTGCAATCAGATCATTAATAATCGGCAGGGTGTTTTCCAGGTGAAACTGAAAGCCAAAAACTCTTTTGTTATAAATGAAGGCCTGATTTTTGCAGGCGGTGCTTGCGGCAATGACCGTGGCCGCCTCAGGCAGCTCGACAAAGGTATCACCATGCCAGTGAAAAACCACCGGGTTGTCCGGAAAAAATGCAAACAGCGGTGACGCTTTGGCTTCTTTAGAAAACGTGATCGGGAGCCAGCCGATTTCTTTTTGCTTGTTCTGAACAACCTTCCCGCCAATGCTATCAGCAATTAACTGACTGCCGAGACACATACCAAGGACCACCTTGTTAGCTTTTATGGCGGCTTTGATCAATTTTTTTTCGGCCTTCAGCCAGGGGTATTGATCTTCTTCATAAATGTTCATGGGACCTCCCATCACCACCAGCCAGTCAAATTCATTTACCTCCGGCAGTGCTTCATCGTTATACAATTGCGTCGAGGTAATAATACTTTGATTGGTTTTTGCCCACACTAGAATACTGCCGGGATTTTCAAAGGGTACGTGCTGTAAATAGTGAATTCTCATCTGTGACCTTCCTATCTGATTATTGATTATTATCCTTATTTTTATGCAAGTATACCATTTTAAACGCATTTTTTAAATTTTTTTATTTAAAGGCAAATAAAAAAAGCACAACCAGAACTGGATGCACTTTTTTTATTGGTACTCAGATTTTTGGCCAGAAAAATCTAAGCAGAAATGAGGAATAATATTCTATCAAAAATGTAAATTAATGAAAGCAAGGTAAATTCGGGGATGTCACACACCATCCCCGAGGAAGGGAATTAAATACTGACTTGGAGATGTCCTTCTATTCGAAGAGATTCTACTTTTGGCTAGGAGAAATTAACCAACTCCCAAGAATCACACACTTCCTGGGTTCGCTTGCAATCGTTGTCGACAACAAGACGAAAAAAAATCCTTCTCCAGTGGAGAAGGATAAAAGAATCATACTTACAAATTTAAATATAATGCTCTTACAGCCCTCTAAATCGGAGGTTGTTAAGAAATCACTACAAACAGGTCTTCTGGCTCAACAATCAACTTTCCATCTCCCTTCCCGTTAAGTTCTTAACAGTGGTTATGAGACGGTCATCATGTTTTACAGCTGCGATTACAGCAAAGGATTTACACCTTTTTCCCTTGAATATAGGACAAGTTCACTATTTAATTAAGTTTATTTTACACCAGGTTGCACTTCTTGTCAATAGCATTTTGAACCTTTGAGTCGTTAATTTAATTCAGCATCCCCAGTGATAATAAAAATCGGGTTGGCGGCCTTTAGCATCGTTAAACCACCAATGCCTTCGCCCCGGCTGATGCCCACTTGAACCAGTTCTACATTTTCAAAATACTGGTTCATCAGGGTGGTGGCCTGGGCGGCGTTCTCCAGGGTGACAAAATTGGCAATGACCCGACCACTGGCCCGGAGATTGGCCTTACACCACTGAAACAGGCCTTCCATATTACCGCCGGAACCACCAATGATGACCCGATCCACTGGCTCTTTAATTTCAGCCAGCACTTCTGGCGCCTTACCGGGGATAATGACCACATGGTTGGCATTAAAATGTTCTTTATTCTTTTTTACCAGTTCCAGCGCCGTTTCTTTGGCTTCCACAGCATAGACCTTACCATGGTCGGCGGCATAAGCTGCTTCCATAGTGAGACCCCCGGTGCCGGCGCCGATATCTACGACCACATCGCCGGGGTTTATCCCCAGCAACGAAATGGTGAGGATGCGGATTTCGCGTTTAGTCATCGGTGCCTTACCCCGAATATAGGCCTCGTCCTTGTATCCTGCTATCTTACTCATTGATGACCACCACGACTGCCAGCCCTTCCTCCTGATAGCTCAGGGCTTCTGTTACGGTTAAGCGGGTTATTTTCTCATTAGGATAGGATAACTCTTCACCAACATAAAGCAAGCTGTTTTCACAACCGACTGATTTAAGAATCCCGGCAATAAACGCAGTATTATTATTTTTGTCAGTAAGAATGCCCAGCTTTTTATTTTTTGCCAGAGCTGCCGCCAAATCCTGATCCCGGCCATGAAGGCTCATCAGCTTAGCATCTTCCCAACACATTGCCAGTTTGGCAAAAAAATACTGCAACGAACTAATCCCGGGGATGCAGACAATGTCCTTTTCCGGTACTACTTTTTTGGCATAGGTCAGCAGACTATAAAAGCCGCAGTCACCGGAAACAACCAGCGCGGTTTTCTTAGTCTTGTATACCTGGGCAACCTTTTCCATCAGCTCACTTAGGGGGGTTCCCTTGCCGATAAAAAGCATTTCTTTACCACTGGCATCAAAACTTTCAGCATGGCGGGTGCCACAGAGAATCACTTCTGCCGCTTCAATTTCTTTTAATGCGATCGGCAGTATATAATCCGGATGTCCCGGTCCCAGTCCAATAATTTTTAATGGGTACATAATCGTTTCCTCAACTCTTCTGCGTCTTTGCTTTGTCCTAAAAAGCCATGGATCTTGGAAAACAACACCACTTCCATTTCAATGGTGCCATAAACCCGATCGGTGACCTTTTTCTTTATGACCTCGGCCAGATGATCAAAATAGTCCGGCAAATTTTTGCTCAGAATTAAATCGGTTGCTTCATCGGTGGTTTTAGAGGTCATGATTTTTTCCATCGTTTTCTGGGTTGCGCCGAGCAAACCGGCGTGGGCGGTTAGAATTTCCATCCGTCCGTCGGCAACACTGCTATGGGTATTAAAAATCCCCCCAGCCAGCTTCACCAGTTTTCCCAGATGGCCAATCAGCAGAATCTTATCAAAACCCATCCGTTCAGCCTCATCCAGCATAAAACCGATATAATTACTGGTTTTTACCAGTACCTCCTCAGAAAGTCCCAGTTCCTCGGAAAAGTCTTTCCCATAATTGCCGGGGACAAAGATGATTTCTTTAAAGCCTTTGGCATGGAGCACTGAGAGTTCCAGTTTCAGGGACGCCTTAAGGGCATCTTCACTCATCGGCTCAACAATCCCGGAAGTGCCGATAATCGACAGTCCGCCTTTAATCCCCAGCTTGGGATTAAAGGTTCGTTTGGCCAGTTCCACACCCTGGGGAATGGACAGCTCGACCCGCCAACCTTTGGGTAAATCCGTGATCTGACGTGCGGCTTCAGAAGCTAAAACCGTTTTAATCTCCCGGGTAATCATCTCCCTTGGGGTCGGATTAATGGCCGGTTCACCCGGAGGAATACTGAGTCCCACTGAGGTGACCGTACCGACACCAATACCGGCTGCAAACTCAATTCCGGCCTGGTCTGATGAGGTGATTTTCGAAAAAACCTTGACGCCATTAGTCACATCCGGATCGTCCCCAGAGTCTTTGATCACTGAGCAGGAGGCTTCGTTTTCTGAAAAAGTCTGATCGTGCAGCACCAGATCCAGGGTCCAGCCCTTGGGTGTACTGATTTCAATGGTTTCCCATTTCTGTTGATTTAAAAACATTAACAGTGCCGCTTTGGTGGCGGCGGTGGCGCAAGAGCCGGTGGTATAGCCGTAGCGCAGGGTCTTGCCATTTTTTTCAATGGTTTTATTTAACATGGCTTACCTCCCTTACTGAAGGGGATAATTCTTTTTGATTAATAAGGTCGATAAATACGGGATCTTACCTTTTAAGACATCAATATCCCGGACCACTTGCTGGGTGTCCATACCGATGTTGGATACCAGCACAAAGCTTTTTTCCAGCCCGCGGGCTTCCAGTTCCTCAGCCATCCAGGCATTATTGGCGGAAATTTTCATCACCACAATATTCTGGTGGGCATCCAAAATCGCCCGGATTTCTTCTACTGGCTGAGTCATCGCCACAATCCCCAAGGATTCTTCTCCCTGGGTCAGGGGAATATTGAGTTGCGCCCCGAGATTGCAAAATGACGGCACCCCTGACAGGGTGATCACTTCAATACTACGTTTTAGTAGATATTCCATCACATAAGAATAGGTGCTAAAGACCATCGGATCACCCAGAGTAATAAAGGCGACGTCCTTGCCCTGATTAAGCAGCACTTCAATTTCATCGGCATTTTCTTTCCATTGTTTTTGCAAGGCTTCCCGTTCCTGAGACAGGGAAATCATCGGAAAATTCATTTCCAGAACTTTTGACAAATCGGAGATATGACTTTTGACAATTTCAAAGGCAACACTGGTGCTGCCCATTTTTTTTACCGGGGTAATCACCATATCACAGGCATCTAAAACCTTAGCCGCTTTAACGGTGAGCAGATCGGGATCGCCGGGGCCAACTCCGATGCCATAAAAAATTCCTTTTTTTGTAGCGCTCATCATTCTTACCATTCTCTTCCCAGTTGATAAAGCATGGCATTAAGAATCGCCGCCACGACCGGACTGCCGCCTTTTCGTCCGTTGATCCGAATGATGGGACTGTCAATCTGATCCAAAGCTTCCTTGGATTCCGCCGCGCCGACAAAACCGATTGGCGCACCGATAATCAGGGCTGGTTTGGCATTGCCAAGCTTGACCTGTTCAATCAGGGTATATAAGGCGGTTGGCGCATTACCGATGGCAAAGATGCCCACACTGTCGTCCTTCAACGCTCTTTCCATGCTGACCGTGGAGCGGGTGACGCCGCGCTTTTTGGCTTCTGCGGCGACATCGGCATCGTGGACAAAATTGACAATTTCAATGCCGTGGTCAGCCAGTGCTTTTTTATTAACTCCGACCTGAATCATCCGGGTGTCGGCATAAATTTTCTTGCCCTGTTTCAGTGCTTCGATGCCACTTTCATAACCGTTGTTTAAAATTTCCAGTAAATCCGCATATTCAAAATCAGCGGTGGTATGGATGATCCGTTTAACCATCGGGGCAATGGCTTCCGGGAAAACCTTATCGCCCATTTCAGCGGTAATAATCTCAAAACTACGCTCTTCAATTTCTCGGGGGTTGTTAATGTATTCCATTTTTTCTCACTTTCTTAAGTCGATTTATTTCTTTATTATTCAAAGCTCTATGATCACACCTCTTCGGTGGTTATTTTTATTCCGCCCGGGATCAGGCGGTTTTGGTAGATTTCGGCATAGGCCGATTCGGGAACAACCTGCTTGAATGCATTTAGAAACTCAGCTTCTTGAAAATCACCATTGTCATACATGACGCCAATCACTGTGCCGCTATGACCGATGACGGTTCCCAGACCACCAAAATCCCGAGATAGGCCAATCAAATCATCGAGATAATTCTTTTTTAAGCGTTTCTGGTTAAGAATAGCGCTTTTAGTACAGGCCGCGCCAATCTCCTTGAGGCTTTCGGTGCGAACCCCTTTTTCAAATTGAGTGACAATTTCGACAAAGATGGCTAAGTCGTCTGAGGAATAATCATCCTGACTTTCATTAAAGGTCATCGTATCAATGCCACCGTTAAAATCAATGATTAGGATATCTGCTTCCACGGTGCCATCAAATTCCTTTAGTACCGAGCCACTGAGATGATTAAAAAGGTTTAAGCGCTCAAACATCAGATTGTCTGATGGCTCAATACCGGTGCAAAGCGAACCGATCTCCTTTGGGATCAGATCCAGACCAAAATAAGCACAAAGCCCGGCAGCCATTCCGGCAATATCGGCAGTGCTGCTGGCCATTCCCTTTTCCACGGGAATATCACTAACCATGGAAAAATGCAAATGTTTTTTTTCCAGCTCTGGAATCGCAAAGCGCCGAAAAACCGCTTCGACCTGTTTTCTGGTTTTGGGCTTTAACACCTCAAGATTCCCCGGGCCTTCAGCAATCGTAATCCGGGAATAGCGGTCAATCGGGCTGGATACCAGACAGGGACTGCCATCATACCAGCCCTGAATATATTCGCCACAGGTGCCCGGGGTTTCGACCTTAACCCGCCTCATGCCTGCCCCGCTTTGTGCTCCAGAACGACATTTAGGAGACTGCTTAAAAACATCGGGTTGCTGTAAAAATGAATATGCGGATAACCAGCCAGGACATTTTTCTGGCGGTACCCACAGGTCCAGGTTTTCCCTTTTTTGGTGATTACATAGGCCGTCGGCAAGACTTCATCACTAGAAACCAGGCTGTGATGAAATTCATGTCCGCGAACCGCAATGCTTTTTCCACCAAGATAGGCCGAAATATCAACATATCCAAACCGCTGCAACCGTTTGGTCATTGTGGAATCGGCATCGAAAAATCCCACCGCCGGATTCGTTTCACCGCTGTTTAGAGTCATCGAATTGGTCAGATACATAAGCCCCCCGCACTCCGCATAACAGGGCAATCCGGCTTCCAGCTTATCCTTGATATCAGCAATCATCAACGTGTTGGCGGCCAGCTCGGCGCCGAATATTTCCGGAAAGCCACCACCGATATATAAACCATCGAGATGCTCTGGGAGACGCGCATCATTTAAGGGACTGAAAGTAACCACTTCCACTCCGGCGTTTGCCAGGGCTTTAAAATTGTCATCATAGTAAAAATTAAAGGCCCGATCTTTGGGAACGCCAATCCGCAACCCCTGATATTTATCGGCATAAGCTAAAAAGGGATCGATAAAAGCACTCACCGGTTGGTCATGCTTGCTAATTTCCCATAATTTATCCAGATCAATATAGGCTTCGGCCAACGCTCCGGCCTTGTCCACCTTTTCCCTGAAATCAGCAATCTCTTCCACCGGTACCAGCCCGAGGTGACGACTGTCCATGACAATGTCCGGATTATTAGGAAAATAACCCAGGCAGGTCACATCATTATAGGCTTCAATCATTTCTTTTAACAACAGGTAATGAGACTTTGATGAAATGCGATTGATGATGACCCCCACAATATTCGCTTCGGGGTCAAAATCGACATAACCCTTTACCAGTGCTGCGGCGCTCTTAGCCATGCCCCGGCCATCAATGATCAAAATCACCGGTGCGCCAATGGTTTTGGCCAGATAGGCACTGCTGCCCACCTCCGACTCCAGACTATGGCCGTCATAGAGACCCATGACCCCTTCAGCAATCCCCAGACCATTTTCTTCGTCCAGCCGTCTAAAAAAGAGCCCCCTGATGATTTCCTCGTCCAGCATCCAGGTGTCCAGATTAATGGAAGGTTCACCAGTAACAAAGCGATGAAACATCGGATCAATATAATCCGGACCGGTTTTAAAAGGCTTTACCCGGAGACCCCGCTTTTTAAAGGCCGCCATGATGCCCATGGTAACCGTTGTTTTGCCAACATTGCTGCTGGTTCCCGCCAGCATAAAATAATTCATATTTCTGTCTCCTTTTTTTAATGACTTGTATCACACGCTTATATTGTTATTAAAATTGCTCTATACGTTGAATTAAAGAATTTTGCAAATTGAACCGGTAATTGTGCAGTATGCGGGCGATTAATAATCGCCCCTACATTAAATATTTAATCCGACTCATATATTAAAAACTTCACCGCACAGCGGCTGCTTCCAGCCAACCATTTGCGAAGCTATTTTTCATTAATCAGGGTCCGTTCTTTGATCATTTTTATAAACTCCTGATGACTATTCATTTCGTTGACCGTTTTCTTCTTTTTGATAAGCTCAAGCTGTTTAACCAGCTCGCCTTCGGTAAAATCGTTGTTCAGACAATTTCGATGGAAATAAAGCTCACCCCGCAGGTTTTCCAAACCCATCAGGTTATTAATATTACCATGACCAAAAGGCAGATCCGAAATCAAAATCAGGTCACTTTCTGCCATCACCGCCAGGTTTTCTTCCTGCTTTTCCCTGCTGATGGCGGTAAAAGGACTTTCTTCAACCATCGGAATCCCCAGCACATCACAGATGGTCCAGTCATCACTGCCCTGGTTGACCACTCCGGCTGTGACCTGATGGCCCATGGCCTCCAGTTCTTCTAACACCTGAGAAGCCTGATTGCCTCCACAGATCACGTGAATTTTCAAACTGCGATAGTTTTCCGATTCCTTAATCACCCGCAGTGGGATAATCTCCGGTTTACAAAAAAGCTTATTCTCCTGAATAAACATTTTCATTTCATAGACTTTTTTGAGATTGGCTTCGGTGATTACTTCTTTCGGTGTTCCGTCGATGATGACCCGGCCGTCTTTCATTAAAATAAGCCGGTTGCAATATCGGGCCGCCAGATTGATGTCGTGAAGCACTGCCACCACGGTCATCGATTTTTTTAAATTCAGGTTGCGGATCAGCTCCATCACTTCAATCTGATGGTGGATATCCAAAGCCGAGGTGGGTTCATCCAGAAGAATGATATCCGGTTCCTGAGCGATGGCCCGGGCAATAATCACTCGTTGCTTTTCGCCACCGCTAAGATTATTATAAAACCGTTTTCTAAAATTTAAGGTCTTGGTAGCCCGCATGGCCTCGGTTACAATATTATAATCATTCTGAGTTTCTCTGGTGCGATAACTCAGATAGGGGTTTCGCCCCATCAGAACGATGTCCTCCACGGTAAAATCGTAGTCGATATCAAAAGACTGGGGCACCACGGCGATCATCTGGGCCCGTTCCCGTTGGGTATAGTTAGTATTGTTCTTTTCTTCCAGGGTAATCACCCCGGATTTAATCGGCAGCAGTCCGGACAAGCATTTTAACAGGGTTGACTTGCCGGTGCCGTTAGGACCAATCAGCCCGACAAACTCGCCCTGGCAGATGGTCGCGCTAAATCCCTGTAGGATATCTTTTTCGCCATAACCGGATACCACATCCTTGAAATCGAGCATGATTCTTGGCATTAACCGTTCCATCTCAGAGCCCCCCTTTTTTTCTTTTGCGGAGCAGATAAACAAAGAAAGGACCGCCAAAGGCGGCGGTGATTACACCCACCGGAATTTCCTGAGAGGTCACCGACCGGGCCAGGGTGTCGCAAAGAATGAGAAAAGCACCGCCAAAGAGCACTGAAAAGGGTACCAATGTGCGGTGTTTGGGACCGGTGATCATGCGGACAATATGGGGCACAATCAGCCCAACAAATCCGATAATCCCCGTGGCCGCAACCACTGCTGCCGTTATAAGGGATGAGGAAAAGAGGATTTTCTTCTTAAGCGCCTCGGTATCAACGCCCAATTGAGTGGCCGTTTCTTCGCCCAGCAGCATAATATCCAGCTCTCTGACGGAGGTTAACATGATGACGCAGCCAATCACTACATAGGGCAATACAATCAGGACCTGATCCCAACCCTTACCATTTAAACTTCCCATCACCCAAAAAATAATTTGCGTCATGCTATCATTATTAAAGATCATCAGTAATGACATAAAGGCTCCCAGTGATTGGCCAATGGCGATGCCACTGAGTAAAAGCGTGGCCACCGGCACCTTACGACCGACCCGGGAAATATTATAAACCAACAGAATGGTTAAAAAAGAACCGCCAAAAGCCAGGATAGCAACCCCATTGGATCCTAAAAAATTACTGGAGAAATTCATCACAATACCAATCGAGGCACCCAATGCCGCCCCGGAGGATACCCCTAAAATGTAGGGGTCGGCCATCGGATTTTTAAAGATTCCCTGATAGGCAGCCCCGCACAGTGCCAAAGCACCACCGGTCAGAAAAGCGAGAATGACCCGGGGTAGGCGAACATTCCAGATAATCGCCGTTGCGCCCTCATTGATATTTTCCATCCCCAGATTAATATGAAAGATCTGATTTAACAGAATTTTATTGGCATCCCCAAACGAAATGGTCGTAATCCCCGTAAGGGTGCACAGATAAATCGTGCCGATGCAGATTGCAATCGACAATGGCAACGCGTATTTTTTCAGTTTTTTTTTCATGCTGACTCCATTTTCTCCATTTAATCTGTTCACTCCTGAATTCTCTCTTCTTCATCTGATAAAATTCAGGGGCGAACAGATTTCACCCCTACCAATTTTGGTTTAACAGACACTTTATTTTGCAAATATTTCCGGATAAATATCCTTAGCCAACAATGCCAGCCCCTGTACAATCCGGGGGCCCGGTCGTTGAATTAAATCGCTTTCCGGGGTTAAAAATTCGTAATATGCGATCTCGTTATTTTTAATCGCGGTAACCTTGTCAAACCCGGGCGTCGCCTTTACCTGTTCTGGTGTGTTGTAAAGGGAAATATACACATCCGGATTGCTCGCAATAATTTGTTCAGTACTAAGCTGAGGCCATGGCGTAGCTGCATCAGCAGCGATATTTTTGGCATTAAGATCAATAAGCATTGCATCCATCATCGAGTTAGGACCAGCACTGAAGAAGTCACCCACATCAATAAAGACTGATTTCTGGGTTTTAGCAGTTTTGGCCTGATCAACGATCACCTGACGATCCGTCATCATTTTTTTAACCACATCCCCAGCCGCATCATTAGCGTTTGCCACTTCACCCGCAATCACAATATCTTTCATAACCCCATCTATACTGATCGGACTAAAGAGGATGACCTTTGCACCCGTGGCTTCCAGTTGTTTTCTGACATCATCGGAAACAAAATCTGAAGCCAGTACTAAATCGGGTGACAGAGCAATGATTTTTTCCACATTGGGCGCATTGTAGTCACCGATGCTCGGCACGGTTAGCGCCTGTTCGGGATAATTATCATACTCGGTGCGACCCACCACCTGATCCCCTACACCAATGGCGAATAAAATCTCGGTTGCAGCGGGAGACAGTGAGACAATTTTCTGGGGTTCTTTTTCAATCTTGACGGCGTTTCCAAGATCATCGGTTATTGTCACCGGATAGGTGGTAGCACCGCTTTTGGGTGAGACGCCGGAACCATCTGCGGATGACTCGCCACTCTGGCAGCCGGTAAAGGATACCATCAGCGCTAATACGGTAAAAATCACCAACAACCTTCTCATACTTTTCTTTTTCATTTTCTTCCTTCTTTTTCTTTATTTTTTTGCTTTTTTCGCAAAAATAAATCCAGCTTCCTGTGGAGGCTGGATACTAAACAAAAGGTTTAATTCTTTTCTTCCCACCGAAGAATTTCTATGATTATGAGTGTCCTGACTCTTGCTTCATCCTCAGTTCTCCCTTCCCATCGGTTAGACAGTGGATTAAAAACGTCGTCAGCAATTACAGTAGCGGGGGCTGTAGGGGTCTTACACCCCTTTCCTCATCACTTTCCTATTATATTAGTGGAAGTGTATCATAGAACGGGAAATTTTTCAATTGAATATTTTAGCGAGCTTCATCCCAAGCCAAGCATTTGATCGTCTAAATTCTAGTTATTGAAGTCCTTTATTTTTTCGCAACATTATTTACGTATTCTGTTCGAAACTCCTGGGATTGGCAATAGTGATCCACCCGGGAACCCTTTATGCAGCGAATTATGGTATCATTTTTATTAATAATCCATTCGCCGATTTCATCAATATTATGAAGAATAGTCAGATATTTAAGCCGCGAGCAGCCATGAAAAGTCCATTTTCCCAGCCGCTTGACACTACCGGGAATGAACACCTCGGTCAGGTTTTTACACCTAAAAAAAGCACTCTCTTCAATTTCTGTCACGCCCTCTGGGATCATCAGTTTTCCTTCCAGTCCGGAAAAATAGAATGCTTCTTTGCCAATAAAGGTCAGATTTTCTGGGAATACCACGCTTTTCATATTCTTGGTCCGATAAAAGGTGCGTCGTTCAATCCGGCTGACCCCATTGGGGATCGCAATGGTTTTTAATTCCCGACAGGATTCGAAGGCACTTTCTCCAATACCGGTTAAGCAACTACTTGGCGAAAGTGTGATCTGAGTCAGGGCCAGACAATTTTTAAACGTTCTCGGCGGAATTGACCGAATGCCATTCGGGATTTCGATCATCAACAAATTGGTGCAGCCCATCCACGCTGCTTCCCCAATTTCTTTGAGCGTTACTGGAACATGAAGGGTTTTCAGGGCCGTACAACCTTTAAAGGCATTTTTATCAATTCGAATCAAACCTTCCGGTAAGGTCAATTTTTTTAAACTCATCTTATTTTCAAATGCACCAAAACCAATCGCATCATAATTTCCGTTGATGACAATTTTTTCCTGTTTATAAATTCTCACCTGATTCTTTCCCAATGTCCTGATCATCCCGCCTGCTCCTCATCATAATTTTTACAAACACCGTTATTATAAATACTCCGTCTGATACTCGTAATTTTGACAATACTGATCGACCCGAGATCCCTTTTTGCAGAATATTCTAACACTTTTTCGATTGAAAAGCCATTCACCCAAATATTCCGGGTCACTACGGAAAGTTACTTTTACCAGTTTTGGACAGCCATGAAAGGCCCATTTCCCGATGTGCTTTACACTTTTGGGGATTTCAATTTCCTCAAGAACTTTACATTTCAGAAAGGCACTTTCTTCAATTGACTCCAACTGGTCATTGAGCTCAATTGATAATAGTCCACAATTGTAAAATGCTTCTCTGCCGATGCTTTTTAAATTCATCGGCAACTTCACCGCTTGCAATTTCTTGCATCCACAAAAAGCTCTGAAATTGATCGCTTCCACTTTTTCCGGTATAGAAATTCCAGCTAATGCCTCACATTCCAGAAAGGCACTCTCCCCAATGTACTCAATATTGTCATGCAAAACAAGATCATTCAAAGACCGGCACTTCTTAAAGGTCTTTTCTTCGATCCGCCTGACCCGCCAGGGGATATCGATAGTTCTTAGTCGCAGACAATCGTAAAAGGCACCCTTGCCAATGCGCCAGATTTGTTTTGATAGTTCAATCCGATTTAACATGGTGCAACCCCGGAAGGCTTCATTGCCGATAATTTTGACGCTGTTTGACAAAACTACCCGCCGCACCTTTGTGATTCCTTTAAAGGCACCCGTGCCAATCTCCCTAAAGGGTTCCGTGACCTCCATCTGTTTGTTTTTTATACTTTTCGCATCGCTGCAATCAAAGAGACCCTCTTGTTTTACTCTCTGATTCACATGCCATACCTGGGTTTGCCGCGTTTCTACTGCTTTACTATACTCTTCCATTTCGTCATTTCTCCATCTCAGCATCCGCTGTCATCATCAAAAGAAACTCTCCCTGTCACTTTTGATCTTTTTTCACTAAAACAAAATCTATTTTGGATCAATCAGACCATATTTTTTCTTGATCCGTTCCAATTTTTCAATCATCGGGTTAGCTGCAACAAATAAGAAAAACACAGTGGCACTGGCATGAATCAAATCAAAGGGTGCCCCAGTGATATAAGTGGCTAAAATCGTTTTCCAGTTAATAATGCTGGACCACATCAGCAAGGATGCCATATTCATAATTCCGCCATAGATAAAAAAGGTTGCCAGAAAGCCATACAGACAGAGCTGACCCTTGCTTTTTTTCATGGCACCCTTCTTTACCAGAATGCCCGCCAGAAAACCAATAATACCGAAGACAAACATCTGCCAGGGGGTCCAGGGGCCTTGACCAAAAAAGAAGTTGGACACAAAACAAACCATGGCTCCCACCAGAAAGCCGGATTCGGCACCAAAACAAACCCCGGCAATGATGACAATGGCCACCACCGGTTTAAACTGTGGCAACATGAAAAAGGCGGCCCGTCCAGCGACACCGATAGCCGCCAGCACGGCGATGATAATCAGCTCTCGAGCCTGGGGCTTACGTCCTTCAAACACCATCAAAAAAGGGATGCAGGTATAGATAATAATAAACAGGCTGATAAAATAATATTTACGATCTTCCATAAAATAAATACCAAACCAGATCGTCAGAGGAATCATCATCAGAATCATCATCAGGGCGGCCCATGTCCGTTTGCTCAGCCTTCTTTTGCTCAGATTTTTTTTGCCAGGTGGTTCGACCTGTTCTTCAACCTCATCTCGGTCATCTAGAAATTCATCTGACAACATGTAATCACATCCTTTACTGTAATTGCATTTTCAAAGATATGCCGGGACATCCGGTTTGCTGAGGTGGTATAAAAACTGTTGCCCGAAAAAAAAGCCCGCGGTGAATTACTGGTGACAATACTGCCATCAAAAAACAAGCCGCAAACATCCCCGAACAAGGCACAAAATTCAATGTCATGGGAAACCATAATAATGGTCACCCCCTGTTTTTGAAGTGCTCTCAAAATCTCGCCCAGTTCCCGCTTAAAGTGGTTATCCAGGCCTTTTGTTGGTTCATCGAGCAATAGAATCTGCGGTTCCAGTAGCATGATCTTGGCCAGGGCCAGCCGTTGCTGTTCGCCGCCGCTGAGGTCGTAAGGGTGCTGATCCAACAAATGTTCAAGATGCATCAGTTTAACAAACTTATCCACCATTGTTTTTTGGTTCTGATCGCAGTCAGAGGTGCTACCTTTTATCGCTCTGGTTCCGCCAATCATTTCATATAAATCCCGTTCCACCGTCTTTTTAACAAACAGACTTTGGGGGCTTTGTGGCAGTACCCCCAACATGCCATGAAACAATTCTTTATCGGTTAGCTTTCTGACATCTCGGCCATTAAGTAGCACCTTGCCCCGATACGGTTTGTTGATCCCCGAAATCAGCGATAGTGAGGTTGTTTTCCCGGTGCCATTTCCGCCTACCAGACAGTAAAACTCGCCTTTTCGAACCCGCAGTGATAAGTCTTTAACCACATCCGGCAAGTTCTTATCATAGCGAAACCAAACCTCTTTAAGCTCCACGACCGGGTCACTTAATGCTGGCTCCGGGGTTTCCAGCGGCATGACTGTTTTTAGACCCGGATTATTGCAAAACAGTTCGCTCATCCACTTGCGGCCTTCTCTCACCGTAATCGGGCATTCCAGATCCGATTCCACCTCGGCAAAAATCTGCATCGGGGCCGGCATCGATAAAAACATATCGTGACCAAGGGTCCGTAGTTTTTTTCCGATTTGGCGGGGGGTTCCCGTGGCGATGATTTCGCCTTCATCCATGACCACCACCTGATCGGCAACCGGGAGAACATCCTCCAGACGATGTTCGGTCATAATAATGGTGGTTCCCAGTTCGCGGTTGATTTTTTTAACCGTTTCCAGAAAATCCGAAGCTGCAATAGGATCAAGCTGAGAGGTTGGTTCATCCAGAATCAGCACCGCGGGATGCATGGCCATAATCGAGGCCAGATTCAGTAGCTGCTTTTGTCCCCCGGACAATTCCACGACATTGCGTTTAAACCAGCCCTGGATGCCAAAGTAGGAGGCCATTTCAGCGACTCGCAGACGAATGGTCGGGGTATCATAGCCCAGGCTTTCAAGACCAAAGGCCAGTTCATGCCAGACCTTATCAGTGACAATCTGATTTTCCGGGCTTTGCAGCACGTAGCCAATTTCCTGACTCTGGGTTCTTAAATCGGCTTCTTCCAGGGGTTTTTCCCGATACAGGATTTCTCCGGTGCGTGTCCCATAAGGGGTCAGGACCGACTTAAAATGCCGGAGCAGGGTGCTTTTACCACAGCCACTTTTGCCGCACAGCACCACAAAATCCCCCTCCTCAATGGCTAGATTCATATTTTTCAGGGCCGGTTTATTCATCTCCGGGTAGGTAAAGCTCAGGTTGTTTATTCTTAATACTGTCATCCTTTAATTGATTGATTGATAAAAATCATCAATGCCTCCTTCTTAAAGATCTACTGTAAAGATCAACGTCATTCACGTTCTTATTTTTGTGTGTTTATGGTGCTTCCACACTCACCTGCATTTCCATATGGAACTCTTTTTCCGGTATCACCGCCTTCATTTTTTCCCATCTCAGGTAAGACAGACCGTCTACTGCCACCGGCATCAAACAAAAGGCTCCAAAAATGAAATAAGTAAAAAAACTAAAAAAGGTGACCGGGTTAATGCCACTTATAACAATCGCGGGATTATATTGAACAAAGGTGTTACCCATCGATACCCCGACAATAAACAACAGCAGCAAGCCCAGCATCATTGCCAGCATTCCCTTATCCCGTTTATCAAAACGATAGAGGGAAAAGGCCGTTCTACCGCTTAGCCCATAGCCTCTCGCCTTCATGCTGTCCGCGGTTTCAATGGCATTTTCCAGCGCCCAGGTGACCATAATCGAGAGAATGGTTACCCCATGTCTGGCCCGCATTAAGATATTACCGTTGGTAATATCCCGACCAATGCATTTCTGCCCATTACTGATCACCTTAAGCTGAGCCTTGAATTTTGGTACAAACCGCAAAACCATGGAAAAAATCAGCGACAGTGCCGGGATGATTCGCCCAAACAGATAGATAAACTTGTCCGATGTCATAATAATGTTATAACAGGAAAACCAGATTATCACCTGGACCAGCATCACCGACATCACAATGCCATAAATGATGGATTCCAGGGTGATGGGATTGCCATTTTTCAAGTAAAACAAGATGGTTACCCCAGCATGATTAAAGAGCGGGTTAATCAGCGCTACAATAATTAACATTGGCAGCATAAATAAGAAATTAAATTTCAGCACCTTCTGCCAGCCTTGAAGCACCATAGAATAGATGATTGCCGATATAAGCGACACGCCCAAAATCACCGGGTGATTAAAAAACACACTGATGGTCAGGACGACTACAAAATAGAAAAAATTTATGATCGGATGATAGGTCGAAAAAGCATCTTCCATTGACACCCTCCTTAATGATTTGTTGATAAACAATTACGAAACAAAAAACATTGAGCGGCCATTGCTTTGCGCCAAAGCGGGCGCAAAGCTGATAGCTCCTACTTAACTGACAAGATTCACTTCTTAAATCCTACCACATGCTATTATCCCCAACATCTCTGCCCAGATCGCAGGTGTAAACCCAGTTAATGACATCACCCTGTTTGACGGCGTATTGACTGCACCCGTAATTGGGGAACCAACCATTGACATTATACATCCATCCGGAACGCTCCCCACCGTCAAACTCATAAAGCTGGTTGATACCCTCAACATAAGCGGAGTTATAAGCCGGTGTAAAACTGGATTCCATGTGAATACCATTGTCCCGACAGACCCGTTGAAGCACATCGTGAACCGATTCTCCCGCGTTAAAGCTCACTTCCGAGGGGTAAAGAATCCAGCCGTTGGCCGGAACAAAGGCACCCTTTCCTGAAGGCAATCGGTCCATATGATCGAGCAGGGTCGAACAATTAATTGAAAGGGTACAGACATTGCCAGCCGAACTGCTACTGCTTGAACCATCCGCTGCTGCCATACCGTCTCCTGTTGTTCCTGATTCACCTGAACTGGCATTCTGGATCGGTGCAATGGTTTTGCCAGCCACAACATAATAATCATCTCCAGTCTCAATGACCTTAAAGGATAAGCGAGTCGTAGCTGATTGGGGATCAAAGGTGGCATTACTCATCTTAGCAACGCTTCCGGCATTGACTTTACACAGCGCAGCACTGTCTGCGTCCCATTTTTCCGCAAGGGTGATGGTTAAGGTTGGAACGGTAATCAGCCCGTTACTCCCAGCTATTTTCATCCCAATGCCATAGGGCGCATTTCCGGCCCCTGCTTTAATGCGATTAAGGGTGTCACCCTGGGTGCTAAATTCAATTTTCAAGTTCTGATCAACCGGGTTTTTGATATCCTTACCACTAAACGACCAAACGTAATTGATGCCATTTTCCCCGGTGCCCGAAAAAGTTACCGTTCGATCCTGACCGGCGATGGAGCGAAACTGGGCCGCAGTAATTACGCCATCCTCCGGGATCGCAGTATCATCTGCTAATTCCACGACATCCTGTGACTCCGCATCACTGGATAATGCTGCATTAATATTGCTGCACCCCAAGGTTGTTACTGCCATTAAAATAAACATAAGCAGTAGCAACAGCCACCTCTTTTGCAAACCTTCCTTCATGTTCTTCTCCTCAACAATTCTTCCTGACTCATTTTAGTCATTTTCTATGCCATCAACAAACAACGTCGTACCGGCAATTGTTATTGATACAGACCGAATTTTATTTTTACCCGCTCCAGCTTCTCGACCATCACCGGACCCAACATCGCCCCAAAAAACGCCGTCCCCAGCGCGTGAACCGCATCATAGGGTACACCGGAAATATATAAAAGCTTCATGGAGCTCCAATCCATGGCCATTCCGGAACCAGAAACACCGACTGACATCACCAATGCAGCGATGTTCATGATTCCCCCATAAATGATGAAGGTCGTCAGAAAACCAAAGACCCCGATGGTTAGCCGATCGACAGGTAGCCGCTTGTGCTGAATCAGAATGCCAATTAAAAGACCAATAGCGCCATATCCATAAAGCTGCCACCCCATAAAGGTCCCGCCTACATTGAGAAACAGGTGCATCAGCAGGCCAATTAGAATTGCGAAAAGCACACCCATAACCGGACCCAAAACGATTTTAAAATCGCTTTCCTTTTTAACAAATTCCAGGTCTTTATTAAAGCAGAGCCCCGCTAAAAATCCCAATAAGCCCCAGCAAAACATCTGCCAGGGGGTCCAGGGTCCCTGACCGGCAAACATATTTACCACCAGCCGGGCCATGGCCCCGGTTAGAAATCCCTGTTCCGGACCCAGACAAATTCCAGCAATGATAATCAGTGCACCGCCAGCCTGGAACGGGGTAATCATAAAAAAGGCCAGATTCCCACAGGCAGCAATGGCGGCCATTGCTGCAATCAACACCAGTTCCCGAGCTTCCGGCTTTCTATTTTCAAAAGACAAGCCAAACGGAATAAAGCTGTAAAAAATAATCAGCAAACTAATAAATAAGTATTTCCGATCCCCCAAATAGGTAATCCCCACCCAGATAGTCAGGGGGATCAGGATAAAAACTAATAGTGATGAAATCAGGGTGCGATTCTTAAAAAGCCGTGTCCATGGCGAATTTTTAATTTTGTTATCAACCGTATTCATGCCCGTTTCATTCTCTTTTTCTTAACCAGATACATGGTTGCTCCCACAATACCGGTCAGTAGAATCACAACACCGCCAAAAATCATCGGACCATTGATTTGATCAATGATCATGGCCCCAGAATTTTCCGCCTCAGCAGTTTTTGCGTTTGGAGTATAGGTACCATCAAACGACCAGGGTGTAAAATTCTCAGCAGACGTTCCACCCTTTGAAGCAGCCGTCGCCGTCGTGCCGGTAGCAGATCCGGCGGCCGCTGTTCCACCACTCGCTTTTGCAACCGTACCACTTCCGCCTGATTTTGTAGTACCAAAACTCTGTTCATATTCTTTTTTTATATCATCGAGGCTTTTTTCTTTGTCAATGACTGGGTTAAAGCCATCGGTAATCCCAAAAATCCAGGGTTTCCCACTTTTTAAGCGATTATAGGAAATCATCGCTTGCATGGCCTGATAAGAAGCCATCCCATTGAGCGTGCCGGGTTCGCCGCCACCGTTGCCGGTACCGCCGGCTTTTATATGCATAAAGCCGCCTCCGTCGACATAATAGTTCATCAAATCGGATAAGATCCAATGATCACCCTTGATAAAACGGGGATCAGCGGCGGGATCAATGCCCAGCGAGGTCAATGCTAGAATGACCTGGGATGTGCTCTCAGAGGTTTCCGGTGCACCAAAGGTGCCATAACTGCCGTTGCTATTCTGAAGTTCAGCCAAGGTGTTCACGGCCCGGTCAACGACTGGTTTAACATCTTCCCGATCTTTATATTTCGCCAACGACTGAAGCGTCATCGCCGTCACATCCGTATCCGGAGCCGCATCAGCACTGTCTGAATACAGTGAAAAGCCACCCCGGACCCCGGCACTGGTTACCACTTCCCGATCCAGAATGGTTTGAATCAGAAGTTCCCGGGTGGTTTGCACACCCGTTGTATTGAGCGGTATCTCGTAATTATTTGAATCCAACGCAATCAGTGCCCAAACATAGGCCATCATGCCACCCCGCTTAATCTGGGTAAAATTGGACAGTTTACTCAGCAGATTATAACCACCAACATCGGTAGGATCTTTGCCAATGGCAGTTAAAGCCAAAATGGTTTTTGAATAGTCGGTATTGGTCCGATCACCGGAAATTGATCCGCCCCCTTCGTTTAACTCCTTTACCACATTACTGTAGAACAGTTCATAATAGCCTTCCGGCACCGCATACCCCCCTCTGGCAAAGCAGACGGTTTCCCAGAGACCGCTTTGAATGGTCGGATTTGCCGCTGCTATTAGCATATAATCCGATGTTTTCTCCAGCGCTTTGGTGATTTCCGGTTCCAACGGATTAATCTGTTCGGTATTGATCGTTGTTTGCAAGGTTTTAAGGGAAGTTCTATCCACGATAATTCCCACCAGTGAAGGATTGACGCTTTTGAATTCAATTCGATTTTCTAAAAGTGTATACTGGTCTTTGTCAATCACTGTAACGGTTCCATCTTTTTGCTGGGTAACAATGCTTAACTGATCATAAGCCAGAACATCGTTACTCACCGATAATGATATGGTTAATCGCTCATCTGAAGTAGGCATATAGTCCAGGTTGTAGTTTGTCATATCTTTTAAGGATATGGTGTATAAATTTAATAATTGGGTTGATTCCGAACTAATTTTTTCGTTTTTCATCAGCTCGATAAATTTGCTATAGGCTATTTGTGTAACCTTAACCTGATCCACCTGCTGACTGACATACCAGGGCGTATCAACAACAATGTCGCCGTCTGCCTTGTTTTGAGCTTTCACTCGTTTCTGAAGCCCCAGAATTTTATCTTTCACGCTGGTGTCCAGAAGTCTCTGCTGACTTTCTGCTAAACAGTCATATGCTTTTCCCAGTTCTAAGAATGTTAAAAACTGATAAGAACCGATCGTTAACGTCTGCTCATCAATGTCTGAAGTCGCAAGCTGGATCTGCTTGACAATCTCTAATTCCGCCGTATTTAAGATCCCACTATTTTCAACCAGCCCCTGCTGGTCGGTATTTAATGCCTCATAATCTTTACGGGCAGCGGATACCTGTTTAACATCAGCTAGCGTTAATGTTTGAGGTAAGTCTGCAATGGTTGCCATAACGATTCTTGCAGCATTCTGATTGTTTTTTTTGATCAACTTGATCATTTTTTCACAGGCCGTCAGCTTATCAAGTGCTTCTTTAGGAACAAGACTTTGTTGCTCAGCGGTTAATCCACTGACAAAAGCAGCTCTCGCCGATACCACCGCCGCTTCGTTTATTAGCTTAGTCTGATCGGGCTCTGGGAGCAGATTAATGGCGGCAATCACCTGATTTGCCAGCGCCTGATTTACCTCCAGTTCAGCCATCCGATTGAGCAAAGCCGTCAGCTTCTCGATTGCCGAAACACTCACCAGCCGCTTGGTATTTTCGGGACTAACCTCGTACTCGGCTTTGATCGCTTCCAGCATCGGCTTATCCGAAAGCACCAACGCTTTAATTTTTGGTAAAGCGTTTATTTTTGCCGTGATGCCATCCGCCAATTCCCGCGGCGTGGCCACCGTCACCTCACACTTCGCGGTGTGGCCACCGGCTGTTTGGGCAGTAATCGTTGCCGTTCCCTTGCCAGTTGCCGTAACCAAACCCGATGTGGATACCTCCACAACTCCAGTATCCGAACTTAACCATCGCACCTCTTTTGCGTCCGTTGTGCTCTCCGGCGTATAAAAGACACTCAACTGATGGATTCCCGCCGTCTCCAGGGCCAATCCATTTAAACTAAGCTTAATACCGGTCATCGGGATGGCTCTTACATCGACCAGACAGGTCGCGCTTAAATCGCCACTTTGTGTTGTTGCCAAAACCGTTGTCAGACCTGGCCCCATCCCGGTAACCACGCCATTATCATCAACCATCGCCACGTCCGGATTAGTGGACTGCCAGTTCACTACTTTGCCAAGGGTCGCGTTTTCCGGATAAACCGTCACCTTTAGTTCATAGGTTTGAGCCACATTCATTTCCAGATTTCCAACCGATAGCGTGATTGACTCAGCGGGAATTGGCTGTAGTGTTTTTAATTGATCTGTCGCCGCATCGACGGCCCCCTGTGAGGCCTGTAAGTTCTTCGCTATACTCATGGCCTGATCATAGGCATCACTAAAAGCCGCATCGGTCATAAACTGATTAAAATACGGGCTGTTCCGTACTTGAGCTAAGGCTTCTAAAAGTGGGTCTTTGTCCGCCACAAAGATAGCTGGTACGTTTCCAGAAAGAGTCTGCCCCAGATCGGCACCGTTTCCCCATAATGAAAACTGCACCCGGATAACATCGCCAGGATTCGGAACATAGCCTGCCATTTCGCTGCCGATCAGTTGATTGTTAATCGTGCACATCCACGCCGACATGGAGTTGTAATCGCGTTCTCCGAGTTGTCCGGGGGACAAAAGTCCAACTTCATTTAAGCTGGCCTGGGTTGGCGATACCTCATTATTTTCGTTAACTCCCATTGCCGAAATAACAGTAGGTACCGAATCGCCTGAAGACTGCGCTCCAACCACCGCATAAAGCCGATCACCTTGCCAGATCATCTGGTTTCCGACCACCCGATCCAGGATACTGCCAAGACTTTCACCGCTGCCAACGGTTACCTTAGTCGGTGCTAAAACAAACCCATCCATTAGCGTCAGTTTTTCCACCGTTACCGTCACGCTACTCTGCTGTGGCTTAACCTCTCCGACTGCTAATACCATCGCGTTGGATGTGAGCAACAGTGTTACACTTAACACAAAGGAGCTGATTTTTTTTATTAAATTGTGTTTCATTTTTTCACATCACTTTCATCTCAACGCAATCATTGATTAACTTCTATCCTGACAACTCCAGCCCGCTTAAGCATCATTTACTTCTGTTGGCTTGATTAGTTATTGGTAACAAAAGGTCTTTCCGTTGAGCCCGGTGCTGCTTCGCCAGCGGGTACAACCACAATCCGAATGCCTTCCAACCGGTAGCCAAAGCCCGCGGTTCCGGCACTTTCACCATTTTTAGCCCAATCCAGCCAGCCAAAATTCTGGGCATGAACCTGGTAATATACATCAAACTGCCCGGCATCTGCCCCTGTCAGCTCAATGTCAATCCCTTCTAGTCGCAGGCCCCGTCCCTTGGTGCCACTCATTACACCATCAGCTTTCCAATCGTTTTCCCAACCGATGTTCTCGATATGGGTTTTATACCGAATGCCTAAATCATGGCCTTCAGTTCCACTGAGTTTAACTTCAATCCCTTCCAGTCGTAAGCCCCGACCGGAGGTTCCACTCATCACCCCATCTGTTTTCCAGATTTCTTCCCAACCAACGTTTTGAATATGGGTATGATAGGTGGCACTGACGGGCTCAGTTACCACGGGAATAGCGGCTTTTAGTTCATTATATAATTCACGCGCTTGTTTCGTCGTTGCTTCAAAATTCATCATCATTTTGTAGGCCTGATCATACAATGTTTTAAACTGAGTATCCTGTAGATACTGACTTTTTTTGCTGCTGGAGTTAATCTCTGCCAGCAGTTTTGTCAGATCGCTTTTGTCCGTTTGATTAATGGGTGCCATTCCGCCCATAAAATCCTGACCTAAATCGGCACCGTAACCCCAGAGGGTGAATTGCAACCGAAAAATATCGCCATTAGCTGGCGTATACCCGTCCAGTCCATAACCGGGAAAAACATTGTTAACCGAATACATCCATCCGGACATGGGGCTGTAATCTTTCTCTGATAGCCGATCCGGGTAAGTCAGACCTTCGGCCAGGGCCGTTTCTGTTGTTGGTGCGTCGCCAAAATCCTGATGGGATTCCATTTTAGAGATACTGGCGGGTACATTGAGTTCTCCAGTCTGAGCACCGTAAATGCCAACCAGATAATTACTTTTCCAGACAATTTTATCGCTTCCTAAAAAACGGTTTAACACTGTTATTCCGGTATCCCCAGTATAAATAGGGATTTGCACCGGTTCGACATAATAACCTTCGCCCAAGGAAAATTTTTCCACCGAAATACTGATGGTTCCGGTCTGTGCCTCTTCCTGAACCGGCACATTCTCTTCGGCTTGCACCGGTCCTGAAAAAAGCAGGACGGTCATCATTAATCCCAGCATCAACATCTTCTTCATTAACTTCTTCATCTTCTCCCTCACTTCATCAATCAAAATTTTTTTACATTTTCCAAACAATTACAAAAAAAGAGCTCCCGTCTCAATCAAAAAATGACTGACGACAGAAGCTCCAGAATATGCTGTAGAACTTTGTTTGGCATGTATCCTCAAGTGCGAAGGATTATACCGGTTAATAAAGAATAGGTTCCCGACTCATGCCCAAAGGCAATTACGGTAGCGCATCTGTTCAGGACTTTCACCTGGATTCCCCTAAGATAATTTGATCGATAAATCTGATCACCTTATCAAGCCTAATAGAATTGACTGAGATCAAACTCACCATTCCCGGCATTCTTTATAACAATTATTAAGTTGTCAAAATAATCTTATTCAAAATCTTTTTACTTCGTATTTTGAATAACGAAACTCCAATTAAATTCCAGTCAGTAATTAACCGCATTTAATAGATCAATTAAATATTAACACCAGGAATCTGAAATTGCAACCGTTTTTTAGTTTTTATTGCCATTAATTAGTACCATTTAACAAAAAACTATTTATTATTCTCTTTTCAGTAATTATTCTGCTCTGGTCAAATACATCCCATAGCCTGATTTTGAATCGCCATGTAGGCATCCAGACTTTCATAATCTTTGGCCAACAACTCATACACGATATATTCAGGCGTCACCGACTCAATAATATTTTTAACCAGTGGATGATCAAAAGGCACATGCCAGTCAATTTTTTTAATATGTCCCACCGTTTTAAGATAGCGTTCAAACTGATCCTCAGTTGCCAGGATTTCTTGATACTGTGTACGATGATCTGATAACAGATAGTCTCCTGGTAATGACAGATTCACATGTACGCCCTTGATCCAGTCTTTTAAGCTACCCAGCTTCTCAATGCAATCCAATATGTATTCGGCACCTTCTTGAGCTGTTTTTAGCTTGGGGTTTGTGATCATCAAATGACTGAGATCCAGCATGATGCCTTTATTTTCATAGTTGATCTGATCCAGAAACCGCTGGGCTTTGTCCCTATCTAAGAGGGTTAACCCCGGCCACCATAGATTTTCGAACAGCAGCAGTACATCACTATTGGTATCAAAAGCCCGGTTGACCAGATCCACAGTTGCATCCAGTACCTCATCATCGGTGTAATCAAAAGCCCCGGTAAATGAATGCTCCGTGGTTACGTGGGAAACGTGATAGACCATATACTCCACCTCAAATTCCCGGGCTCGCTGATATTCCTGCCTAAAGGCCTCCACCAGAATGTCAGGATGGGTACCGCCATAATATTGACGAACCCCCTTCATCCCACCAAACATCTCCGACACCTTTGCCATATCATTTTGATAAAATTCCAGCCAGGTGGGAAAATATTTCAAGTGAAGTCCTTTTAATATCTGTCGTGGTAGCGTATCCAGATAATCTTCTTCATAACAAATCAACTCCACACCATCCAGTTGGTGTTTTTCTAAAAAACTCTGCACATTCTTCCAGTCGCCTTCAAATTTTTCCAGATCGCCGGAGTAATTTGAAATATTCATCAGAATCATCTAATGCTCACCTCCTTGATTTATGCTGGCATTATAACCCAGTTTACCTTAACATCAGTTGTTGTTGATAAAGGCTAAGTCATTGGTTCCTGCTTCTACCGCCGGAGGTGTTTCACCTTTTGGCACCACCACAATTTTGATGCCCTCCAGTCGGTAACCAAAACCGGCGGTTCCGGCACTATCACCATTTTTAGCCCAGTTTAACCAGCCAGAATTTTGCGCATGAACACGGTAGTACACGTCAAATTTATCGGCATCGGCTCCGGTTAGTTTTATGTCAATGGCTTCCAGGCGTAATCCCTGTCCTTTGGTACCACTCATGTCGCCATTGGCTTTCCATGCGTCTTCCCAGCCGATGTTTTCAATATGGGTTTTGTACTCAATACCCAGGTCTGCATCACCTTGTAGTTTTACCTCAATGCCTTCTAAGCGAAGCGAACGGCCAGCGGTACCACTCATCTTTCCATTGGCTTTAAACTCTTTTTCCCAACCATCATTTTGAATATGGGTTCGATACAAACAATTGACGGTCGGAACCGTTGGTTCAACGGGGTCGGCGGGATCTTCCGTTGCTTCAACCTTCGCTTTAACCGCATTATACTTTGTCATATCAATGTTGCTTTTCTGACTCGCCGTTAAATTGAGCGAACCAAGTACTGCATCCACCGCATCCAAGCCTTGCTGAGCTGCTGCCTTGTTGGCTGCCGTGATTGCAGAGGCCTCTGGCAGGGCCCGAATGGCGTCATTCACCTTAACGGTAGAATTGCTGACATCGGTACAGTCAAAAAGCTTATTCTGATTCCGATAAGCTCGCACAATGGCTTCATAACCCCTGGCGATCTGACCTTCATCAGCAGAGAAAGATTCGTTTTTATCGGTTAAAATATCAAGCAGCGAGTAACCATTTTTTATAAAGGCCGTCTGGAAAAGATCGACATCGGCGGTGCCCAGCATAATAAAGCTTTGAGCATTCGACCAGGCATTGTTATAGTCGATACCGCTGTAAAAGAGGCCAGTATAGCCTTGAATCCGGGAGAAATAAGGAATGAACACCGTCTCCATCGCTTGTTTTACATCATAAAATTCATCACCGTCTTTGGCATTGGGATCATAAAAAGCTGCAATCGGCTGGAATTCCATAATATACATATCAATCAGCGGATCAACATGAGTAACGGAACCCGCCAGCGCCTTGGCGGCCAACTCATGAATATAGGCATGGCCACGATTCGGCAGATAATTATAGGAATCAATGGCAAATTCACTGACCTGTTTAACAAAATACCCATCGGATGGGTTCTTGCCATTGGTCAGCATTTCAATCAGATTATAGCCGCCAACATTTCTGGCATCATAACCCATGGCGGTGATTGCCAGGGCATCCTTGGCTACCTCATTGGCATCAAAGCCTTCGTTTAAAGGCTTGCCTTGAGCATCTTTTTTGTCTGATTTCTGATATTTCTGCACAAAGGCATCATAACATTCGGCATAAAAGCCACTGTGTGGCGTATAATCGGCCCGGGCTGCCGTAAAGATCAACCATGAGCCATAGGCCTGGGTTGTTGTTCCAAATACCGCATCCTGTCCCGATACCGTAGACGGCAAGCGGTAAACCAGTGAATCCTGAATCAATTTTTCAGCCGAACTGATCAATGCTTCCTGTTTAGCGCCATCAGGTACCGTTGTGTTGCCATTATAGCTAAGCGAAGGCATGTTGGCTTCAAAATCTTTCCCAGCTAAGGGTGTTCGTTCTTCTTCGTACCAGTAGGTCAATTGATAGTTACCAGCCAGTGCTTCGTCATACTCAATGAGGTACTGATTCAAAAGTGCCGGAATAGCGCCACTAAAATCATAAGCTTTTGATTCCAGCCCACTAAACATCAGTGGATTTTGGATTGTACTTTCCGGGTACATCGGGACCAGTTTGGCCTGACTTTTATCAATAATTGCCTGACTCGCACTGGTACCATCTGCCGCCACTAACTTAGTCGTGTAGCTGGCTAGCAGGAATTCATCATAATTCTCATTGATTCCCTGAGCCGGAACCACCTTGTTTTCGATGGTGTAGACCACCTTCACCGCAATGGCTGTTTTGTTATCGGCGGCTTTGACCGGCATCATCCACCCTAGGACAGACACCAAAACTAAAATCAGCAAACCGGCCATTAGCCAGCTTTTTCTTTTAACGTCTTTTAACAAGCTTTTCATTTTTTCACCTTTCATTACTTAGTTATAAATGCATTACCCACAGTGCCCTCAGCCGCCACTGGTGCCGGTGCACCATGGGATACTACCTGTATTTTTATACCTTCCAGTCGGTAACCAAAACCTGCCGTTCCGGCACTCTCACCGTTTTTAGCATAACCCATCCAACCCACATTCTGGGCATGCACCTGATAATAAACATCAAATTGATCGGCATCAGCGCCAGTCAATTGAATATCAATGGCTTCCAGACGTAAACCCTGTTTTTCTGTGCCACTCATTTGCCCATTGCTTTTCCATTGCTCTTCCCAGCCCAGATTTTCAATGTGGGTCTTGTATTCCACACCAAGGTCATACTCGGCATTTTCTTCCAGGTTTATCTCAATCCCTTCCAGCCGCAGTGATTCGCCAATCGTTCCGCTTACCTCCCCGTTTTTCCTTAGCGTTTGCCATCCCTCATTTTGTACATGAGTCCGATAACTAGCGTTAACACTAAAGGCGGCAACGGCATTGTTAAGTTCTGCGGTTGCGACATTTATTTCGTTTTGTGATGCAACCATGTTTGTCGATACTGCAATGGCATTGTCATAGGCCATTTTTATGATATCATTACTTAAATAAATTTCTTTCATCTCGGTGTTAACGATAGCAACTGCTTTTAAAAGGGCATCCTTATTACCGATTATCACCTTCGGTTCCGGTGAGCCCCATTCATAACCAGTCAGATCAGCTCCATAGCCCCAGTAACTAAAAGCAATCCGGACAACATCGCCGTCTTTAACCACATAATCGCCCATACCGACATCCGGACTGAGGTTATTGACTAAATACATCCATCCTCCCTGTTGACTGTAAGAGGTGGTCCCTAATGCATTATCCGTGCCAGCATTTCCAAAGGCTTTGGCTGTTGCGGTATCACCACCGCCAAGCTTTTCGACAATATAATTGGGGATCACCACCGATTCTACTCCGGCATCAGTTCCTTTAATGCCATTGATGTAAACCTTACTCCCGATAATGTTGTCAGGCCCAGCCAATCGTGAAACCAGATCAAAGACGGTTTCACCTTCTGTAAAGTTGATCTTAACCGGTTCGATGAAAAATCCCTGGCCAATCGTTGACCGCTCCATATCAATAACAACCGAACCACCGGCATTGCCGCTTTCCACCTCGTTAACCGCTGCCATAACCGACAAGGGTGTGAACATCCCTAAAACCAATAGAATAGCCAAAACCCCATTTGATTTCTTAAACATTTTCATTTCGCTTTTTCTCCTTCTTTTTAAATGATTATCAAACCGTTGACTCAAGCTTTGTTCCCTCTCTATCCCTCCTTGTTCCAAACTGTACTAATTACAATAACTGATTTTTATCTTAATGATATAAGCGAAAAATCAACAAAAAAAGAACTTCCATCCAAGTCAAAAAATGACCTGTGATCGAAGTTCCAGTAGTTGCTGTAGAACTTTTTGTTGCTCAACCGCCTTAATTGCGAAGGTCGATGGCTGTTGCTAAAGAATAGGTTCCCGGCTTATGCTTTTGGCAATTACGGTAGCGCATCTGTTCGGGATTTTCACCCGGATTCCCCTGAAGCAAACAAAAAGGCCTTGCCTGCTTAAGCCTAATGGAATAATGTGATTGACTAACACCATTCCCGGCATTCTTTATGACATGATTAAATTTTACACCACTGATTGTATAACAAACAGCTTTGCATCTTATTATATAAAGCTTATCATCTGCTGTATGAAATTGCAATATTTTTTATTAACAATTGCTTCATTTTAAAATATCATCGCTCGAAAATAATTGGTGTCGTTTTGAGTTTATAATCCTCAAATAACTATTTTAATTTTTAACAAACTAAGGTATAATAATATAAATTAAAATGATCTGCAAGATGAACTCGACATATCCGATCGTTGAAAGGGGAATTTATGACTAACGAAGAGTTTCAAACCATTGTGCTAAAAAAGTTTGATACCATGGAGGGTCGCTTTGATACCTTGGAATCTGATTTAACTAGTGTCAAAACTAAGTTAGATGCTGTCGCCGATCAGGTTGCTGTTTTAACCGAATTCAAAACTGATACCGAGCAATATTTCACCGACACCAAAGAGACGCTTAATTTCATTTTACACAAAGAATTGCTAAATGAAAAAGAAGTGTTTTTACTGAGAAAAAAGCAAGCTCAATAAAATGATAGCATAAAAGAGCAGCCAACACGCTGCTCTTTTTTTATTTAAGTACTACCGAACGGACCGGTTTTACAATTGTTTTTCTGGTCGCCATTGAAGCCTCCCATTTTCTTTTTTTTATACAAAAAAAGAACTCCTATTTATATTTTGGGATGAAGGCTAAGCCTCCATCCCGTAGGGGTCTGTGTTTGTTTACTGCCTTAACTGATTCGTTTATTACTCAGTTTTTAACCAGAAACGCGGTCTCAATGCTTCCTTCTTCTGGTGTCGGTGCGGCTTGTCCTTTGGGTACCACAATCACGTGAATACCTTCCAGGCGGTAGCCAAATCCTGCTGTTCCGGCGTCTTCACCGTTTTTGGCAAAGGCCATCCAGCCGGTATTTTGAGCATGCACCTGATAATAAACATCGTAGTTTTCGGCAGCGGCTCCGGTTAGTTCAATCCGGATCGCTTCCAGTCGCAGGGCTTTCCCTTCGGTACCGCTCATGATGCCATCGGCTTTCCAGCTGTCTTCCCAGCCGATATTTTCGATATGGGTTTCGTAGCGAATGCCCATGTCGACGTCAGCGGTATCGGCTCGCTTAATTTCGATCCCTTCCAACCGCAGAGATTGTCCCTGGGTTCCACTCATGGCACCGTTATTCTTCCAGTCCTGCCAGCCCACATTCTGAACATGGGTGCGGTAACTGAAATCAACGGTGGGGATCTCAACAGCCTTTGTTGCCACGACGCCAAACTCGGAGAAGGCATTGACTTTAAAGAGCAGTGATTTTCCATCGGCGGACAGGATTGGGGTAATCCATTCCACGGTGCCGTCGGTTTTCTTATGATAAATCTTATAGCTGTCATAACCCTGCTGGTCATCGCCTAACGGCATCGTCAGGGTGACAAAGCTGTCGGGATTGTTATTAAATTCAGCCAACGCTTCGTCACTCATATCTGGCTTGATGCTGTAGAGGCTGACGACCTTGGCATCTTTGATGCCGGCTTCTGTAGCTGCCTTTTCCGCTTCGTCGGTCTTGTCGGCGTCGCCGCTTTCGGGTTCAACCTTCAGGCCAACGCCTTCAGGGAGACCAACCACTTCAATACCGGTGACTTCATCTTTTGCCGGTGGCGTTGCCGCTTCCAGCTCGGCAATCCGAGCTTCAGCCACAGCTAACGCATCCAGGTTGGAGACCAACGCTTTTTGAATGTCGGTCAGTTTGTTATAGGCAGTGCGAGCTGCCACCACATCAGCCTTGCTGCCCAGGGCCAGTTTGTCGCCAGATGGCAATCCACTAATCTGTCCGCTGACAGCTTTAGCCGTGGCCTTGTCGGCTTCGGTGGCTTCGCCAGCCAGCAGCTTGGCCATTTGTGTTTCGACGGCCGTCAATGTACTAAGATTCGTGACCAGCTTTTTCTGGGCTTCGCTTAACGCGTCATAGACAGCCCGGGCGGCAGCAACCGCATCTTTGTCGGTCAGTGCCAGCTTATCCACTGCTGGCAAAGCGGCAATCTGATCACTAACAGCCTTGGCAGCAACCTTATCGGCGGCGGTCTGAAGCTCGGTGATCTTGGCTTCAGCGGCTGTCAGGGTGCCAAGGTTGGTCACCAGTGCTTTCTGGGCCGTTGTCAACGCATCATAGGCGGTCCGAGCGGCGGTGACAGCGGCTTTATCAGTTAAGGTCAACTTGGCCACTGCCGGTAGTGCAGCGATCTGATCAGTAACAACCTTGGCCAGCTTAGCATCATTTGCCGGATCTCCTGGTTTATAGTCGGCAATGGCTTTGTTCAGGGCGGTGGTTGCGTCGTTAATCGGTTTTATTTTTGCAGTCATATCCTGTACAATAGTCATGGCTGCTTCATAAGCTTCACTGATGGCCGCGTCACTTAGGTAGGCGGTATTGCCATTGACCTTGGCCAATGCTTTAAGAAGGGAATCTCGATTTTCAGGAGTAAAGCTCATTTCGTAAGTAACATTATTTCCGTCAGTACCTTTTCCCGTTACATCCGCCCCGGTTCCCCAATAGGTAAAGGCCAAACGAAGTACATCGCCATTTTTTAAGGTGCTACCTTTCATCCCAACACTTGGGGAACTATTATTGACAAAATACATCCAGCCAGAATAATCGCTATAATCTTTTTCACCAAGGGTGTTGCCTGATTGCGTTTTCCCATGCGATTTAGCTGCATTGGTATCGCCGGCATTTAACTCATCGATTATATACTTCGGTATGGAGACAGCACCAGAATCCGCACCTTTAATTGCTGCAAGATATCCGGGATCATTACCGATAACCATATTCTCGGCACCTAACAACTTCTCAACGGCATCCCAGGCAGTATCGCCCTGCTTAATAGTTAGGGTTTGAGGTTCAATATAGAAGCCCTGCCCGATAGTGAAGCGCTCAATGGCTACAGTAATCGTGCATTCCGGTGTTAGGGCAATGATTTTTGCTTCTGCTGCTTCCAGCTGGCTGAGGTTCGTAACTAAATTTCTCTGATAAGTGGTAAGTGATGTATAAGCTGCTCTGGCCGCATCAACAGTTGCTTTTTGACTATAGCTTGAAATGCTACCCAATGCGTTAATCTTTTCAATCACTGCATTAGCAGCCTTCTGATCGGCACTAATTTCTCCTGCCCCTTCCAATGCTTTAATTTTCGCTTCACTATCAGTCAATTTTTGAAGTGTTGTCGCACTGATAAGCAGCTTTTGACTTTCCGTCAAGAGATCATAGGCACTTCTTACTCCCATAACCGCCGTTTTATGATCAATGGTGATCGATTCCAGTGAAGGTAAGGCATTAATCAAAATCGTTACTTCCCCGGCAATGTCACTATCATCCAGAATTAAGCTGCGGTTTGTGACAAGTTTTTTCTGGGTATCGTTAAGGGCATAATAGGCCAACCTGGTCGGCTTTTTTGCATCTGCAGTTGCACCTGTCGGCAACGCACTTATTAAACCAATGACATAATCTGCCTGAACCTTATCGCTACCGATGGTAACATCTGGTTTGATGGTTGAATCAACTAACGCAAGGGCATTTTTTAAGGTATAGTAAGATTCACCTAATCCAGTTACAACATTGTCGCCACCAGCATTTAGGGCGGCCATTTTTGCGGCCGTTAATTTTTCATTTAGATTGTCCTTTTTTAATCCGGTATCAGCACTATCAACAGCGGTCTCTGCCTGTACAACCAGTTGATTGAATTCATCCCGTGTTAGGGCGGCCCGCTGCCAGACACTGCTGCCGTTATAAACGTCACCTAACGCAATAATATATTGAGTGCTATTAAGACCGACAAACTCATCTCTCTCTAGATAAGTTAGGGCACTCTTATCGCCATTTGCCCATAGCGCTCCGTTAATATCTAATCCCGAGGCCGCCAAACCAGATACCACACAAGAATGAGTTAAAATATTATAGTTCGTATACTGTGGATTTTGGAAAGCACCATTATAGTCACCTTCCGTTTCCTGGTAATTCTTAATATCACGAACTGCTGAAACGATTTTAGCTTCGACTCCCGGGACATCGTTATGGCTGGCCAATGCAATCAAGGCCCACCCCCGCATATCCAGATCAAAACTGCTACTGGCCGCCTCCGAAGCTACTTTATTTATGAGTATATCCTGTTTGTTGTATTGAGCCCCGGCAGCATCAAGGGCCATCAAGGCCCAGATATTGCTCCCCCACGGACCAAAACTGCCGCCTTCCCCTTGCTCTCCTAAGAGCTTTTCGACATAGTTAATACCATGGTAATTATACGGGTTTTCGCCGCTGAGTACCAGCTCCAAAATAATCGCACCATAACTGGTTGCTGATGTGGAGTTGTGGGTTTCGACATTATAGGCATATTTCCTGTTCAGATCGCCATTGGCTGCCGCATATGCAAAAACATCCCAATAAGTATTGGTCAGTTGATCTCCTTGACTTGCTTCAAAATTCTTTATGGATTTATCCAGTAACGTTTTTGCCCGCTGTTTAGTATCGTCTGAAACAGTTTCTTTAACCAGGGGAAATTCGAAATAGTAAGCATTGCTAAAGGAAACTCCATCGGAAGTTGCGTCGACCGTAACGATTAACTCCTGTGTGTCAGCACCCACGGTGATTGTATTATTATTTAATACTGTTGTATCGGTAACATCGAGTTCCGTCCAATCTTTGGAAATTGCCGAAATCTTCGCTCCCTCTGTTAGCGTAAATGTAAAACTTATGTCCTCACTGCCTGTTGAGGTTACCAGATAGCGAGACAAGTCACTTTTAAATGATTGATCCAAGGTCGCATTAGTGATCTCTACCCCTTCCATATTGGCCCCACCTTGCGTCCACTTAATATAGATATCATGGAGCTCTTCTTTTGTTTCATCCCCATTAGCCGGAGTTATGCTAATCGAAATCGGCGTTTCTTCGTTTAATACGTCAGGATCAAGGTAAAGAAGATAGCTTCCCCCAACTTTTTGTGTAGCGCCATTAATCCCAATGATAGCGTTCGTATCAGTTGGTAAGACTTTCGCACACAGGTATTGATCCGTAGTTTTTAAATCAATATAGTTTTTCCCATTTTCTTCATAAATCTCATGTTTTTTAAAAACTTCGCCGGGTTTATTTGTATTTGGTGCCAGCGCCCGATATAATTGAATCGGCTCTTTTAGTGAAACATCTTCGCCAGGTGTTGCCAAGTAGGTATTATCACCTTCACGCATTAATAAAATCACTCGGGTTGAATAATTGATTGGTATATTATAAGATGAAGATGGTCGTACTTCACCATCACTTCTACTTCTAATCTGTAAGATATTCAGTCCCTGATTTAATACCAGCTCTTGACTAATACCCGTTCCGTCACCATCAACACGAGACCATGCTCCCCCATTAATAGAGACATAATTACTATTCTGTTGATAAAACTCACTTAAATACTCTCCACTTTCAACATAGGGATAGGTTGTCGTGACTAATCCACGTTTTAAAGATAAACGAATGGATCTAATCTCATCCGGCAACTGATTTTCCAAATTGATTCCAGCATAACTATCCGCTTTCACGTACTGATAGTCATCTTCGAGTACCGCCTTTGTTTCCCCATTATAGAGCGTAATATCTTGATAATCAATTTTTCGATCAGAACTATGTGATGCTGGAGAAATACCCATTCCGTTATCATTTAAGATTAAATAGTAGACCTCGCTTTCATTGTTATCTGTGACGGTTATTTTAAAGCAGGTCATTCCATAATGAACTCTAAGAAAATTATTAGAACTTGGCACTGGACCTGTCGTAATAAAAGGATTCTCCGGCTCAATAGGTGTTGCTCCTGAAGCTATGCCTGCCCCTGTATAGCCCATGGTATAATCAATATCCAGATTTTTTTCATTCAAATTATTCGGATCGGATAAATCGCTAATTTCTACGGTTGCAGTGGGCGATTTTCGTTCACCGGCAATAAACAGATAGCAATTTTTAGTATTATCTTTTATATCTGCATAATAAATGTTATGTTCACCATCCAGCAATTGGGGCTGAAAATACGTCGTTCTGAACATGCTAATTTTTTGGTACATATTGAAATCAGTGTAAGGCATCGCTGATTTCTTTGTAGTTCCAATGGTTAAACTTTTTAGCTCCGTTGAATAAACCGGGTCACTGTCATCCAGCTCCTCTGCATGAATCATTTGGGGAATTGTCCCCCCAAAAATAAATAATAATAAAAATACCGAAAAAAAGACTATATACCTTTTAGTTTTCATTCACTGTTCTCCTAAAATAATTAATTTAAAGCTTATATTTAAAAACAGGCTATATAAAAATTTATATAACCTGTTCGTTTTTTACATAGTTAATTCATTCTACCAAGTAGTTTCCACATATTTATAATCCCAAACAATCGTATCATCATCATCTAAAACAACATTGCTAGCGTAAAGATTGCTTTCCGAACCATTGATATACAATACCCAGCTATAACCATGCCAATAAGACTGACCTGGTGTCCCGCTATAATATGATTCAACTTCGCTCATTGGTGTATAAAAAAACTCGTTTACATAATATCCTGTGCCTACAGAATCATAACCATATGTCATTCCGTCGAGTGACTGAGATCCCATTGCATCATAATAAGCTAAGATGGTTGCATCAAAAGCTGTTGGCGTTCCAGAATTGGGATAATTTGCTGGAAGTGGTGCTAAAACCGCAGCTGTATCATCAACAGTTACTGACATATCTTCCAGTGATGAATCAATGGGCACACCATCTTCACAAAAAGAAACCTTCACAGTTACCGGAGTAGCTGCTTTTACCACATTCATTCCCGGCAATACCACCATCGCTAATGTCAGCAACGTCGCTAGTACCAACATCATCAACTTATTCTTTTGCAAACTTAAACTTTTAAACATTTTAATCCTCCATAAATTTTGAAATTTTGCTTAAACAGCAATTTGAATCTTGACATCACTGTCAATAGAGGGTAAACTAAATTATAATTATCTAATGTGACTTGTTGTCACCCACCTCGGGAATCTGTCAATTCCTGAGGTTTTTTATTTGCCCTCGTTGCCAAAAACCATCGTTGAACCGGTGCTCCTGCAGTCAATTGGCCGGTTCCTCCAATCGGATAAGACTGCAGCTCTGCTCTTCCTGCTTTTTCACACGCGCCCCCTTTCTGTTTGTTAACCAAACCATGAAGCCCAATGCTTCACATCTATTCTCAAGGTGTAGCTACCTGGAGTATCTTTTTAAGAGGTTGTACTATTTAGTTTTCAATGATCATTTATTTTTCTTTATCTTAATGTGATAACCAAAAGCCTTCTTATTGATTTTGTAGATCTTTTTTAAGTTCTTTTGATTTCACCGTAAGCATCATTTTGTAGTGTTTGTGGATTTTTATTAAGCTGTATCCGCTTTGTCGCTCATAAGGTTTAGACAATCCGCAGCTTATCAATCCCCGCGCCCCAGCCCTCGTCAATCTGGTACAGTCCTTCCGCTTCTTCAAATTGATGGCGGAGGAGGCTTTTTTTGAGCAGATACTCATAGTCTCGGGTCGGGGTGGTAACAAAGATGGGTTTGGGGGAGCTGCTGAGCAGCCCAAAGTTAAGCTCTCCTGCTTTGCCTTTTATGGAATCAAACAGGGCTTTATGGACCCGGATTGGCGGTTTTGCGTTTTTCATTTTCAGGGTAATATCATCCTTGATCTTGTGGCCCAGATAGGTAACGATCTTATCATTGAGGCCAGCACTGAAAACAGGACGGACAGGTTTTTACAATTGTTTTTCTGGTCGCCATTGGAACCTCCAATTTTCTGTTTTTTATACAAAAAAAGAACTCCCATCAAAGCCAAAAAAGGCCTTAGACAGAAGTTCCAGTGTTGCTGTAGAACTTTTATGATCTGATCCACTCTGCGTTGAATCGTATCTGTCGATAAAGCTTGAGTTCCCGACTGATGCCTTGCGGCAATCACGGTAGCGCATCTGCTTGGGAATTTCACCCGATTCCTCGCGGTAAAAACATCACTGCTTTTACCATAGCCGATATGACTCGGCGACTTTATCATCTCATAATATTTAATTTATTGTTGCTCGTATCTTAATCTCATTTAAGTTACAAGGCAATTTTAACATTCGGTTTTAAAAATTGCAACCGTTTTTCGTTAATTTTTTCATTTCTGGTTTTCCACCGTAAACCCATTTTCCCGGCAATAGCGATCTACCTGGGAGCCTTTTTTACACACCACCGTTGTATCCAGACGATTAAAGAACCCACTACCCAGTATCTCAGGATCACCCTCAAAAACCGCCCGGTGCAGAAAATCCTCAATGGTTAGTTGCTCATGTCACGGATCAGTTCCAGTATTTCTCTATTCAATTTTATCTTTTACTCATTTAAATCTTAGTTTTTATTGTACCTGATCTGGTTTTAAGATGCTACAAATTTTTGGACAACGATAAAATTGATCACCTGCGGTTAATCCATAGACAAAAAAAGCAACGGCACAGGTGACTACCCCTGTACCGCTGCCCGGCTTAGTGTTACAAACGTTTTGCCGTGTTAAAAAGAAAGAAGGATTTTATCTAAAAAGTCAGCCAGTCGATACCAGACGGTTCCTTTTTAAACCATTTTATATTTTGGGATGAAGGCTAAGCCTCCATCCCGTAGGGGTCTGTGTTTGTTTACTGCTTTAACTGATTCGTTTATTACTCAGTTTTTAACCAGAAAAGCGGTCTCAATGCTTCCGTCTTCAGGTGTCGGTGCAGCTTGACCTTTGGGTACCACAATCACGTGAATCCCTTCCAGGCGATAGCCAAATCCTGCTGTTCCGGCATCTTCACCGTTTTTGGCAAAGGCCATCCAACCAGTGTTCTGAGCATGAACCTGATAATAGACATCATAGTTTTTAGCATCGGCTCCGGTTAATTCAATCCGGATCGCTTCCAATCTTAATGACCGGCCTTCAGTACCACTCATGATGCCGTCAGCTTTCCATGAATCTTCCCAGCCGATATTTTCTATGTGGGTTTCGTAACGAATCCCGAGATCCACGTCAGCAGTATCGGTCCGTTTGATTTCGATCCCTTCCAATCGTAACGATCGACCCTGGGTTCCACTCATAGCCCCATTATTTTTCCAGTCCTGCCAGCCCACATTCTGGACATGAGTGCGGTAGCTGAAATCAACGGTGGGGATTTCAGTTGGTGCTTCTGTTCCCACTACGCCAAATTCCGAGAAAGCACTCACTTTAAAGATCAGCGATTTCCCATCGGCAGACAGGGTTGGGGTAATCCATTCCACCGTGCCGTCAGTTTTTTTGTGATAGATTTTGTAACTGTTATACCCCTGTTGATCATCCCCCAACGGCAGTGTCAAGGTCACAAAACTTTCCGGATCGTTATTAAATTTGGCCAGATCTTCGTCACTCATATCCGGCTTGATGCTATAGAGACTGACGATTTTAGCATCTTTGATATCCGCTTCTTTCGCCGCTTTTTTAGCTACTTCCGTTTTGTCGGTATCATTTGTTTCGGGTTCAACCTTCAGACCAACGCCTTTGGGTAATCCGACCGCTTCAATGCCGGTCGCTTCGTCTTTTACCGGCGGAGTAGCCTTTTCTAACTCGGCTAATTTCGCTTCGGCAGCAACCAAAGTATCCAAGTTTGTAATCAGAGATTTTTGAATATCCGATAAAGAATTATAAGCAACACGAACAGCAACCACATCAGCCTTGCTGCCCAGGGCCAGTTTGTCGCCAGATGGCAATCCACTAATCTGTCCGCTGACAGCTTTAGCCGTGGCCTTGTCGGCTTCGGTGGCTTCGCCAGCCAGCAGCTTGGCCATTTGTGTTTCGACGGCCGTCAATGTACTAAGATTCGTGACCAGCTTTTTCTGGGCTTCGCTTAACGCGTCATAAACAGCCCGGGCGGCAGCAACCGCATCCTTATCGGTCAGCACCAGTTTGTCCACTGCCGGTAAAGCGGCAATCTGATCGGTGATAGCCTTGGCCGCAACCTTGTCAGCGGCAGTTTGAAGCTCGGTGATTTTGGTTTCGGCGGCAGTTAAGCTACTCAGGTTGCTAACCAACGCTTTCTGAGCGCTCGTTAATGCATCATAAGCAGTTCGAGCAGCTACTACCGCAGCTTTATCAGTCAGTGCCAGTTTAGTTATTGCCGGCAATCCGGCGATCTGATCGCTGACTGCTTTGGCCAGTTTGGCATCATTAGCTGTGTCTCCACCTGGTTTATATGCAGATATGGCTTTATTTAAATTAGTGGTAGCGTTATTGGTGACACTCGGCGACGAAGTCATGTCCTGCACTACCGTCATGGCGGTTTCATAGGCTTCACTGATCGCTGCATCACTTAAGTACGCGGAATTTCCGTTAACCTTGGCAATGGCTTCAAGCAGACCGTCTTTATTGGCCGGTGTAAAACTCATTTTAATCGGAGTCCGATCTATTCCACTTCCGATATAGCCACTTCCGGTTAAATCAGCACCGGTTGCCCAATAGGTAAAGGCTAATCGCAACACATCACCATCGTTTAATTTTTTTTGATCCATACCCACGTTAGGTGTATTATTATTGACAAAGTACATCCAACCGGAATAAGAGCTATAGTCAAATTCTCCCAGGTCACTGCCAGTGTATTTCTGTCCATAGGCATTGGCAACACTGCTGTCTCCAGCGTTTAATTCTTTTACAATGTACGAAGGAATGGTAGCCGTTCCGGTATCAGCACCTTTAATTCCGGCAAGATAACCCACGTTGCCAAGCAGATTCCCGCTACCCAACAACTTTTCAATGGCTGTTCTCGCCGTATCACCTTCTTTAATTGACAGGGTCGTTGGTTTCACATAAAAACCCTGGCCAATGGTGAAACGTTCCACGTCAACCGTAATCGTAATCGCTTTGGGCTCTTCAGTTTCGCCAAATTGGTGACCCATTTTTGTCGGTCAGGCGAAAGGTTATTATAGGCAGTTCGGGCAGCTACAACAGCCGTTTCATCCGTAAGTTTCAACTGATCCTTTGCCGGCAAAGCATCGATTTGATCGCTTACCACCTTGGCTGCAATCTCATCAGCCGATAGACTTTTAGTAATTCCGAAAGTTGAAAAAGAATTGACTTTAAAGATTAACGATTTGCTATCATCTGAGATAATCGGGGTTATCCATTCGTTGGTACCATTAGCTTTCTGATGGTATACCCGATAATTGGTCGCTCCTTGCTGTCCATCAGGTATCGGCAAGATAATGGTCACATAGGTATCTGTTGAGCCATTAAAGGTTCCCAGATCTTCGGGACTCATATCCGGTTTGATATCATATAGGGTCACGATTTCGACATTTTCTAACCCTTGTGCCACTGCTGCGTCTTCCGCCGCTTTTTTCAGATCGACATCACTAATTTTATCTGTTATGGTCAATGCCGTTACAGTATTTGGTAAACCAACGACTTCAATGCCGGTGGCATCATTTTTTATGCTTGATTCTTTTTCCAAATCCGCAATTTTTGTTTCCCGTGCTGTCAATGCATTTAAGTTCGTCACCAGTTCCTGCGCTTGCGAACTCGTTAATGCTTTATAAGCTGCGCGAACTGCCATGACATCGGCCTTATCTCTAGCTTTCAGACCGTCTTCTGCCGAAGGCAAGTTATTAATTAAATCAACAATACCCAAAGCCGTTATTCTTTCCTGATTCACCTTGCCAATTGAAGCTTTTTTTACATCACTCAAAGCCTCATAAGCATCTTTTGCAGCCTTGATATCATCAGTACTACTCGTACTAGTTAGTGCATTCAGCAAATCATTTACCGGTTTGGTGGCCCCGACAATATCACTGGTATCAAAGATCTGGTTGCGACCTTCATACTGGCGAATGACGGCGGTAAAACCCCGAGTGAGCTGGGTGATTTCATAAGTCAATCCACCATAATTCTTGTTGTCAAAATCGATGAAATTAAATTGCGAATCCAGAACCGTGTTGCCGTTTTGAATGAAATGGTCATCAAACACGTTCATATTAAAACAACCCAAGGCAATCATCATCTGGGCATTGTTATAGGCATTTAAGTCATAACCGGTAGTGGTAAAGGAGCCGTCTCCATTTTGAAGGATTGGATTGTCACCACCCACGCGGTTATACATCAGGTTTTCAATCGCTGCCTTTAAATCCGTATTATCATTCATGTAAAAACCGTAATACTGGATAAACATGGCGTTATCCCCATTTGTAAGACTGCTGTCTTGCCATCCGTTAATATACGCTGCACCATTTTGCGCGATGGTTGCAAAATCAACGATGGGATTCTCCGTTGTAACTGGATAGCCCCCACCAACTAGGGCAAGAATGGCGGTCTCTTTTTGCAGTATCAAGCTATTGTTCAGATACGACTTATCTGAAATGATCTTAATCAGGTCATAGTCTTCAATATCCCGGGCATCATAACCGGCAGCGGTGATGGCCAGCACCAGCTTGGTCCAGGCGGTCACCTTCATATCGGTTGCCTCTAGGCCGCCTTCCTTAAGGGTATGAAGGCTGGTTTTGACATTGGCAAACCACTTGTCATAGAACGCGGTATCCCCACCGGGGACATAATCGCCCCGGGCTGCAGAGAACATGGCCCAAAAATCCTGCATGAATTCTTTGTCACCAACCGGACTGTCATTCACAGTAAGCGGCGTTAAATAGGCACTGCCATCGCCGATATATTTCTCAAAGATGATGGTGTTGGCTTCCTTGGCTTTGGCAATTTGCGCATCCTGTTCGGTTTTATTTGGACCGGCGGCACCGTTATCCACAATTCTTGCTTGACCAGTAACAGCGCCATCAAAAACAAAGGTATAGCCATCAGTACTGGCTGCTTCTGTTTCACCAACGGTAATGGTAGGCTGAGTATTATATTCTACTGTAACATCCCGCCAACCCAAATTCTGCATGCTCTTAAATACGGCGCTTTTGATATCGTTGGTTGGATCAAAGTTTATGGTAATTTTATATTTTTCTACCAATGCTTTTTCCGCTTCGCTCAGTCCTGCAAACTCCATCCCGGTTACTTTGGCGGTCAAATCACTGCCGTCATTCCATATTTTTTCTTCAAAGGTTGGTTTAACGGACAACCTTTTAACAGCGGTTCGTATATCTAAATACGGGTATCCATCATTCGTTTCTGGTGAAATATTCCATATTTTATCAAAATCCCATCCAGAAAACGTGGATTGATCTTTTAGCTCTGCCGTTGTCTTACCAATAACCTTCTCTGGCGTATCTTTATATACCACATCACTTCCAAATACAACTGCCGGTGTCAAGTTTTCGCTATTATAATACGATACCCCTTGTCCAGTTCCTGATGAATACACCGCTAAGCCAATTGCAACCCTCCCCTTTGCTGCCGTTGGTTTGGCAAAATCTGAATTTGTTACTTTACCCAGTGAATAGCATTTATTTAAATCCCCTTGACCACTTGCATAGAATTGGTAAAGCGAGACACCTTGTGTTCTGCCTTGATATGCTTCGATTTCTTCAGATGTTCCATCTAATGTATAATTGATGCTGCTGATGGAGTTTTCAATTATGTTTCCCCCAATGCCGTTTGAACCAGCAATGCCGGCAACGGTCATTGTTTTTGTATTGGCAGCAGATATTTTTATGTTACCTTCTACCTTAACATACTCAATTCTTCCATAGTTGGCATCACATAGTGGTGAACGTGCTGCCGTTGATTCTGTTTTTGTTGCACCCTCATTTACAACCACGTTGAGGTCTTTTATGATCCCATAGTTTCTTGGAATAATCGAACGTTGAGCAACAACTTCCAGATTATTTAATGTGATTTTATGCCCTAGCCCATCGAAAGTACCGTTGAAATTGCTATTATTGCTATTTATAATACTTAACTCATTACCTTCTTCGATTTGAATATCTGCTGTTAAAACTACAGTTTCATTAAGGTAACCGGTTGAACCGGTAGCTGCCAGATCGGCCCGGAAGCTTTCCAATTGCGCCAATGTGCTAATCGTGTAAACCCCATCTGTTTTAGTCAGACTGGGGGTATAGTCTGCTGCAAAAGCAGTTAGTGGAAATATCAATCCAATAATCAGTAATAAACCTAATAAAATTCCGTAATGTTTGAAGCTTTTCCCTTCCATTCGTGTTCTCCTCTTTATTTTATTAAAGCCCCGGAATTAACCGGGGCTTTACATTAAGCATTTTTGCTAAAACAATTTATCCTAACACAGTTTTTTATAACTGGTTTAGAATGCGCTGACTGCTACCCAAGGGCCATTCGCATCCAAAGCAGTAGGTGCTAATACATAAGCCGTTCCACCCAAATCAGCACTGCCAAACATGGTAAAGTCAAGCTCAATATTATCGCCATTCGTTAAAGCGGTATCAATACCATAATTGGCATAGTTATCATTATTCAGTTCGACCATCCAACCAGAATTATAATTATAATCTTTTTCGGTTAAATAATCGGTGGTTGCAACGGTGTTAGTCCAAAAATGATTGCCGATAAAAGCCGGTGCAGTAATGTTGTCAACATTGCCTTTGAAGGCATAGTCTACATTATCTGGCGAAATCGCATCATAGCTGGCAGTACCATTGTCATCAAAGAATTTATTGCTTGAAGAATGTCCATCGACTTCCACGGCTTTAACATAATAACCATATTGTGTTTGTACAATATCCACATCAACGCCGGTGGCCGTTTCGGCTGCTTCAATGGCATCTTTTAAGGTTGGATTATCCTTGTCAACGGTAACCGCTTGAGCATTAACTAATGTACCCCCGTCCATTACTGCAGTCTTAATTGTAACGGTGGCATTTACTGGCGTAGCGGCTTTAACTACACCCATTCCTGGCAATGCTAGCATTGCTGCTGTCAATAACGCGGCTGAACCCACCATCACTGCCTTGTTTCTCATCCAACTAATACTTTTACTCATTTTAATCCTCCATAAATTTTGCTTAAACAGCAATTTGAATCTTGACATCACTGTCAATAGAGGGTAAACTAAATTATAATTATCTAATGTGACTTGTTGTCACCCACCTCGGGAATCTGTCAATTCCTGAGGTTTTTTATTTGCCCTCGTTGCCAAAAACCATCGTTGAACCGGTGCTCCTGCAGTCAATTGGCCGGTTCCTCCAATCGGATAAGACTGCAGCTCTGCTCTTCCTGCTTTTTCACACGCGCCCCCTTTCTGTTTGTTAACCAAACCATGAAGCCCAATGCTTCATATCTATTCTCAAGGTGTGTAGCCACCTGGAGGTCTTTTTTAAGAGCGTTTGACTTTTTTAGTTTTCAATGATTTTTCTGTCTATTTAATTGAATACGCTGTCACATTTGATGCGATCAGTTGTTTTTGATTTTATGCCAACACAGTCAACCCTTATTTTTTAATTAGTTCAGGCAATCAGCACCTTGTCAATCCCGGCGGCCCAGCGTTCATCGACTAGATACAACCCCTCGGCTTCTTCAAATTGTTGCCGGATAGGGCTTTTTTTAAGCAGGTATTCATAATCCCGGGTCGGCGTGGTCACAAAGATCGGTTTTGGTGAGGTACTCAGCAAGCCAAAGTTAATTTCCCCTTCTTTCCCTCTAAGGGAATCGAACAGGGCTTTGTTTATCCGGATCGGTGGTTTAGCCGCTTTCATCTTTAAAGTGACATCATCTTTAATTTTGTAACCCAGATAGGTAATAATCTTGTCATTAAGACCGGCACTGAAAATATGGATTTTTTCAATCAGATCCATCATGTCATGAACCACCCGGATGCGGTAGGTGGGGAAGAGCTCCCGAGTCTCGGCAATCTGATCTCCAGTTATGCGACTTTTGCTGATCCGTTCGTCTTCATCTCTGGCGTCCTCGTCCAACTCCAGAAAAATAATGTACTCCTTTTCCATTTCTTTATAGGCCATGGAATAAGGGCTTCTAAAGTGATGTGTACAGGATGGGCAGGTAAAGTCAAAAATCCTCCCCCAAATGACCTCGTCTCTTAATGCTGTGTCTAGAGTAGCATTAATTACCTCATAGGCTTCAGCATTAAAAAATGCGCCACAGGACGGACAGGTTTTTACAATTTTTTTTCTGGTCGCCATTGAAACCTCCAATTTTCTGTTTTTTATATAAAAAAAGAACTCCCATCAAAGCCAAAAAAGGCCTTAGACAGAAGTTCCAGTGTTGCTGTAGAACTTTTATGATCTGATCCACTCTGCGTTGAATCGTATCTGTCGATAAAGCTTGAGTTCCCGACTGATGCCTTGCGGCAATCACGGTAGCGCATCTGCTTGGGAATTTCACCCGATTCCTCGCGGTAAAAACATCACTGCTTTTACCATAGCCGATATGACTCGGCGACTTTATCATCTCATAATATTTAATTTATTGTTGCTCGTATCTTAATCTCATTTAAGTTACAAGGCAATTTTAACATTCAGTTTTAAAAATTGCAACCGTTTTTTAATTCTTTTTTGTAATCTCGGTTGAATCAAACTGGCAATTGATCTGTTCGCGGGCAATCACGGATCGACATGACGTTACAATTTTTACTTCAACTTACATCGCTTTGGTTTTCCACCGTAAACCCATTTTCCCGGCAATAGCGATCTACCCGGGAGCCTTTTTTACACACCACCGTTGTATCCAGACGATTAAAGATCCCACTACCCAGTATCTCCGGATCACCCTCAAAAACCGCCCGGTGCAGATTGTCACAACCATGAAAAGCCCATTTATCAATCTGTTTGACGCTTTTGGGGATTGTGATTTCCCGCAATCCCAGACAGCGCAAAAAGGCCCCTTCTTCCAGCACTTCCAGTTGTTCATTTAGCTTAAGCGACGTTAAACCACTACGATAAAAGGCTTCCCGACCAATTCGCAGTAGCCCCTCCGGAAAGCAAACACTTTTAAGACTATCGCAATAGCAGAAGCTGCGAAAGCCGATTTCACGGCACTGTTCAGGAATTCTTATTTCCTCCAGGCTCTCGCATTCCAGAAAGGCACTGTCGCCAATCGCTTCGATCTGATCATGAAGGCTGATGGCTTTCATCCCGCGACATTGCTTAAAGGTTTTAGGTTCAATGCGTTTAACCGTTGGCGGAATGATAATAGTTTTTAGGCGACAACAATTATAAAAAGCGCCTTTGCCAATCCGCCTAAGCTTAGCAGGTAAATTGATGGTATTTAACATCGTACACCCCCGAAACGCCTCATCACCAATATAGGCAATGTTTTCGGATAAAACAATTCGCTTAACCTTGGTAATGTTTTTAAATGCCCCATAAGCGATTCTGGTATAGGCATCGCCCACCCGTATTTCTTTGCCCTTTAATTTTTTTACATCCTGTTCACTAAAGGTCTGACGTTTTACCTCATCGTGATCAGCCCGCCATACTTGGGTTTGCTGCGGATATGCTGCCTGTGTTCGTTCCAACTAATCACTCCTTTCGGTCTCATCTCTTGGCTGATTATAATATTTCTATTGTACCTGATCTGCTTTTAAGATGCCATAAATTTTTGGGCAACGGTGAAAATTGATTACCTGCGGTTAATCCATTTTCATCGTAACCTGAGTTTTTCCATCGGGATAAAGCCAGACAACCTGGCCGGTTTTTCTGATTTCGCCAAGCCGCCGGGCCAGCTTACTAGCCAGATCCATAGTCAACGGTAAATAGTTGGCCGTTTCATTGCTGGCATAGCCATACATAATGCCCTGATCGCCAGCTCCTAAACCTTTTATCTGGCCATCTACTACCACTTCTTGTTTAACCCAGCGGCAGCCTCGGCTGGCGGGTACCCATCGGGCCGGTTCGTGCGTGGTAAACTGTTCCACCCCTCTGGCAATGTCGGACGATTGGTGATTAAGATTAGTCAGCACCAGACAGGTTTTAAAATCCAGCCCTTTTATTTCATTATCATAGCCGATGCCCTGAACGATCTCTCTGGCGATTTCGACCACATCCAGTTCCACCCGGGCCGATATTTCTCCGGCAATCATAATAGTATTTTTAGATACCATGGTTTCCACTGCCACCCGGGCGTCCGGGTCCTGTTCCAGATACCGATCCAGGATGCCGTCTGAGATTTGATCACAGAGTTTATCCGGATGGCCCTCAGTCACTGATTCGGATGTGACCAGGTATTCATTCAATTAGTTCGCCTCCTTATGCTATAAGCTTTTTTTATATTCTAAAACCGTAACATGTTCGTATTTTTTAAAGACCTTACTGAAATAGCTGGACTCGTTGTATCCCAGACGGTAGGCCACATCGGTCAGACTCACTCTATTGTCCAGAAAATACCACTTGGCCAGCATCATTTTACGCATATGAATGTACTCCATCACGCTGACGCCAAACTCCACTTTAAAGATCCGGCTAAGATACCCCTGGCTCACATTGCAGTCCTGAGTGATTTCTTTAAGCCCAATGTTTTCGGTAAGGTGAACTTCCAGATAGTCAAAGACTCCCATCAGAATGGGGTGTTTGGTGGTGGCTGAGTCCCGGTAAATCTGATCCATGGTTTGAAGCAGAACGTGTTCAAATTCTTTTTTATGGCTAAAATTTTTTTTAGCTTGTCGTAAAATCCTTTCTTCAGACAGGCCATTGGCTTTTACCAGCTCGCCGATGATTTCCCGGTAAAGCATCTGGCTACTACTTGACAGATTTTTCACAAAAACGGGCACCCCATAATACATTTCCCGGTAGCTTTTATAATTTTGTAGTGCGTTGATGCAGCATTCAGGTTGCTGAGTGGCTCCGGTCTTTATTAACTGCTGCATCAGCAGTTCTTTAACTTTCGACTGAGAAATCGGCTTTAACAGATAGTCCTCAGCTTTCATTTTCATGGCTTCCTGTAAATAATCCCATTTGTTATAGGCCGTGAGCATATAGAGGCTGATGTCTTTGTCGATTGATTTAATCCGGCGTCCGGCCTCAATGCCATTCATTTCCGGCATCATGATATCCATAAAAACAATGTCAATGGCTTCTGTTTCGCAAATTTGCACCGCTTGTCTGCCGGTATCTGCCGTGTAAACCGCATCAAACCCGTCGATTTTTTTGATCATTCGGGTCAAGGCTTCCCGCATTAAATGCTCGTCGTCAACCACAAGTACCTTTGGCATCACTATCCCACCTTCGCCCTAAGGTCTTTGGGATACGTCAGCCGACAGCAGGTCCCTTTTCCTTTTTTATTTTCAATGACCACCGCATACTCGCTGCCATAGGTATCCACCAGACGCTTTAAGATATCACGGATGGTCTGAATGAGATTGTTTTCAGAAAAGAGTTCTTCCGGATGCGACTCGGTCAGGATCCTTATCCCACTTTTTCCTTTACCGTTGTCTTCAATGGTAATAAAAAGATCCTCCTGATTTTTGCTTTATTGTGTTTTTTGATACTTGTGTGTACAAGCGGGAGCATATTTGAAATAGTACGGCGCCTTCCGGCCACGGCACAGACGCTACTATCAAAAGACCACAAAAAAACCGCTGCCGCGAATCGCTCTGATTCACGGCAGCGGTTTTACTACCGGCTTTATGACACAATTTTTAATTTTATCTTTCAATTTTATTTTTTTACCAAACTCTTCTTAACCGCCACGGCAAAATCCAGGGGCTCTTTTTCGCGCCAGGCTTCATTGGCCAGCACCTCATAAGAGATGGTGTTAATGGTTGGCACGGTTAAAATCTCGGCCAGCACCTCATCTAGGGGAATGCTGCCTTCGCCGGGAATCCAGTGGCGATCTTCCTTAAAATCATTATCAGAAAGATGCAAGGCCTTGATTCGATGCTTATGTTTTTTTAAAATCCGGCCGCGATTCTGTTCTTCCAGAAAATCGTGGGAGCTGTCATAGCACATGCCAAACCGGGGCGCATTAATCTGCTCCAGCAGAAAATCAAGCAGATGCTGCCGGGAGACATTTTCCACCGCCAGATCGACCCCGTACTTCTCGGCGGCATCCGCCAACTCGGAGAAAAAAGCCAAACCCTTATCCAGATCCGGTGTAAATTCATCCAGATCATTGGTGTGCATCACCATCGCCGGGATTTCAAAATCCTGACAGTCCTTAATAAATCCAATAAACTCGGTGAGCTTGGGTTTTATCTCCGTCCGGGAGGCCGTCCAGATATCGCTATAGCCGATAAAGGGGGCATGAATATTGGTAATACCCAAGCCGTTTTTTCTAACAATTTCCGGGAACTCTTCTTTTTTCAGGGGCCACGGCTCAAACTCATCCTCCCACGAAATCATCGCCTCATCAAAACCGGCACCGGCAATAATTTTAATCCGCTCTTCAAAAGGCATAAAGTAACCAAACCAGGAAAACATACTATAATTCATCGGTGTCCTACCTTCTCTCTGATCATTTTAGAATTCTTTGGCGCTGTTCTATGTTCGATTAAAGAATTTTGCCAATTGAACTGGTAATTGTGCGGGCGAGGGTCTGACCCCTTGGTCATTAATAATCGCCCTTACATTAAATTTAATTTAACTTATATAGTATCTGCTTACTGTAACACATTTTTAATTTTGCTGACTAACAGTGCCCTAGTTATCTTTATTAAATTGCGCTATAATAAAGATATAAGAATTAACAAATTTAAAAACTGGAGACAATCTATGAAAAAACATTACAAGGGTATTCTTATGGCATTAAGCTTTGTTACCCTGTCCGTCATTCTTTATTTTTTGCACTTCTTAATATTTAATGATCCTCACCATATCTTTATTTACCTTCTTGGTGACATCGCTTTTTTACCGGTGGATGTGTTACTGGTTTCAATTATTTTTCACAAAATCATCCATGACAAAGATAAAGACGAACGCCTCAAAAAGGTGAACATGGTCGTCAGTGTCTTCTTTTCTGAGATCGGTGTTGAATTAATGGGCTTTTTCCGTAAAGAAGATACGCATTTAAAAGATTTGCAAGCCGTTTTATTAATCGAACCCCAATGGGATACGCGGGATTACAAAAACGCCATTAAGCAGATTAAGAAAATGGACACCCCTTTAAACTTCCAGGGTCCCTGTTTGTCAAATCTCAGCCGCTTTCTCACCTCTAAACGGAAACTTTTACTAACGCTGTTAGAAAACCCGATCCTGATTGAGCATGAAACCTTTTCCGATCTGATTATGTCTCTGACCCATGCCGAGCAGGAATTGGCCAACCGCAAGGATCTTAACCAGCTTAAGGAAAAGGATCACGCCCACCTGATGACGGATATTGAGCGGGCTCAAAAGCTGCTGCTTTTAGAATGGCTGATCTATATGAACCACCTGCGAAAGTCCTACCCTTTCCTGTACTCCTTTTCCCTGCGTACCAACCCCTTTGATCCCGACGCCGAGGTGGAGATTAAGTAAAATCTCCCCAATAGCCTTAAGTTTTATCAGCGAAAACCCAGTACCGACAATTGTTACATCATGTTGTTTGCATCTGGGCGAACAGGTTGATAAACCTGTCCGATCCTGCGCGAAGGCAATGAGCCAATCACAAGCTTGCTTGTAGTTGGCGACTGCCCGCGACCAATGCAAAAGAGCGAAGCGAATTTCGCATGGAGCAGCAAACAACAGATTAACAATTGGTCGGTACGGTAGTTCTTACTCACTAATGGTTTCGACCGACTCGATGGTGTACTTTTGTTTGCTGAAGACCAGCTCCATCAGCATCGATAAATATTTGATAATTACCGCTAAAATTACAAAGACGCCGAAGAATCCAAAGACGATGACGAGCATCATCGAGGTATAACCAGAAACCACTTCTTCAGTAACATAGCTGACCAGTGTATAGATACCGATGCCAAAGGTAGCCACCATCATAAAAACCGCTGCCAACAAGGTCATCTTATAGGCCACGTTGGTAAATAAAATCAGAGAATCCGCTGCCATCTCTTTTCGCTGGTAACGGGTTTCTTTGTTCTGGGCCTTGGCACAGGATAAATCATTGTCATACTCAATGGTATCAATCTTTAAGCCGCAGTTGGCGTAAACCGCCTTGCGGTAGGGGATCGTCTTGCTCATCGAATGAACCCGATTGATTGCCCGTCTGGACAACACCCGAAAGTTTTCTGTTCGCAGCGGATGGGGGCTGTGGGAATAACGGTTAAACACGGTGTAAAAAAGCCGGGATGTTCTGCGTCCACATTTTTTGGGAGCGGCATTGACGATATCAAAACCGGTGAGGCTGTGATTATACACCGCCATCATCAGGTTGGTATCATAATCCATCACCATATTGTCAAATTCAAAAACAAAATCGCCGATGGACAGATCAATTCCGGCATTCATCGAAAGCTCCACACCCTGGTAAAAACTCATATTGACCACGTTGATGACCGTCCCGGCGATGCTTTTCCCCATCTCCCTGATGACTGCCAGACTGTTATCATCCGAGGCGTCATTGACGCAGATAATCTGATAGTTGTAGAAATTGGCATTTAAAACCGCATTAATTTCTCCCAGAAAATCCCGGATTCGCTCCTCATCATTATAGATATAAATCACCGCCGAAACAAAGTTTTTTTCTTTGTCCTGGATTTCCACATTATCTTGTATTTCAAATTTACTTGCTCGTTTTTCAGTCATTTTTTAACACCTCATCCAAATCATAAACGGTATTGATTTTTCCGGACAGCACCGATACAAAGGTTGGTTTCTCGCTGACCTTTCGCAGTACCGTGGGTCGGGAGTCGTCCACCTCGGAAGCCTTTAAAATGGGCTTCATGGAATAGAGCGATCCGACATAGCTAAAGCCGTAATCTTCCTTTAGATATTTCTTGGCCATATTGGACATGTAGGGCCAGGCGGATTTTGGTTTGGCGATACAATCATTGCAGTTCCCCAGTTGTTCGGGGCTGCAATAACCCCGACTTTTTTCCTGACAATTAAATTTTGGCAAGCTGTCGAAGGATGACAGATGGGGAGTAAAGGTCACCGAAGTCAGAGAATGATACCCGGTTTTGCCAAAGGGCATCACCGAAAAGAACGGCCCATCCATTACCGTAATCCCCACCTCCGGTAGCTTTTCTTCTGGCTGGCAGAGAATGATTTCGCAAAGCTCATACTTAATTTTAAACGGCTCAAAACCTGCCAAAGAAAGAATCTGATTGGTTGAACCATAGGTGGCATTTAGCAGAAAACCGGTCTCATACAGCTCTCCCGTTTTTAAGGTGATCAAAAAGGTATCGCCCTGCTTTTTTATCGACGCAATACGGGCCCCATATTTTATTTCCACATTTTTTCGCATTTTTAGTTGATCGACAAAAAAATGTCCCAGAATTCCAGCGTCGTAGGTGTACTCCCGGGTCAGATAAGCCCCGTCACAAAGGCCTTTTTTAAAATATTTTTCGGGAATCACCTCATCACAGGGAATTTCCGCCGCTTGACAAAACTGGGTAAACTGTTCCCGGTTAGTCCAGCTAAAACTACCGCTGGTGGCATAAACCTGCTCAAATTCACTGTGAATGCAGAAATCATAATCCTTGATAAAACGATTAAAATAATGAGCCGATTTGATTGCCGTAGCATACGACCGCGGATAGTGATACCCCATATGGACGCGGGCCTGGTTGATAAAGGTAGCCCGCTGAAAAGGGGATTCTTCCCATTCCAGCACCAATACCCGCTCACCCCGCTTGCCACAGGTCTTAGCAGCGTAAAGGCCGTAAAGACCGGCGCCGATAATAATTTTGTCCCAACTGGTTTTGTTCGAATTGTTTTTGTTCAGGATCATCTTATTGCTCCAGTGCCGTTGGTACAAAGGCATTAATGGCCGCAACAACGGTGTCGATTTCTCCGTCGGTCATTCCATAAAACAATGGCAGGGATAAAACCTGATCCGCCAGTTTTTCAGTAATCGGCAGACTGCCTCTTCCTATGTTTAGATAAGCATAGGCTTCCGACAGATGCGGCGGAATAGGATAATGAATGATGCTGCCGATGCCCGCAGCTTCCAGATAATTTTTCAATTCGTCCCGATAGGCGGTGGTAATGACAAACTGATGCCAGACCGTGGTTGAGTGGTCCCGCAGTTTGGGCAAATGGATCACCGGATTGCTAATCTTGTTAAGATAGGTCATGCAAACGCGGTTGCGGTCAGCATTGAGTTCATCCAGATAGCGAAACTTAATGTTAAGCAGCCCGGCCTGGAGCTCATCCAAGCGGGAATTGGTGCCGACGACCTTATTATAATAGCGCTTTTCGCTACCGTAAAAGCGATACATCCGAAAGGCCTGATTAAGCTCGGCGCTGTTGGTGGTAATGGCACCGCCGTCACCAAAAGCACCAAGATTTTTTGATGGATAAAAGCTGAAACAGCCAATATCGCCAAACGAACCGGTAACCTGACCCTGATAGCTTGCGCCATGGCTTTGGGCACAATCTTCCACCAGCCGGAGATTATGTTTTCTGGCAATGGCCACAATCTTGTCCATTTCACAGCTGGTTCCGTAAAGGTGTACCACCAGAATGGCCTTGGTCTTTTTGGTGATCTTTGCTTCAATTTTATCCGCATCGATACTATGGTAAGCGTCCGGCTCGACAAAAACCGGGGTGGCATCGTTAATGGTGATCCCCATCACGCTGGCAATATAAGTGTTTGCCTGAACGATGACCTCGTCTCCGGCGCCAATGCCCAAAACACGAAAAGAAAGCCACAGGGCATCTAAACAGTTCCCCAGGCCAACGCAGTAATGGGTGCCGATATAGTTTGCAAAATCTTTTTCAAAGCGTTCTACTTCATTCCCGAGAATATAGTTGCCGCTTCTTAGAATTTCCAACGCTTTATTTTCGTATTCCTGCTGGTGTTCTTCAAAATGCCGTAGTAAATTATTTGCTGGTACCTTCATCTTGCCTCCTCCGTTGTCAGGATTTGTCTCGCGATTTTAATTGAAATTTTTTTAATTCAATTTTTTCTGACGATCTTCTTTAATAAATTCTGACTTTAAAAATTTGATCCGCTTGAGATAGGATACCACAGTTTTAATAACCTTTACCTTAGTATCATAATCATCTTCCCAAATCACCGGAATATCGTGGACTTCGATGCCCTGACGCTCGGCTCGCAGCAACAGCTCAACGCAATAAAACCAGCCATTGTCCTGGCTGGAAGCGGCAATCAAGTCATCAAAGGTTTCTTTCCGGTAAAAATCAAAGCCGCAGAGAGCATCGGTGAACTTATTTCTAAAAACCACATGCAAGAGTCCATTTAATCCCCGGGAGGTAAATTCGCGGGATGGTTTACGACCAACCACCATGGAAGCTTGCATCAGCCGGGAGCCTTTAATGATCTGCACCTCAGGCTGGTTTTCAAAAATTTCTTTCACATCCTCGAGATGCACAATTTTGGTGGAAAGATCAATGTCCATATAGCCGATAATATCACAGCTGTTATCCGCCGCTCCGGTTCGCAGGGCAACCCCAACCCCCCGCTCGGGTGTTTTTAGATAATGGACCTCTTTGTACGTTTGACACAATCGTCGGCTGATGGCCTCGGTGGCGTCGGTGGAGCCATTATCAATGATGGTTAGTTGATAATCAAAAGGCTTGTTTTTTTTGAGGAAAACCAGGGTTTTTAAAATTCCCTTTTCCAGTCGCCGCTCTTCATCGAGAACGGGAAATAATATATTTACTTTCATGATTCATCCTTTAGCTTTATTGTTTTGTTGCTATATACATTGGATTAAAGAATTTTACAAATTGAACCTGTGCAGTCTGATCCCCTGGTCATTAATAATCGCCCCTACTTAATGCTAATTTTACTTATATATTATTCATTCACGATTCTTTTAGTTTGGGAATATTGATATCATAGGGCGGGTAAACCACCCCTTTTTCAGTGATGATCGCGGTGACATTCTGGTGCGGAGTGACATCAAAGGCCGGATTTTCCATGGTCACCCCATCCGGTGCCACTTGAACCCCGCCAATATGGCTGATCTCCCGGCAATCCCGCTGCTCAATGACGATCTCATCTCCGGATTTCATGGCAAAATCAATGGTCGAGGTGGGCGCTGCTACATACATCGGGATGCCATGGGCCTTAGCCAATACCGCAACCGAATAGGTGCCGATCTTATTGGCCACATCACCATTAGAAGCAATCCGATCTGCTCCCACAATAACACCGTCAATTTTGCCCTGCTTCATCATCCAACCGGCCATGTTATCCGTAATCAGGGTTACCGGAATGCCGTCAGCGTGAAGCTCATAAGCCGTCAACCGGGCACCCTGTAGAAAAGGTCGGGTTTCGTCGGCGTAGACGGAAATGTTTTTACCCGCTTCATGGGCTGCCCGAATCACACCCAGGGCTGTCCCGTAATCAGCCGTCGCCAAAGCACCGGCATTACAGTGGGTCAGGATGGTATCATTTTGATGGATCAACTCGGCGCCATGCCTGCCCATGTCACGACACATCTGAATGTCTTCAGCACAGATAGCTTGGGCTTCATTTTTTAATATCGCAACCAGCTCTACCGGTTCTTTATCGGCATTGGCCACCATCACATCTTCCATCCGCTTAATGGCCCAGAATAAATTTACGGCGGTGGGGCGGGTGGACGCCAGTAATACGCAAACTTCTTTCATTTTATCATAAAAAACGTCTTTTGGTTCATTTTCATATTCCAAAGCACCAAAATAAACACCGTAGCCAGCGGTTACCCCGATGGCCGGTGCGCCTCGAACGATCATATCGACAATGGCTTTGGCAATTTTCCGATAATCGGTATAAGAATGGACAATAAACTCGGTGGGAAGCTTGGTCTGGTCAATCAGCTTAAGCTCCCCATCTTCTAAATAAACGGGTTTCAAGCCTACACCTCTAACTTGTCGATGAGCTTAAAGATCAGCGCTTTTACTTTTTCGGTATTTTCATTTAAAACCCGGATGACATCCTCGTTAGTTACCGGTTTAATCTCCGGATGATCTTCCAGTCCGGCATCATAATCTGTCACCAGGGCAATGTTCACCACCGGTATTTCCTGTTCCATACAAAGATAGCCTTCGGGATACTGGGTCATATTAACGACATCGGCACCCATCATCGCAAACATCCGGCTTTCGGCCACGGTTGAAAAGCGAGGCCCGTTAATAATCACCACGGTACCACCAAAATGGGCGGTAATTCCACACTCTTTCGCCGCTTCCATGGCCAGCACTCTGAGCTTCTGGTCATAGGGATGAGCCGAGCTGATATGGTTGACCTTTGGTTTTTCAAAGAAAGTATCTTTACGGCCGGAGGTCATATTGATAAACTGATCGGTTACCACAAAATCGCCGGGTTTGATCTCAAATTTAAGACTGCCCACACAACAAGGTGAAATAATCGCTTTTACACCCAGGCTTTTTAAGGCGTATATATTGGCCCGGTAATTAATTTCTGAAGGGTTCAAGGTATGTTCTTTTCCATGTCGTGGCAAAAATGCCACCGTTTTTTCGCCTACCTTGACCAGGCTGATGTCATCCGAAGGTTTACCATAAGGGGTATCCACTTCAATTTTCTTCACGTCTGCACTTAATTCATAGAGACCTGAACCACCAATAACGCCAATATCTGCTGAATAATACATGATTTCTCTCCTTCTAATTGTTTAAGTATTTCACACGACTCTCTTTTACTATATTATCTGTTTATTAATATGACAACTGCTTTAGCGCAAATTAGATTGTGCCCGAAACGGCAAAATTCCATCCCAAACACAATCTAGATTGTCACCATTATTTTATTCAGGAATGTTAAGGGTGGACAGAGTCGATTTTTTGACGATCGGTTCATCCTCATCATCAAGTAGGGCTTTAAAACCAAGCCACTGATATTTGGAATCATCCTCTTCTTCGACTGGTTCTTCTTCAGTCGGCTCTTCTTCGACTGGTTTTTCCTCAACTGGCTCTTCAACTACCGCCAAATTTTCGGCCGGTTCCTTAGTCCTTTTGTCATTCACCGTCAGTTCCGCTTCGGTTTGATCATAATACGGGGTGCAATCATCTTCTAGTGCAACTTCGATGTTTGCAACTGGTTCTTCTTTTGCCGCCGGTACCGCTTCACCCTCCAGAATCAGCTCGGTCATTTTCGGGATCGGACGTTTAACTATTTCATCGTCGTCAAGAGCGGCTTTAAAGCCCAACCATTGATACTGGGTATCATCCTCTTCTTTCGCAATTTGTGCCTCTTCCGGTTCAGGTGTCTGTGCTACTGTCGCCGCTTCTTCTGGTTTGACTTCCGGGGCGGACTCTTCATCATAGATTTTTTGAGCTTCCACTTCTTCCGTCGTTTTTTGTGGAATCGGTTCTTCGACACCTTGCATGGTGACTGTGTAGCCCATTTTCATGGCTACTTCTTCGGGATTTTTATCAGCTTTGTAGCCAACCCAGCTTTTCTGCGGTCGATAAGGGGGAATCTCATCATCGATGATTATTGCCTTAGCCTTAACTGCGGCACTTCCACCGTGGATGGTTTCTTCCGGTTTGATAGTTTCTGAGGTATGAAATTCCATCGCCGGATTTCTTTGATCTTTCTTTTCCCAGCTTTTCTTTTTATCCGGGAAATATTTTTTGAGAATCGCCTTGGGAATTTCTTCATTGCAGAGGATCGCCGATACGGAAGTCAGCACCTCCGGTAAGCGGTAGGTGTCTCCCCATTTCATCGACATACCCACCTCATATTTTAGCAGATCCGCGACATTAAAACCTAAAGACTCCAATGAAAAACGCATCAGGCTCGGGTTACGGCAGGGCTTGTTTGTTTTTCTGGCACACTCCATCCCCTGGGTTTCACAAATCGGGCAATTACCGGGTATCAGACCCATGGCACCATCCACTTCGTTTTCAATTTCCAGCAGGGTTTTCCAGGTCATCACCTTAATGGCCTGAAGTTTATCGGTGCTATAGTTTTTAACCGCTTCCGGATCACGGACATTTCTTAAATCCTCTCGAGGAACCTCGAATTGTCTGCCAATAATATGCATATATTTAAACTGTTTTAAAAAGATTACTTCATCAAATGCGTAGGTGGGACAGGACCAGTACTTAGAAAAGTTTGGACATGCCTTGCAATAGCCCAGTGTTTTTTCGCGATTGAAATACTCTTCCATTAAGTACTCCACTCGTTTTGCTCCCAGGCTAAGTTTGTTTTTCAATTCCATTCGTTTACATCCCTTCTCAATCAATCTGAAGATCAATCAACCAATTATGTATCATTATATTTAATTAATTGTTAAGATAAGTTACCGAACCAAAGATAAAATTCACCTATTTTAGGCTCTTGCCCTATTCTACATCGATTTACCCATTTCTTCAATTAAACTTTTTGTCCAATTCGGGTATTTTTCTCCATTTTCACGAATTAACAAAATATTACCTGTTTTTTTATAAATTTAAAGCTTATAATTAAAGGAGTAATTTTTTGAAGGGAGATTAATGAATGGAATATTCTCACGAAATTAAAAGCATGTGTGTCGTTGGAAATAACGCAAATCATGGCTGTGCACCAATCCCAGAGGAGGGAAAATGGGTTCAGGCAAAAGACGTAACTGACATCTCAGGGTTAACCCATGGTATTGGCTGGTGTGCCCCGCAACAAGGCGCCTGTAAACTAACACTTAATGTAAAGGATGGCATCATCGAGGAATGTCTGATTGAAACCATCGGATGTTCAGGAATGACGCATTCCGCTTCAATGGCCTCTGAAATCATGCCAGGCAAAACAATTTTAGAAGCACTTAACACCGATTTAGTTTGTGATGCAATTAACACCGCAATGCGGGAATTGTTTTTACAGATCGTATATGGTCGTACTCAAACGGCATTCTCCGAAGGCGGACTCCCCATCGGAGCCGGACTAGAAGATTTAGGTAAAGGTTTGCGAAGCCAGGTTGGGACTACCTATGGTACCCTTGCCAAAGGACCGCGCTACCTTGAAATTGCCGAAGGTTATATCCAGAAATTGGCGTTAAACAAAAATGACGAGATTGTTGGTTACTCCTTCGTCCATCTTGGAAAAATGATGGAAAGTATCAATAACGGTGTTGAGCCAGCAGCCGCTTTGGAAAAAGCCTCTGGTAAATACGGACAATTCGACGATGCTGTCAAATACATTGATCCAAGAAAAGAATAGGAGGAAATCACATGGCATTATTTGAAAGTTATGAAAGAAGAATCGCTAAAATTGAAGAAGTTTTAGCTGCCAACGGCATTGCCTCTTTAGAAGAAGCAAAGGCGATCTGTGATGAAAAAAGCATTGATGTGGCTGAAATTGTTAGAAGCATTCAACCCATCTGTTTTGATAACGCCTGTTGGGCTTACACCTTAGGTGCTGCTCTGGCGATTAAACGCGGTATTACCAATGCTGCCGACGCATCTGAAGTAATCGGTGAAGGCTTACAGGCTTTCTGTATTCCCGGTTCGGTTGCCGAACAACGTAAGGTTGGTTTAGGTCACGGTAACTTAGGCGCAATGCTGCTACGAGAAGAAACCGAATGTTTCGCTTTCGTCGCCGGACATGAATCTTTTGCTGCTGCTGAAGGTGCCATCGGTATCGCCCGCTCGGCCAACAAGGTTCGGATCAAACCACTCCGGGTTATCTTAAACGGTTTGGGAAAAGACGCCGCTCTGATTATTTCTCGAGTCAACGGCTTTACCTATGTTAAAACCGATTATGATTTTAAAACCGGCGCACTCAACATCGTCTCAAAAACACCGTATTCAGACGGCGAACGAGCTGCTGTTAACTGCTACGGCTGCAACGACGTGCAAGAAGGCGTTGCCATCATGCATCACGAAGGGGTACATGTTTCCATCACCGGAAACTCGACCAACCCGACCCGTTTCCAACACCCTGTTGCCGGCACCTATAAAAAGGAAGCCCTGGAACAAGGCAAAAAATATTTCTCCGTTGCCTCCGGCGGCGGTACCGGCCGTACTCTGCATCCTGATAATATGGGAGCAGGCCCAGCTTCCTACGGGATGACCGACACCATGGGACGAATGCACTCCGATGCCCAATTCGCCGGTTCTTCATCTGTTCCCGCCCATGTTGAAATGATGGGACTAATTGGAATGGGTAACAACCCAATGGTTGGCGCGACAGTATCTGTTGCGGTGGCGATTGAGGAAGCAAGTAAGTAGGCTATAGCCCCATTTATTACGGTATCATGCGATTTCAGGCAAGTTCAATTTAGATCATTTGAAGTCGTAAGACACAAATTTTGTAAATGAAACCCCAGGTTTTTAAGCTTGGGGTTTCTTATTTAATATACATGGTGTCTAGGGTCCATCGAGTCCAGAAACGAAAGCTAGGGACTTACTGGAGATTATCCATGCCCGTCATAAAAAAGTTTCCACGATTTTCTGCTCCCAGTTTGCTCCACTCGGCTGGTACAGCAAATTTCCTGAAGCAACTGTCGCCGATGCCATACTTGATCGGATTATTCACAATTCACACAGCATCGAAATTCAGTATATTGACAAGGAGCATGATCGCTCCATGCGGGAAATTTATGGTATTGTGAGTATTTCGGTCGAAACTTCCAACCGAACTGATTATTTCACGCTAAGAGTACCGCCAGTACACGCTAATGATACTGGCAGTACTTGAGATGATACCATTGGTTCA
>NZ_JAXQGA010000007.1:0-206461 GCF_034438075.1 Acetobacterium sp. K1/6 | reverse complement strand
GGTTCGTCGTTTTCTACTCATGTGTATAGTTTATCTTATTTTCTGGATTTTGTGTCCAACTATTTGTGGACATTATATTATTTAGCATTTTACCTTCAATGTAGAAAGGATTTTCTCCATGCCAAATTTAAAAATTGTCGCTTATGCCCGATTCTCATCAGATAATCAGCGAACTGAAAGCATTGATGCACAACTCAGAGCCATCAGAGAATACTGCAAAAAAGAAAACTATCAAATCATCAATATATACACCGATGAAATCAGATCCGGCTTATCCGACGAAAGACCAGGATTCCTTGAAATGATCGATGATGCTGAAATGAATCAATTTGATGCAATCGTTGTTCATAAGCTGGATCGCTTTTCGAGGGATCGTTACGACAGCGCTTTGTATAAGCGTCGTTTAAAAAAAGCTGGTGTTAAACTCTTTTCTGTCCTGGAACGATTGGATGATAGTCCCGAAAGCATCATTCTGGAATCAGTTCTGGAAGGCATGGCCGAATACTACAGTAAAAATCTGGCAAGAGAAACCTTCAAGGGATTGAAAGAAAACGCCTTAAAATGCCAGCATAACGGTGGAATCCCCCCTTTGGGCTATGATGTCGACCCTCAAACAAAAAAATACATAATCAATGATTATGAAGCTGACACTGTAAGAATGATTTTTGATCTTTACCTTCGTAATTCCGGATATAGTGAAATATCTGAGAAACTTAATACTGCTGGCAGATTAACTAAACGCAATAAACCTTTTGGTAAAAATTCGCTATATGAAGTCTTAAATAATGATAAGTACATTGGTTTCTATACCTATAATAAAGTCGCCAATAGAAGGCTCTATGGCGCAAATAGACGGAGTGTTAAGGACGAAAGCGAAATAATTAGAATTAAGGGAGGCATCCCAGCTATTATTGAAGATAGTCAATGGCAGGAAGTACGTGAAAGAATGAGTAGTAACAAACGAAAAACAGCTTCATACAAAGCAAAATATGTCTATCCCCTATCCGGCCTTATCACCTGTGGTAAGTGCGGATCAGCTTATTGCGGCCATCATCGGAGTTCACGATCATACCATAATTTCTATTACGTTTGTAGCAACAAACATAATAAGGGTGAATGTGACGCTAAATCTGTTTCCAAAGAATTACTTGAAACAGCCGTTGTTAACGAACTTGAAAAACGATTATTCTCAGAAAATGGCCTGGAAGCTACTGCCAAATATATTCAAAACTACGCCATAACTCAAAACGACCATCAACTAAAAAGACTTTCTGGTCTAAAATCCGAACTAGAAAAAACAAATATTCAAATTGCTCGAATTGTTGATGCTGTTGTTGATGGGATGTATCACGAAACAATGAAAGAACGTTTGACTCAGTTTGAAGCCAAAAGAAACAATCTTGAACGTGAGATTCGAAATTATGAAGAAAATATGGAAAATATGATTCCATCACTTGAAGATATCAAAATGATAATTGGTATGGACAATATCAGAACGATGGATGAAAACAAATTGAAGGAATGTTTCCAAAAGTACGTAAAAAAAATCACCATCCTGGAAGATGGTGAAATAGAAATTGATCTTGTCGTACATATAAATGGCGTGCCCTGAGGGATTCGAACCCCCGACCTTCCGGTTCGTAGCCGAACGCTCTATCCAGCTGAGCCAAGGGCACGCATATCGTGACCTAGGATACTTCCGTTGGCCACGAACGTTATTATAGCACATTGAGATTCATATTAAAAGTCTTTTTTTGATAATTTTGTGTTATTTTTCACAAATCGTGATTATGCTTTTTTTTGTTGTTTTCCCGTTCCTCTAAAATCTCCGCTTCGGTTTTGCGACGGGGTATAAATCGTTTAGCAAATTTCCCCTTACTGCGATTCTTAATATAAAAATAACCGATGATTGAAAAGGACACTGCCCCGATAAAGTTGACCAAAAGATCATTCATCGTATCGTACAAACCGATATCGATGTATCCGCCATAATGCCAGGGCACCCCATTAACTACCATGGATTTGATAGGCATCACTACCGCTACGTTTTTGCCATCAGGGTTAAAAAGTACCGAACTGATTACCGGCAAAATTGTATCCTTTTGCATATCAGTTTGAAAAAAAATATCCATTCCAAACTCAAAAAACTCCCACACTACCCCCACCGTCATCGAAAAACAAAAGGCCACCAGGGCCACAAATGCTGGTGACAGCGAAAAGGTTACTTTTTCATTGCGATTGAGGATATCAATCATTGAGAAACCGATAGCCGCACAGAGAAACCCGTTGATCGTATGGAGCATATCATCCCAGCGGTCAAAAATCAGGTAATATTCATTAATTTCACCCAAGATCTCCGCGCCAAAGATAAACAAGAGCACGATGATCTCCAGCGTCCCTGGCAAAACAATATTCATCCGTTTATCGAGAAAGTCCGGAATCATAAAGAGTATCAGAGTCAGCACACAGAGAAACACATTATTATAATTCCGATTGAATATCTCGGCAATTAAAACAATCACCACCAGAATCCGCAAAGCAATATAAACAAAGGCCTTTATTTTATTTTCTCTGGCTTCTTCCCAAAAATCTTTGAGATGGCCAAGTACCCACTTTTTTTTATTCGATTTTGTCATCAGTTTTCTCTTTCATCTTAATCATGATTTTATTATTATACCATCATTCTTAATCAGTTTACAATTACAATCACTTCACTTATAATGACTATATTCAGTAAATTAAACCAAGGAGTTTTCACTTATGAAATTTTACCTTTGCATTGATGACACCGACAACCTGGATTCCATTGGAACCGGAACCATCGCTGAGCAAATTCAGGAAAAAATCATCCACCAGGGTTATGGCCCCTGTTCCCTGGTGACCCGACATCAGCTTTTTATTCACGAAGATATCCCCTACACCTCACATAACAGCTCGATGTGTTTTTTCTGTGAAGCTCCAAAGGATGCTCTGACTGCCATCATCAACCTGGCCGCCAATCATCTTGATACCGTTGCCGCGGTCGGCTCAGACCCCGGTCTTTGCGTGCTGGCTTATGATGAAAGCTGCCATTATGATGAGCTGATGGAATTTGGCATCAATGCCAAGAAAAAAATTCTGACCAAAGATGACGCCATGGTCTGTGTTCAAGACAACCAGCTCCATCTGTCTGAACATGGCGGCACTGGCCAGGGTATTATCGGAGCCCTGGCTGGCGTGGGCCTGCGATTATTTGGCTACGATGGTGAAATAAAAGGAGCCCTGAAAAGCGTTATGCTCAACCAGACCTATTCGGTTGCCGACTTAAAAAAGCTTCCGGAAGTCAATCAGGTGATAAACCTCACCACCAAAGAGCCTCTGGCCGACACGACTCCGATCAACATGTACAATCGCTCCAAAACAGTGCTCTACCAAAACGAGTATGTACTATTTGTCAAAAAAGATGAAAATCATCAGTATGCCACCTTGCCTAAAGCTGAAATCCGCAAACTGGGAGATCATTTCTATGTCTGATCAGCAACAACTTTCCTCAGAAGCCTGGGAAAAAGGTCAATCCATCGCACTAAGCTGCCCCGAATTTAAGCCCGACGTGGAAGAAGAATGGTTGGCTGAAGAATCCGTTTCCTGTTATAATTGCCGCTACCGACGCTTTGTGGGGTCGGGAATCCGTTGTATGAAATCTTTATTTAATTCTTAGGAGGAAAAAATGAAACACTCAAATTTTTCAAAAATAATTCTGTCCTTATTGCTGGTTAGCTTGCTGACCTTTGGCTACTGTGGTGCCGTTATGGCAGGCAACGGTGACGGTTCCGGCGGCGGTAGCGGCGATGGATCCGGTGGTGGTAGCGGGCCTACTACTGAAACAACTACCGAGACTACCACAGCACCAGGTAGCGGTGATGGGATTGGTGGTGGCAGTGATAAACCCCTGACCATTGTCACCACCATCCCTGCCGCTGGGGCTTCAGATATCGCTGTGGATACCCCAATCAAACTGGAGTTCAGCAAAAACGTCGCTTATGCCACAGTTCGGGACGCCAATCTCAAAGCCGTTACCCTTTGGGCCGGGGATCAACTAGTCAAAACCGAAATCACCATGGCTGATGACCAACTAGAGCCAGATCTACGTAATTTCATTGACATCGTTCCTAGTGAACCGCTACTGGAAGATACGGTTTACACCATTAAGGTTGATAAAACCCTGAGCTCCAAAAGTGGGGTTGTTCTGGCTGAACCCTTGGAATTAACCTTTACCACCGTTGGAACTGCAGAAATCGCCAATCAAAACACCAATAGCAGCTCCGGCGTGAACACCATCTGGGTCATCATCGGACTGATGGTCATTGTGGTTGTTGTTGGGGTAGTCGTTGTCAAACGAAAAAAAGCCTGAATGTCACCACAAAAAAAGACGATTGTCACCATCATTCTAATGATGCTTCCCGTCCTCTTTTTCTTTGGAACCATCTGTATTGGACGCTATTACGTTTCTTTAACGGATATCTTTCTGACTCTGTGGCAGGGGCTCACCGGCAACAGCAGCGGGATAAGTACCGAAACCACCACGGTGATCCTGCAGATCCGTTTCCCCCGAGCTTTTCAGGGAGCCATGGTAGGTGCGGCTCTGGGCGCCAGCGGTGCCGCTTTTCAGAGTCTCTTCCGCAACCCATTAGTTTCCAGTGGCATCCTGGGGGTTTCCGCTGGAGCTGGCTTCGGGGCCGCCCTGGCCATTGTTTTATTCAATACCGTTTTTCTGACCCCTTTGTTTGCCTTTATCTTCGGGATTCTAGCAGTGATTCTCAGTTATTTTGCCGGCAAAATCGACAACACTTCCACCACCATCACCCTGGTGTTGGGCGGTACCATTATCCAGTCAATTTTTTCGGCCCTGATTTCATTACTTAAATACCTGGCTGATACCGCCACCCAACTTCCGGCTATTACCTTCTGGCTGATGGGCAGTCTAGCATCAACCAAAACTGCTGATGTCTTCCTGGCCCTAATCCCCATGGTTCTGGGCATGGCTGGAATCCTAACCATGCGTTACCGTCTCAATGTGCTCTCCATGGGTGATCGGGAAGCCCGCACCCTGGGGATCAACGTGAGGGCCAATAAGGCCACCATCATCGGCTTGGCCACCTTGGCCACTGCCGGAGCCGTCTGTATCAGCGGAATCGTCGGCTGGATCGGACTAATCATCCCCCATGTGGGCCGAATGTTAGTGGGCAATGACAACAAGTGGCTAGTTCCGGCCAGTATGTCCCTGGGGGCTTGTTTTGTTATTTTCTGCGACACCCTCTGCCGCAGTATCACGGGTGGTGAGATCCCCTTAGGGATTGTAACCGCCCTAATTGGCGGTCCATTTTTTATTTATCTCCTTAAAAAAACCAAAGGAAGGAGCTGGTAATGACTTTGTTACGTTTAAATAACCTAAGTTTTGGTTACGATCCCCACCGTTTGATTTTTGAAAACATCAGTTTTGCCGTCCAACCTGGTGAAGTCTTTTGCATTATCGGCCCCAACGGCTGCGGCAAAACCACCCTGATTGACAGCATCCTGGGTATCAACCCACCCCAACAGGGAACGATTGAAGTCGGCGGCATCCATCTTGCAAAGCTAAAGCCCCGGGAATTTGCCCAGCACATTGCCTATGTTCCCCAAAGTCACACCAAAACCTTTCCCTACACCGTACTGGATATTGTAGTGATGGGCCGGACCTATGCCACTCAAGGCTTTGGTTCGCCGGACTCCAGCCAGCGACAACAGGCTCTGAAAAGCCTTGAGCAAGTAGGTTTAAAAGGTTTTGAAGAACGTCTTTATACCGAGCTCAGCGGCGGCGAACTACAACTGGTGCTAATTGCCCGGGCCTTGACCCAGAACGCCAGAATCATGGTACTAGACGAACCTACCGCCCATCTGGATTTTCGCCATGAGTTAGTGGTAATGGAAATTATCACCTGGCTGGTCAAAGAAAAGGGGCTAACCATTGTGATGGCGACCCATTTTCTCAACCAGGCCTTTTATCTTGAAAATGCCGGGGTACCCACCCGGGTAGCCCTGATGAATCTGGGTAAAATCGAAGCCATCGGTAGCCCTTCCGAGGTGATTACTAAAAACAACCTCAAAAACGTCTTTAAAATCATCTCCACGACCGGGACTACCAATGAAGAAGGAATTCAGCGGAAATTTATCGTACCACTAAAAAACATCCGCTGACTGGCTTATAATATTCTTTAAGAAAGGATGTCTTTATGCACAAAAAAACAAGTTCCCTTCTCAGTTATCTGCTGATGATCGGACTGCTGATAACCCTCCTGACCGGCTGCCAGACCCCTAATTCAACCACAGCAGTTCCAACAAAAACGATTGTGGATTGTCTGAATCGGGAGGTGGTAATCCCGGCTGATCCCCAGCGGGTAGCCTGTCTTTATGCCTCCACTGCCCATATCATGGCGATGCTCGGTCAGGAAGACAAGATTGTCGGGATTCCCAATGGAATTAAGCGGGATGTGCTGATGACCTATAAACGACCCGACATCGTCTCGGTGTCGGTACCTTTTAACGACGGCGCCATCAATATAGAAGAATTGCTGGCTACCAACACCGATCTGGTGCTGCTGCGCCAAAGCACTGCTGATAATGCCGGAGAAATCGAAAAACTCAGCAAGGCCGGGATTCCCTGGGTCGTCATCGATTATGCCAGTCTGGATGGCCTTCAAAAAGCGATTACCGTAACCGGTCAGGTTTTTAATCAGGACGAGCGGGCCGCCAGCTATAATGCCACTCTCCAGCAAACCCTGACACTGGTTTCTCAGCGCGTCAGCGGTCTGCCGGATTCCACTCGACCCCGGGTTTACCACGCTGTTAACGAGGCTGCCCGAACTGATCTGGACGGTGATCTCTGTAGCCAGATCACCGATGCCGCTGGTATCATCAATGTCTCAACCCAGGGCGGCAGCCTAATCACCGATGCCGAAAAAACCATGACTACCCTAGAGCAGATCTACAGCTGGAATCCCGATGCTATCATTGCCAATGACATCAATGCCACCAACTACATGCTCACCGATCCCAAATGGTCCGGATTAAAAGCGGTAGCCGAGCAAAGAGTCACCACTCTACCGGTGGGCGTCACCCGTTGGGGCCATCCCGGTTCGATAGAACCCCATATGGCTACCTTGTTTATCGCCAAAACTTTTTATCCCGATCTTTTCAGCGATGTGGATCTAACCCATACCGTCAAAGACTACTATAAACAATGGTTTGAACTCGATCTGACTAATGCTGACGTCGCTGCCATCTTATCCGGGGAAGGGATGCGACTGGCTAAATAAAGTTCAACCGCTATTTCAATAACAATGATTGATGATCTTCTCAAAAGCCAACAGCAGAACCCTGAGAATAGTCAAACAATCATTGTTTTTTTATTCTTTCATTTCATTCTTTGCGGCATCTACAAAGGCTTTTAGCATGCTCAATGTTTTTTCATCCTGCTGCCATAAAAATTCAGGATGCCATTGCACTGCCAGGCCGAAGGTGAGATCCCCGATCTCCACCGCTTCGACCAGACCATCTTCACTAATGGCGGTCGCCTGGAGGTCAAAAGCCAACCTGGCAATCCCCTGATGATGCATGCTGTTAACCCGGATCGTTTCAGTCTCATAGATCTCAAATAGTCGGGATTCTTTCTTCAGTTTCACACTATGAACGGGATGTTCATAATTGTTTTGTTGAAAATGCTGAATTTGGAATTCCCTTTTCACCTGCACATCGATATCCTGATAGAGGCTTCCTCCCAAAGCAACGTTAATTAATTGGAGTCCCCGGCAAACCCCAAAGATTGGCTTGTCCCGATCCATTACCGCCCGTAATAGCTGCAATTCCAACTGATCTCGGGGAGGATAGATTTCATTGCTATATCTAAGTAGGGGTTCCCCGTAATACTGAGGGTCCACATCCTGCCCACCACTGAAGACAAACCCATCCAATCGGTCGGCGATGGCTTCAATATCTTCGTTACTGTTCAAAATTGAAAGGATCACCGGAATTCCCCCGGCCTTAGTAATGCCATCGGTATATCCCGGGAACATCCAAATACTTTGTTTACTACTGTCATATAACGGTAAAATCCCGATTAGGGGTTTTTTATCTACACCCATTTTTTAGTTTCCTCATTTCTTATGTCTGGCTCAAATCCTGATTCTAGAAAAGATACTCCTGATGACCTCAATCGACTAACAAGGGTCTAACCCTTAAGTCATTGATAGTACACAAGCTTATCAATAACCGTAGTCATGGATATTATTTTAAACGAAAAGCATCCTAATCACAAGCAAAGTTTGATTCTTGGACATAATTGTGACCAAAGCGTGGTTGCTATTGACTAAAAAGTGTTATAAAATATACTTAACTTTGAAATAGGAGCGACGGCATGCCAAAAAAAAGATTCTTGATTATCCTAATTATGTCCCTGATTGTCTTACTATTCGCCGGTTGCGATAAAGACGATGGGGGCACTACCTACATTACTTTAATGACCCTTCCAACAAAAGCAACCATACCCAATGGGTTGAACCTTGATTCGATCGTAAGCATCACCAATCCTATTCCTGATGATCCCAATGGTGCCACCACCACTGTCCAGTTTGGTATTTTTGGTTTTACCAATACCGCCGGGGAACCGGTTTACTATGCTTATGGAAAAAAAGAATCCATTGCCGATGGTGAGTCTCACCTGATGGGCGAAGGTTTTTATCAGGTCAATTATCAAGTCGATGAACAAAACGTTCATCTGTCCTTAAAAGACGGCAGTTCTTACCTGACTACCGTGGATAAGGCCAACGGTATTACCACTGCTTATAACGGAGAACTGCCCTTTGCTTTTTATACCCCGGTGGAAGGTCAAGATGGTTTTTATACCTTTGTCGACGCCGACGGGGCGACTCAATTCCGGGTTTATGCGACTTTTCTAAACAAAAATGGTAATTTTTTCCCGGCCTCAGAAGAGGGCAAAATGATCGCCGGTGCTCTCCCGATCAACCGATCGAAAGAAGAAACTCTACAAGCTCAGGGACAAAATGGGGTTGCCAAGATGATTATCACACCCATTACCTGTACCAACGTACCGACCACTTTTGTTGTCTAATAAAAACCACAAAAACCCGTTGATCAACGGATTTTTGTGGTTTTTATTCGTTTATCTACTCTTATTCATCTAATCATATACTGGATAGTATTCCGTGTTTTGGTGCGCTTTAAAAAAGAGAGCCAGCTGCGCTTCGGTGGTTCGACCCAGGGACAACGGCGGCAACTGGTCCATGGCAAAGAAGCCACTCTCGATTGTTTCAGCATTGCATTTAAAATCACCATCCAGTAATTCACAAAGCATCAGGATCTTATAAATGGTATAGGGACAGGTGTCCTGGACCCACTTACTGCGATCCAGCAAACCCACCAGTCGGGTTGGTTTAACCAGCACACCAGCTTCTTCAAAGGCTTCTTTAATGACATTTTCCTGAGGTGTCCGATTGACATCGGCCCAGCCCCCCGGCAGGGACCAGCGACCATCAACCTTCTCCCGGACCAGCAAAATTTTATTTTCCACGATAACCCCACCGCGGACATCCACTTTGGGGGTCAGATACCCTTCTTCGCGAACGTAGTAATCTTTGATCACCTCATGGGAAACCTCGGTGTGTTTTTCGATGATTTCTTGAGACAGCTTTTCGATCTCACGATAACGAACCAGATCATAATCATTTTTGCAGTAGGTCAATCCTGATTGAGAGATTGATTGCAATTCTCTTGCCCATACAAGCCATTGTTTTTCCATTTTTTTCTCGAAGCTACGCTTCTCTCCTTCCAAATTTTAACAAGTAAGGTCTTCACATTTCCGACTCCTGTGCTATAATATAATCGAGAATTAATCTTATCTGTTTATTTCCTTATTTATTGGGAATATAACAAGTGAAGATTAAAATTGACTTAGGAGGTCTATTATGTGTAAAGAACCAAAATTTTTTGTCTGTAAACATTGTGGTAATTTTGTGAGTATGATTCATGAATCAGGTGTAGAAATGATCTGTTGTGGCGATCCCATGACTGAAGTTGTTGCTAATACGACGGATGCCGCCCAAGAAAAACATGTTCCAGTCATTACTGTAAGCGGTAATACTGTGACTGTCGATATCGGAAGCGTTCCTCATCCAATGACTCCCGAACACCATATTGCCTGGATCTTTCTTGAAACAAAAGAAGGCCGCCAACGAAAATGTCTGGCCGAAACAGGCACTCCAAAAGCTGAATTTGCATTAACCCCAGGGGATAAGGTTGTTGCGGCTTATGAATATTGTAACCTTCATGGTTTATGGAAAGCAAGTCTATAATTATTACACACTGTAAAAAATAATCAAACACCACAAAAAGCTGCCGCAATGGCAGCTTTTTGTGGTGTTAAAAGAATTCTTTAATAAATTCTGCGTAGGTACCATTATATAAATTCATGTCAATGAAGGTTTCATCCCCGTCGTAACCGTCCATCATACCCCGATGGCTATATTGCCAGAAGGTAAATTCTTCGCCGTTTGGCAGCGTTTCCGGCCAGCTATTATCCAAATCGACAATCCAGATCGGATAGTCTTTATAGTCGGTCCCGATATACATTTTAAAAATCCGCTGGGTGGTGTAGAGAATCGGCTTAACCTCGTAATAATCTTCCAGTTCTTTTATTAGTTCATCGAGAATGACTTTAACCTGCTCTTTAGGCAAGGCATTATCTTCATAGATCCCATATAGCTCCAAATCGATCACCGGTGGCAGGTTTTTATTTGAAGCCGGTACATTCTCAATAAAATTTCTGGCCTGAACTTTGCCAGTGGTGTCATAATTCAAGAAATGATAGGCCCCGACCTTGAGTTGGGTTTTCTGACTCTCTTCCCAATTCGTCTTAAACTTAGAATCGACAAAATCATCCCCTTCAGTCGCCTTGATAAAAGCAAAATCAATATTCTGAGCAGCCAGCAGTTCCCAGTCGATCTCCCCCTGATAGGCCGATAAATCCACCCCTTTAACCAGATGATCCGCTCTTTTGGTATGATTTAATGTATTGGTGACGCCATAAATGATCAAAATGATGATGATTAACACCCCGATTCCGACTACCAATGAGAGTGCTTTTCTTTTGGTCATTGATTTTCCTCCTTAACTCTTAATAGAAGCATTATAACAAAATAATCACTGGCAGGAAAGTCTCTTAAGGAGTTATAATATAGTTACAGTCCATTTACCGGCTGATCGTCTGCATATAAGGAGAGCGTTATGAATAAACCATTATCCCCAGTTCTTGCTGAAAAACTGGCGACCCTGAAAGAAAATCTTTCCCGCTTCCCCAAGGTCAGCATTGCCTTTTCTGGCGGTGTAGACAGCACGCTATTGCTACAGGTAGCGGTTGACGTACTGGGGAACGCTGTTTTACCCATCACAGTCAATGGTGCCATGCTACCCAGTTCCGAATTTACCGAGTCCCAGGCTTTGGCAAAGGCCATCGGAGCGGTGCCACTGGTGATTGAAGCAGATGTTTTTTCGCTGGAAAATTTTGTCAAAAATCCGGCTGACCGCTGTTACCATTGCAAGAAATTTATTTTTACCCAAATCAAAGATGCCGCCCAGGCTAGAGGCTTTGAAGTCCTCCTGGACGGCTCTAATTGGGACGATATGAAGGATTACCGGCCGGGCATTAAAGCCCTGGGAGAACTGGGTGTCTTTAGCCCTTTAAAAGAATCCGGCCTGACCAAACAGGATATCCGGGATCTGTCAACCTACTACAATCTCCCTACCGCCACCAAACCGGCTATGGCTTGCCTGGCCACCCGAATCCCCACTAATACACCGATCACACCGGAAGCCCTTGCGGCCATTGAAGCTGGGGAAGATTTTCTCAAATCCCTCGGTTTAAGCCAATATCGGCTGCGGCTTTTGGGTGATACAGCAAAAATTGAGTGTGACCCCGACGATTTTGTTGTCATCATCAAAAACCGTCTGTCCCTAATCGACACCCTAAAAAAACTGGGCCTCAAAACCATCACCCTGGATCTGGCCGGCTACAACTGCGGTAATATGAACGGTTGAATAATTTCAGGTTAAAACAACCGTAGTACCGACAATTGTTACATCATGTTGTACGCATCGGGGCGAACATGGTGATAACCTGTTCGATCCCGCAGCGAACAACAGATTAACAAGGATCTGACCCCTAGGTCATTGGTCGGTACGGTAACTGGTTGCCACCTTTATCCAACAACCAAATCCGGCTAACAGCTAAAACTCTTCGTTTAATTCATCCAGCTCCCGGTACATCTGGTAGAGGTCATAGTAGACACCTTCTTCCTGGAGCAGTTCCTCATGGGAACCTTTTTCAACAATCCCATCTTCGGTGAGGACTAAAATCGAATCCGCATTTTTAATGGTGGTCAGCCGATGGGCAATCGTAAAGGTGGTTCGGCCCCGGGTCAGCTCTTTTAAAGATTCCTGAACAATCCGTTCGCTTTCATTATCCAGCGCCGAGGTGGCCTCATCCAAAATCAGAATCGGCGGGTTTTTCAAAAATACCCGGGCAATACTGAGCCGCTGTTTCTGGCCACCGGAAAGCTTAATTCCCCGCTCCCCGATATTGGTATCATAACCCTTGGGGAGCTTTTTTATAAACGCATCGGCGCCGGCATGTTTAGCCGCCTGAATCACGCTTTCCCGGGTGGCATCCGAGCGACCATAACTGATATTTTCATAAACGGTTCCCGAAAAAAGATAAACATCCTGCTGGACAACCCCCACCTGGGTGCGTAAGGAATGCAGGGTCAGGCTTTGAATATCCTGACCGTCGATCAGAATTCGGCCGGAGCTGACATTATAAAATCGGGGAATCAGATGGCACATGGTCGTTTTGCCACTGCCCGAAGGTCCCACAATGGCAATGTTTTCACCAGCTTTAACCGCTACATCAATATGGGAAAGTACCGCATCGCCGCCATCGTTGTATTGAAAGCTCACATCTTCAAAAACAATATCGCCCACAACATTTTTCAGTTCCACTTCATTGGACTGATTTTCATATTCGGTAGGTTCGTCCAGAATTTCGATAAACCGCTCAAACCCGGTCATTCCCCGCTGAAACTGTTCTGCGAATTCAACAATCCGGCGGATGGAGGTTAGTAAGGTGGTGACATACATCAGATAGGCGACATAATCGCCGGGATTAATGGCACCATTGATCATAAAGATTCCTCCGAAAACCACCACCAATAAATACATCAGTCCGTCAAAGAGCCGGGTGGTGGTCTGAAAACCGGCCATATAACGGTAGGTTTGTTTTTTTATTTCAAGAAATTTACTATTTCCTGTCTCAAACTTAATCTCTTCAATATTTTCGTTGGCAAAAGATTTCACAACTCGGATTCCCAAAAGATTATCTTCCACCTGAGCGTTTATTTCACCCGTTTGAACCCGCGACCGTTTAAAGGCAATCCGCATCCGATTCCTGAAATAGGTGGTCGTTAAAAGCATGATCGGCAGGGCGGCAAAAATAATCACTGTCAACCAGATATTAACTGAGCCAAGAATGGCAAATGAAACGCCAATTTTTAAACCGGCAATAAAAAACTCCTCGGGACAATGATGGGCAAATTCCGTCACATCAAAAAGATCAGTGGTGATCCGCGACATCAACTGACCGATTTTGGTGTCGCTATAAAAAGAAAACGACAACTTCTGGAGATGTGAAAAGAGATCCCGGCGCATATCCGTTTCGATTCGGGCGCCCATGACATGGCCCACATCGGCCATAAAGTAGTTAGCCACTCCATCGATAAGCCGCAGTACCAAATATACCAGCCCCAGTTTTAAGATTGTTTCCACCGTCAGACTGGCCAGATCATTGATGGCGGTATTGGTGATAAACCGTACGATCAGGGGCAAAACCAGATCGCATACCGTTGTCAAGGTAGCGCAAAACAGATCCAACAACAGAATCCATTTGTATTTTTGATAATAAGGTATGAAACGTTTGATAAGTTGTGTGTTACTGATTCGCAAAATATTCCTTCTTTCTTAATTGCTACACTTAAAAACTTTGGGCAATTGAAAAACGATTCACGTTTCCCAATTGCCCATTCATGGTCTTTTACTGAAATTTCTTTTATTAACTGATCTTACTGACTGACCTTGCTCTGATCTGTCATGATTTCACTAAGGGATGTTGCCAGACCCGCCAAGCCCTGAATTTCAGAGGGAATAATAATCTTAGTGGCTTTGCCATCAGCTACCTTTTCAAAGGTAGATAAACTCTTAAGGGCAATAACTGACTGAATCGGATTGGCATCATTTAACATCTTGACCCCATTGGCAACCGCTTCCTGAACCTTGACAATGGCTTCTGCTTCACCTTCTGCCCGTCTGATCTGAGCTTCCCGATCCGCTTCGGCACTAAGAATAGCAGCCGCTTTTAAGCCTTCCGCTTGTAAAATTGCCGCTGATTTTTCGCCTTCAGCGACCAGAATGGCACTGGCTTTTTCGCCTTCTGCCTGGAGGATTTTTTCCCGACGTTCCCGCTCTGCCTTCATCTGCCGTTCCATCGCATTCTGGATCGCTTCTGGTGGCATGATGTTTTTAAGTTCTACCCGGTTGATTTTAATCCCCCAGGGATCGGTGGCTTCATCGAGAATTACCCGCATTTTGGTATTAATCACGTCCCGGGATGTCAGTGTTGCATCGAGCTCCATATCACCAATGATGTTACGCAAAGTGGTGGCGGTTAGATTTTCAATGGCTTTCATGGGATTGTCCACCCCATACATATAGAATTTAGGATCGGTAACCTGTAAATAAATTACCGTGTCAATCTGCATCGTAACATTATCCTTGGTAATAACCGGTTGGGGCGGGAAATCCGCGACCCGTTCTTTTAAACTGATTCTTTTTGAAATCCGGTCAAAAATCGGAATTGCGATATGAAAACCGGTCTCCCAGGTGGCATGATAAGCGCCCAATCGTTCCACCACATAGGCATTAGCCTGGGGAACGATCTTCGCATTCACAATAATTACAACAACAAAAATGATAAATAAAACGCCTAAAATAATTAATCCAATCATCTTCTTACCTCCTTTTATTTTATTTCTTCTTCTACCAATTTAACCATGGCTTTAACCCCTTCGATTCCTACCACAGTCACTTTTGCACCAACAGGAATGACTGTATCGTCGTCGACATTTCTGGCAGTCCAAGACTTACCATCAACCTTGATGGCGCCCTGTCCCTTAAGATTATTGATTTCTTCCTCAACAATCCCCTGTTCTTTGAGAATGCGATCAGCATTGGTTGTTATCGTTTTGGGATCCATGTGTTTTTTCAAAAAAGGTTTTGTTCCCAATAATAATCCAACAGAAACCAGAAAGAACAGCGTCATCTGTACCCAAAATGGTGCGCCTAAATAAGCGACGGCCATTGCCACCAGAGAACCAACACAAAACCAGATGGAAACCAGTGCGCCAGCAGTAACCAATTCAACCACCAGAAAAACGACAAATAAAACCAACCAGACAAGAATGATATTCATCTGCTCACCTCCCTCATTCACTTAATTTTATTATAACATAGTTTGTTGTTTTTTTTCTCATGAGTTACACAATCGATTTTTTTTATTTTTTTCTTGCACTTTCATTTTTTAGTGTGTATAATCAAAAGCAAGTAAATAGAAAAGCGAACATATGGTGCCTTAAACATTAAGGAGAATAGGGAATCAGGTGAGAGTCCTGAACGAACCCATCACTGTAAGGGCGGAGCAAACCACAAAAACCACTGTTTTTTTAATGGGAAGGTGTGGCAAAGCGTTAAAACCCCAAGTCAGGAGACCTGCCTATGAATCGATCCTGAATGAACGAAGGTAAAGTTCATGGCTGTTATTTAGAATAAATAACAGCTGTGGACTTTTTTATTTGCCAAAATTTGTTGAGAATCATTCAGGAGGAAACGATGACAATTCTTAAAAAAGCACAAGCCGGTGAGATCACCGCAGAAATGATTTATGTGGCGCAAAAAGAAGGGCTCGATCCCGAAAACATTCGCCAGGGGGTAGCCGTCGGTGAAATCGTCATTCTAAAGAGTTCCCGGCCAAATATCAACCCGGTGGCGGTGGGCAAGGGTCTGTTTACCAAGGTTTCCGCCAGCGTTGGGATGTATGAAATAGATGACACCATCGATGGTGAAATGGCTAAAATCAAACAGGCCGTAAAAGCCGAAGCGGATACGCTGATGGATTTAAGTGTTCGGGGTCCGATTGATGAAATGCGTGAAAAAGTCTTATCCACGGTGGACCGGCCGGTCGGTACCCTACCCCTTTATCAGACCCTGGCTATGGCTCAGGAAAAATATGGCAGTGCTTTAGATATGACCGCGGATGACATGTTCGCGATGATGGAAAAGCATGCCTCCGAAGGCGTCAGCTTTTTAGCCCTGCACTGCGGCACCACCATGGACGTGATCAACCGCGCCAAAGAAGAAGGCCGGATTGATCCACTGGTTAGTTATGGGGGTTCCCATCTGATTGGCTGGATGGTTCACAACCACTGTGAAAATCCCTTTTTTACCCAATATGACCGGGTCCTGGAAATCTGTAAAAAGTATGATGTCGTGCTGAGCTTTGCCGACGGCATGCGCCCCGGCTGTATTGCCGATTCCCTGGACGGCGCCCAGGTTCATGAATTGGTGATCCTCGGCGGTCTGGTTAAAAAGGCCCGGGCGGCCGGGGTTCAAGTGATGGTCAAAGGACCGGGCCATGTGCCCCTGGATCAGATCCAGACCACTGTAAAGTTACAAAAACAACTATGCGGCGGCGCTCCCTACTTTGTCTTCGGCTGTCTGCCCACCGATTCCGGGGCTGGTATGGATCATGTCACTGGCGCCATCGGCGGCGCAATCGCCGCCTATTACGGTGCCGACTTCCTCTGTTACGTCACCCCGGCCGAACATATCGGCATGCCAAATGCCGATGATGTCTATATGGGCGTGATGGCCAGCCGCATCGCCGCCCATGCTGGTGATGTTGGCAAAGGCCATCCGGCAGCGATTGCCTGGGATCTGGAAATGTCCCATGCCCGCCGGGAACTTAATTGGGGCCGGCAGATGGAACTGGCCATCGATACTGAAACCGCCACGAAGGTCTGGAAGGATCGCAGCACCGACTTCGAATCCGAATGCAGCATGTGCGGCGACTTCTGTGCCATGAAAATTGTCGGCAAGTATTTACGAGACGAAAACCAGGAAGCGAGGAACTAATCATGACCCAAATATTAAAAGCTCGACAGGGTAAAATTACCGAAGAAATGGAAATGGTGGCACTCAGCGAAGGCTTCACGCCTGAATTTATCAGAGCCGGAGTAGCTGCCGGCCGGATTGTCATTCCTAAAAATAAATTGCGCAATCGTTCTAAAATCTGCGGCATCGGTGGTGGTCTGGACGTCAAAGTCAACGGTCTGATGGGCACCTCTGGTGATCGGGATGATATGGACATGGAAGTCAAAAAACTAAAAATCATCGAAGCCGCCGGTGCCCACGGTTTTATGGATTTAAGTATGGGTGCCGATATTGATACCATGCGAACCTTAAGTCTAAATAATTCCAACATTGCCGCTGGCTGTGTGCCCGTTTATCAGGCTGCCAAAGAAGCGGCTGATAAACGGGGCCTGATGGTCAATATGACCTCTGATGATCTGTTTGAAGTGGTTGAAAAACAATGTCAGGCCGGTATGGATTTTATGGCCGTGCACTCGGCCCTGAATATGGATCTTCTCAAAATATTAAAAAGAACCGGTCGCGTTGCCGATATCTGTAGCCGTGGTGGATCCTTGCTAACTGGCTGGATGTTCCATAACGATAAAGAAAATCCTCTTTATGCCGAATTTGACCGACTGCTGGAGATTCTCAAAGCGACCGATACGGTACTTAGCATCGGCGACGCCATTCGACCCGGTGCCAATGCTGATTCTCTGGATCAGGCCCACCTGCGCGGCTTAATGGTCGCTGGTGAGCTGACCAAACGGGCCCTGGCGGCCGGGGTTCAGGTGATGGTGGAAGGTCCCGGCCATGTGCCACTAAACCATATTCCCTCAGCGATGCTACTGCAAAAACGACTCTGTTACGATGTACCCTACTATATTTTAGGCTTCCTGGCCACCGATATTGCTCCCGGATATGACAATATTACGGGTTCGATCGGCGGTGCCTTTGCCGGCATGCACGGGGCTGATTTCCTTTGTTACCTGACCCCAGCCGAACACCTGGGTCTGCCCAATGAGGAAGATGTCCGCATCGGTGTCGAAACGACCCGGATCGCCGCCAATGCGGCCAATGTCTTAAAGCGCGGCGGCGCGGCCTGGAACCGCGATCTGGCGATGTCCCGGGCCCGGGTTTCCCGCAATCAGGAAGAACAGATCAAAAACGCCATCAATCAAGCCAATCTGATCGCTGCCTTTGCGGCTCAAAAGCCTTCCCATGGTTGTGCTGTCTGTGCCGACAGTAAATGTCCGGCGGATGTCGCGGCGGAGTTTTTTGGGATATCCTAAACGAGTAAACCCTTTGTGACGGGTAGCTTACCCGCCCCACGAAAAAACAAGCGTTTATTATCCAAAAGCGTCACCCATCATTCCGTAAGGGTTTGTAATACAAGCCCTTACAAGCCTCACCAATATAGTGATAAAATCAATCGTACGTTTCATTTATTACTAAGTAGAAAGGATAATTACCATGATCGAAACCAAATATACCTTAACACACGTCATCGACCATACCGAACCGGCTGACCCCAAGTGGCGTCAGGCCGCCCGCGATCATATAGAAAAATTAGCGATTCCGCCCTGGAGTCTCGGTCAGCTGCTGGTTGTCGCTGAACAGTTGGCCGGGATTCAACGCACCATCCGACCCAATGTCGATAAAAAAATGGTCATCACCATGGCCGGAGATCACGGTGTGGTGGCCGAAGGGGTTTCTGCCTTCCCTCAGGAGGTGACTCCACAGATGGTGGAAAACTTTGTCAAAGGCGGAGCGGGCATTAATATTTTAGCCAAAGCCGCTGGCGCCGAAGTGATTGTCGTTGATATGGGCGTCGCTGTGGATATGCCCGAACTGGTTTCACAAGGCGCCATCATTGACTGCAAGATCGCCCATGGCACCAAAAACTTTTATCAGGAACCGGCAATGACCCGGGAACAAGCCATTGCTGCGCTGGAAGCCGGGATCAATGTGGCTTCCAAGGTGATCAAAGAACAGGGGATCAATCTGCTGGCTACCGGCGATATGGGGATTGGCAACACGACCCCCAGCGCCGCTATTTTAGCGGTTATGGCCGAATATCCGGTTTCATCAGTAACCGGCCGGGGCACCGGCATTGATAACGCCACCTTGCTCAACAAGATCAAAGTGATCCGGGAATCGATCAATCGCCATCAACCCGATAAAACCGATCCCATTGATGTCCTTTCCAAAGTCGGGGGCTTCGAGATTGCCGGGATTGCCGGCGTAATCCTGGGGGCTGCTTTTAATCAGGTGCCGGTTCTGGTGGACGGCTTTATTTCCACCGCTGGTGCGCTGATCGCCAAGGCCCTATGTCCCCAATCGCTGGATTATATGATTCCCTCCCATCAGAGTGAAGAACCGGGGCATCAGCTAATGTGGCAAGCCCTGGGCTTACGCCCCCTGCTTAACCTCAATTTCAGATTAGGAGAAGGCACCGGGGCAGCGGTGGCGATGCACCTGGTGGAATCCTCGGCCCGGGTCATCTGCGACGTCTTAACCTTTACTGACGCAGGAGTAACCAATGGTCATGAAGGGGTATGATCCCCAAACCAACGGCGGCCAGTATTTAGAAGACCTGGCCACCGCTTACTGGGTTTCCGATGCGCTGTTCACTGCTTTGGAAATGGATCTTTTTCAAACCATCGATGATTTCGGGATCCGCGGCGCCAGTCTCTTAGAACTCGCCCCAAAACTGGGGGCCAACGAAAGCGCCCTGGAACGTTACCTGGCACTTCTAAACAGTCTTGGTCTAGTAGGATGCTACCAAAATGTTTATTATAACCAATTGATTACCAAAGAATATTTACTAATAGCGAGTCCGCTTTATCAGGGCGACTCGCTGCTGTGGCGTAAAAATCTTACTGATGACTGGAATACGCTTAAAGCTTCGCTGACTGCTGGTGGTCGGGTCAACTTTCTGCCGGCGGATATCAGCGAAGAAGAACTTAACCTGCGCCGGGCTAAATACATCAAAGCCATGGACAACGTGGCCAAGTTAAAAGCCCGCGACTGCACCACCTTTTTTACCGAACTCAGCGGTGATATTCTGGATGTGGGAACCGGCTCCGGAGCTATGGCACTGGCCTTTTTAGAAGCCTTTCCGGGCACTCGTGCCACCCTGCTCGACATTGTGCAGATGCTTCCTCAAACTCAAAAACTTGTCGATGCCACCGCCTACGCAGATCGGGTTAACTACCACCCCGCTAATATTCTGGAACCACAATGGGGTCTTGCCAAAAAATATCGGTTGATCATTCTTTCTAATATTATTCACGCCTACGCCGAGTCGGAAAACGAACAGGTTTTAAAAACCGCAGCCAGCCATTTGAGTGATGATGGCATCATCCTGATCCATGATTTTTTTAATGAGCATGATCCGGTCAAGGCTCACCTGACCGATATCAATATGTTTTTAAACACCTACAATGGCAAAGTTTTTTCCGGAGCCTGGGTAATTGCCGAGCTTAAAAAAAATGATCTACTCACCTCATCGCTGATTCCTCTGGCCACCGACACCGCCCTGATCTTTGCTGCCCGAAGCCAGATGGCACTGGATACCATTTATTTTAAATAATTATTATCGTTAACCAAATCAAGGAGAAACCATGAAAATACTTTTCATCCAAGCCCTCTCAATGGAGGGTATCGACATCGAGCGGGTTTATCCCATTGGGATCGTCGTGCTGGCATCTCAGGTCGAGCGGCAAACCAATCATGATCTGCAGCTTTTTGACATGAATATGGCCATCGATCCCTATGGCGATTTACGCTTACAACTGGATACCTATCAGCCGGACGTGGTCTGTCTGTCGCTACGAAATATTGATCCTTTGGGTAATAAAACCTCGTCGTTGATTCCCGGCTTTGCCGTTACCCTGGCTTTTATTAAACGCTACGCGGCTGATACCAAAATCTTAGTCGGTGGAACCGGTTTTTCGCTATTCCCGGAACGGCTGATGCGCGAATATCCGGAAATTGACTTCGGCGTGACCGGCGAGGCCGAAAAAATCATTGTGCCACTACTGGAAAATCTCAATAACCCGCCCCACCTCCCAGGGCTCTGCTACCGCGAAAACAAAGCGGTCTTGATCGTCCCACCGGTGGGTGATTATGATATGCTGGATTACGTGATGCCCAACCGCGATCTGCTTGATCCCCGCCCCTACCTCACCGTTAATAAATATGTGGAAAGTATCGGCGTGGAAACCAAACGGGGCTGCTGTTTTAGCTGCGGCTACTGTTCCTATCCGCTCCTGCAGGGCTCTAAAATGCGTTGCCGCACCCCTGAAGCGGTGGTCGATGAAATCCAGTTTCTCTACGAAACATACGGTGTCACCCGGATCCACTTCACCGATTCGGTGGTCAATATTCCGGTGGATCACCTCGATACAATCTGCGCTGAAATCATCCGGCGAGGTTTAAAAATTAACTGGAGCGGTTTTTTTCGCGAAAACCTGTTAACCGAGGAAAACGTCGCCCTCTATACCCAATCCGGCTGCGAATGCTTTTCCCTGTCCCCCGACGGCCTGAGCCAAACGGCCCTGGATGCCATGGATAAGCATATGCGTGTCCAGGATATCCTCGACACTGCTCAGGTGTTGGCAGGCAGCGGTGTGGTCACAGTTTATCACTTCCTCGTCAATACCCCCGGGGATACCGCCGCAACCCAGCAGCAAGCCAGGGACCTCATCGATGCGATTTACGAGATCCATCACGCTTCCAAAACCCTGGGTACCATTGTACTCAATAATATCCGTATTTTACCGGGCACCAAGGTAGAACAACAGGCTCTGGCAAACGGGGTGATCACCCCGGAAACCGATCTGCTCTACCCCACCTACTATAACCCGGCGCCCTTTGACCGGGTCCGCTATGATCTGGAAATCTATCATACCAAAAAAAATATCTTTATGTGGCAGGAGGTCACCTCATGAATGTCATTCTTTTAGAACATCCCCGCTCCTACGGCGACGACCGCTGTAACGATATTGCCAACGCCCCCCTTTCAGCCTGCTTGAACACCGGCTATATTGGCGGCATGCTGGCCGCCAACAACATTGATGTGACAATTGTGGACGGCTATCTGGAACAGCTGGATTATCCGGCCATTGAAGAGCAAATAGCAACGCTAACGCCCACGATTTTAGGGATTCACCTGGTTTATCACTGGGAGGACAACAAAACCCTTTATCAGTTTATTAAGCACATCAAACAAACCTATGGCATTGCTTATGTCTGCGTTTATGGTTTTTACCCCACCTTTGCCTATGAAGAAATTCTTAACCGCTGTCCGGCCATTGACTCAGCCCTGTTAGGCGAAGCTGAACTGACTTTCTTGACGCTGGCCGAAAATTTCCCCACCGTTCCCCAGTCGGGAATCGCCACACGCACCACTAATGGCATTGTCGCGACCCGAGGCGAGGTTGTTACGGATGTGGATTCATTGCCCTTTCCTCTGCGCAGCACCAGCTCCTATTCTTTTGGCGAGGTCAATATTTCCGGTAGCCGGGGCTGTTACGGTGGCTGTACTTTTTGTTATATCAACCCCTACTACGGCGATACAAAACGGAAATGGCGGGGCCGAAGTCCGGAGAACATTATCACCGAAATCGATACAATAATGAAGCAAACCGATATCCGCTACTTTTATTTTATGGACCCCAACTTCTACGGTCCCGGTCGCGCTGGAAAAGAGCGGGTCCTAAAACTGGCCCATCTTTTAAAAGAACGCCACATCCACTTTGGCATTGAAGCGCGGGCCAACGATATCGAAGAAGAAACCATCAAAGCCCTGACTGACGCCGGTCTTAAACACATTTTAATCGGTCTGGAAAGCGGCCTTGATGAAGCGCTGAAACGGCTTAATAAGCTGACCACCGTGGCTGATAATGAACAGGCTCTGGAAATCCTCCGGAAATACGGCATCGAACCCAGCGTCGGTTTTATTATGTTTGAACCGGACTCGACCCTGGAAGATCTGAAAGTCAACTACGATTTTTTAAAACGAAACGCTCTACTGGATAAGCTGGAAATCAGCGTTAATGTACTCTATCATCATATGATTATTCTTAAGGGTAGCTCCTCCTACAAAGCCCTCCAGGATCAGGGGCGGCTAAATATTTCCCCTCACTCCACCTATGAGGCAGATACTGATTATCTTAACCCAAGGGTGGCGATGTTAGCCGGGATGATGAGAGACATGACTAATCATATTTTTTCCTATATGAAAGATACCTGGGAACTGAGCTTTAAGAAAGATCCGGTAATTCTGGAAAAATATCGTCTGATCAATCAGCTGCTGATTCAATCCTTTGAAGATTATCTTTACTTACTAAAAAACAGAGAAATCACTATTGATCAACGAAACAGTTTTGTGGATACCTTTAATCATACCGTTGATGGAATTATGGCATAAAAAACGCCTAAAGGGAAATCCCTTTAGGCATTTTTTTATCTGATTTTATTCAGACTCAATTATTTCATTTCTAACAACATTTATCTCAATCACGTGACGTTCGTCCGACTTGGTAATGGTGAAGGTCAGATTTTCAAACTCAAAGGATTCACCCACATTGGGAACGCGATCCAGAAATTCAACAATCCAACCACCTACCGTGATCACGTCAAAATCATCATCCATATCAAAAAGATCAAACATTTTTCCCAGATTTGCTTTTCCTAAAATCCGATATTCGTCTTTGGATATTTTTACAAATTCATCGATGACCTCATCATGTTCGTCCCAGATTTCACCAACCAGTTCTTCAATGACATCTTCAAGGGTGACAATACCAGCGGTTCCGCCATATTCGTCGGAAACGACAGCAATATGGCATTTTTTCTGCTGGAGCAGCGTTAGCAACTTGGAAATTTTCATATTTGGAGTGATAAAGACCACCGGGCTGATGATTTCTTCCAGACTGCTGTTGCCATTGGCCACATAATGGGTAAAATCCTTATAACTGATAAAACCGATAATCTGATCAATGGTCCCCTGATAAACTGGCAGCCGGGAAAAACCAGTTTCAAAAAACAACTTGGTAATATCCTCCTTGGGATTATCCACATCAATAGCGACCACATCCACCCGATGGGTCAGGATATCATCCACATCCAGGTCATTGAACTCGATCGCACTGCGAATCAATTCTCCATCCTGAAGATCGATGCCACCATCATTTTCTGCTTCTTCCACAATGGTCAGCAGTTCTTCTTCGGTCATGCTGCGTTCATCATTAACCTTAAACAATTTATCAAGCATTTTTTTCCATAACATAAATAAAAAGTTCACTGGTGTTAATATAAACATCAGAAACCGAATAAAAGGAGCCGCAAACATGGCAAAACTTTCAGGTGAATCTTTAGCCAGACTTTTAGGTGAAATTTCACCAAAAATAAGTACCAGTACGGTCATCACCGCCGTTGAAATGGTCACTCCGGCATTGCCGAAATAGCGAACAAAAACCACCGTAGCAATTGATGCTGAAGCAATGTTGACAATATTATTCCCGATCAGAATTGTCGATAATAAAACGTCAAATCGATCAGAAAGTGCCAAAACCTGAGCCGCTCTTTTGTTTCCGTCTTTGGCCAAATTTTTTATGCGAATACGATTAATGGAGGTAAAAGCCGTTTCCGTCGCCGAAAAATATGCTGACATCAGCAGCATCACCACTAGAACTGCAATAAAACCTATAACACTACTGTCCATTGACTAAGATTCCTCCCAGTAAACAGATTCGTCAGTGGTCACGCTCTCCGATTTGATAAGTTGTGTCATTTTTGTCTCAGATAATGGTACGTCGTCCAATTCTATTCCTCTTTCAAATATTATTTGTCACTATGATATCATATTTTTAGTTACAATTCCATAATATCTGATAAATTTTACCTAATTGGCGAATCTTTAAACTTTTTTAATTTTTCGTAATGGTTGAGAATAATCATAAACAGCAGATTGTCGTGACCATTACACTTGAGGGAAAAACCAAGGCATTCTTCCATTTTATTTTTTCTGAAAATAACCGTATTTTTGTGGACAAATAAATCTTCGGCCACCTGTTCAAAGTGAAAATGATAATCAAATATTTTGCGCATCGTAATCATCGCTTCTTCGGTGCCTTTGCCGAAATATTTCTGAATTTTTTGAATATAGGGTTCAATAACCAGGGTATAGGCTTCTTTGTCCAGTTGATTATAAAGACGCCATAAATAATGGTGATGAGAGAAATACACAGGTTGATTTTTCTTATAAATGCCGCTGCGATACATACCATAGGCTTCACCATAGGATTTCACGTAGCCCTTGACGCCCAGATAATAACCGCCCACAAAACATTGCATATTTTTAGCATCCGCAGCATTTTTCATAACGTCCAGATAGGTACTAATGGTCTTTTCTACCTCCCAGGGTTCTGTTCTCTTGAGCGTTTTGAAAACTAAAATAAAACCGCCGGACATCACCGACGAAATATCGTCTTTTAAATGACTGTCTGACAGCTTAATCTGGTTGAGGATTTTTTCAAGCTTTCCTTTTTCAGACGTTTTATGATCAATCCCAAAACTTAAAATTACCGCCACTCGACAACTTTCCATACTATAGCCGATGCGCTCGCCCCAATCCGCAATTTCTTCTTCACTGATGCTTTGCTGATCACTGATCAAAGTGTTTAAAAAGATTTCTTTATCGTTGCGATGGGAATAGAAGCGGTTCATCGTTTCTTGCTGTTCAATGATCAATTCTGCGGTCATCTTCACCAGTTTCCCAATGTTTCGGACCTCATCCGGGTCTCCAGTTATTCCAACGACGCCAATGACTTCTCCACCTTTATCCACAATAGGCAAATTAATCCCCGGCTTCACACCCCGAAGTTCTATTGATTGTGTATCAGTCACCTCACAGGTAATCCCGTTTTGAATGGCAAACATGGCTGTTTCATGGAAGCTTCCAAGTCTGTCCGGCGAACCACTCCCAATTATAATTGCATTTTTATTCATAACATTGATGTTATAACCAAGGGTGTTCATAACTTCATCGGCAATTTTTTGGGCAATTTTCTTATCCAGCATCGCCCCACTCCTTTTATTCTATCTCATATTTTGCGGAAGCATGCATACAATTGCCAGAAAACGAAAAAGGTTATCGATCGTTTTCGCCAATAACTGGGGCGCATTTTGCATATGCCAGACCAACCCGCGGTCGTTACTAAAGATGGCAAAGGCGGCCACCACCCCACAATTGTAAATCGCTTCATAACCATCATCTAACGCTCCTGAGATCACTACCACCGGAATATTTAGATTTTTTCCCCGTTTTCCAACGCCGGAAATCACCTTGCCCATCACACTTTGGGCATCGGTTTTCCCTTCTCCGGTAATGATCATATCGGCTCCGTCAATTGCCGCTTCAAAACCAATTTCATCCAGAACAATATCCAATCCGGATTTCAACTGGCTTTTAAATAAAGCCACCAATGGTAATGCCATACCGCCGGCGGCGCCAATTCCTTTTAGCTTGACCAATTTCCTGGCTGTTTTTTTCTCAAGAAGTTGTCCAAACATACTGAGTCCCTGATCCAGAAATATCACCATCTCGCTGTTGGCACCTTTTTGAGGACCATAGATTGCCGCCGCCCCTTGAACGCCACAAAGAACATTATCAACATCACAAGCAATGACTATTTCCACCTCTTGCAATGCGGGCTTAACCTGGCTGGTATCAATTGTCCTCACCCGGCTTAAATTTTCGCCGACAGGGGCCAACAATTCCATATTTTGATCATAAAATCGGACCCCCAAAGCATTGGCAACTCCCAGACCGCCATCATTAGTCGCGCTGCCCCCTAAACCAAGGATAATTTTGTGGCAACCCCGCCTGATTGCATCCGCAATCATTTCCCCGGTACCATAGGTACTCGTTTTTAACGGATTGCGTTCATCATCTGCTAAAAGCGGCAAGCCGGAAGCAGCCGACATTTCAATAACCGCTACTTCACCGTTTAAAATGCCGTAGATTGCGGTTATTTCTCTGAATAAAGGGTCTTTCGTTTTGATTTTTATGATCTCACCAGATTGATGCCTGACCAGTGCCTCTACCAGACCTTCTCCTCCATCCGAAATGGGAATTTTTACGATCTTAGCTGTCGGCATAATTTTAAGAATTGAACCTTCAACGATATCACAAACCTCAGTAGCTGACATGGATCCTTTAAAAGAGTCCGGAGCAATCACTATTTTCATTTTGTGCTCTCCTCTAAATTATATTTTTTATGTCTCAAAAACAATAGCATGGGTAAACAGGAAAACCCATGCTATTGCAGTTAATCATTTCAGGATTTGATAAAGTCAGCAACGACTTGATTAAATTTATCAGCTTCTTCCCAGAATAGCATATGACCGGAATTCTCAAAAAACTCCAGTTTTGCTTCTGGAATCTGCTCAGCAACATAGGCGCTGCCCTGCCAATCAAAGACAGCACTGTGTCGGGCCACGCAGACCAGGGTCGGAAGATTAATCAATGGCAACAAATCTCGCCAGTCCAGATTAGTGTGATCCCGCATGATTTCAATACGCACTTTCGGCGGACACTTTGATATCTCATCGGCGATAAATTTTACTTCTTCTGATGTCGGTTCATGATACAGACAGCCAAAGGCCAAGCCTTCTGCACTTTCTCGCGGAGCATACTCAATGGCACAACAGGTTCTGATGAACATTTCCACATCATAACAGCCATTTTGTCCCCATACCCAATCTGGGCCAGTGTATTGGAGCGGTGCCTGATCAACACAAACCAGTTTGCCAACCCGATGATTGCCAAATAATTCCAGATAACTCCACAGTACGGCAACCCCCATGGACCATCCCAGTACGGTGACATCTTCAACATCCAGTTGATCCAAAAGTTCTTTCACATCCATCGCATAACGAGAAATCCGGTGACTGTGTAAGACCTTTTCAGATTCACCATGCCCACGAAAATCCATTACTATTACCTGAAAATTTTCAGCCAGTACATCGCTGTTTTTTTTGAAAAACTGGGTTGTACAAGTCCATCCGGGAATCATTAGCAAAGGTTTTCCTTTGCCCTTTACCTCATAATATAATTCAACATGATCATTGGTAAAAAAAGTTGCCATAGCTTTCCCCCTATTATTAATTAATACCTTGCCTGCTTCCCGCTTCGCCATCTAATCAAACCGCTACTCTTTTTCCGATCACTCAGAAACGATCAGCCTCATTCGATACCAAAGTACGATGTTTCTGTTTTCAAGCTTTATACAAAATACTATTGATTATTATTATACCCAATCTGCAATAGTTTTCAATGGCATTTTAGCCAATTAATTTCATATTCATTAGACAATTATACAATAAGCACCTTCTGTCTTCGAACTTTTAAAATTATTGTTTAAATTTGCTACTGTTTTTTTAAAAACGAGGATTAAACAAATTCCTTGTTCTGGAAAGTTTGACTATATCAAGAGCACCATATATTTAAAAAAACCTAATAAAAAAACAACCAATATTTACTACTGATTGTTTTTTTATTATTATCGCCTGATTTCAAGCATCTTGACTTTTAAATCATTCTCCAGTTTTTCAAGCTCAACTTCCACTTCTTTTCGTTTCTGACGGCCTTCGGTCTGGATTCGCAACACCTCATCAAAGGTACTAATCAGAGACTCATTGGAAATCCGCAGCGTTTCAATATCGACAATGCCCCGTTCCGATTCTTTGGCGGTAGCAATGGATTCCATCTTCAGGGTTTCGGCATTTTTTCGCAATAATTCGTTAGTCATATTGGTGACTTCGCGCTGAGCCTTGGCGGCCTGTCCCGAATGAACGACTCCCAGGGCCAAAACCATTTGACTTTTCCATAAGGGAATGGTGTTGACAATCGAAGACTGGATTTTTTCAGCCATCAAGGTATCATTATGTTGAACCAGTCGGATTTGCGGCGCCATCTGAATCGAAATCATCCGGGTCAGTTCCAGATCATGAATTTTTTTCTCAAAGCGATTGCACATGGCTGACAAATCATTAACCGCCTGAGCATCCTCCGGTAATCCGCTGAGCTGTGAGCGTTTGATCAATTCCGGCAAATCTTTATTTTCGACTTCCTTGAGCTTCTTTTTGCCAGCCATGATATACATTGACAATTCTTTAAAGTAAGTTTTGTTGACGTCATAAAGTTTATCTAGCATGGCCACATCTTTTAAAAGCTGCATCTGATGTTTTTCCAGGGCTTCGGTAATCCGGTTGACATTGGTTTCGGCAGTCGCATAACGCGTCTGCATGGAGCTGAGCTTATTGCTGGTTTTTTTGAAAAAGCCCAAAAAACCTTTCTCTTCTTCCTCAATGTCAAAGTTTCGTAGTTCCATCACCATATCACCCAGCATTTTGCCGACCTCGCCCATGTCTTTAGTGCGGACATTGTTCAGGGCCGTTTCTGAGAAATCGGCAATTTTCTTCTGGGCTCCAACCCCAAACTGCATCACCAGGCTGGAATTAGTAAGATCAATTTTGCTGGCAAAATCATCCACCATTTTTCGTTCTTCCACCGTCAGTCGACTTTCGTCAAAAACTTCCCGTTCACCCTTAAGCTCCTGATGCACATTGGCCGTCATCACCTTTTCTTCTTCGAACGGGTCGAAGGTTAAAGTAGGGGTTGCCTGGGAATAATCATTCATATTGTCTTCCATCGCTATTCTCCTCGTCTTAATTAAGTTGATCCTTTCAAAGCTTTCATCAATTTAAAATATCATGGTGGGCTTTTCTGAATTCGGATCTTATTACTTCGTCTCTTGTTTTTTAAAATCTCTTTTGGTTAGACCTTCCTGGGCCAGCATCGTATTAAGCACCGAAATATCCGTTGAAACATCCATTGCCGTGTCTTCATAAAAACTATCCAACAAATTTTCAAAGGCGTGGCTGATGGTGTCCAGGGTATCTTCAATCTCTTTTTTAGTCGCTAAAATATTGGTGCCCTGAATAGGTTCTGCATCTAAATCCCGATAGACCGAAACTAGCTTTAAGGTGGTCGGCAGATAATAGCCCATAAACTTCCGAATTTCCGGCAATCCATCCGGATTTTCCTCAATAAATTCGAAGATTTTGGTGATCACTATTTCCAGTCGATCCAGTTTATGGGAGATTACTTCCCCTGCAATCGCCAGATTAGCTTCGTTAATTTTTCTGATGATATCCTGACCTTCGGCAATCACCTCATGAACCGCCTTCATTTCCGGATTTTCTGATTCCAGTTTCTTTTTCTGTTCCAACGCTTCCTGTTCACGGCGAGCTCTTTGTTCCTCAAGTTTCTTTCCTGCCTTAAGTTTTAAATGATTCTCATAAGCTTCATTACTAAGCAGTAAATATTCTTCCTGTTCATCAAACCGCCCCTCCGGGAACATCCCCAGGCTGATCATCTTACGCAGATCTTTTAGCACATATTTCTTGCTGCGCCCAATGGGCTCAGACAGTTCGGATATTCTACAAAATTGCCGTCCTTTCAGGCGACTGGCATACTGACGAAACCGTTTTACTCGTCCCCGCAGGTTTGACCCCTTTGCCGCCATCAGCGCACTAATCGTAAAAATCGGCAACAGGATTCCAACCCCGATCCCCATCAGTGGCATACTGGTAAACGCAAAACCAAATACCGATGAAAAAATAAGCAGTAGAAGTAGTGAAACACCAATGCCAATATTTCCAAATATCATCAATAACATGCCGGAAATTCGACCATGAGGCGATTTTGAAATCAGGTTATTGGGCCGTCTTTTGACGGGACTATAGGCATTTTGATAATTGTTTTTGGCAAGCATTTCCTTTGCCTGAGGTTTGTTCATTTTTTCCTGGGCTCTTCTGGCATTGGCCGCCTGCTTTCTGGTTTCCTGGTTGTTTTCCCGCTGCTGTCGCTGCTGCTCCTGCCAATACTGACCACTTCGCTTAACTTCATCCATGGCTCGAGCGACAGTCGCCGAAATGTTCTTGTTCAGTTCTTTAAACTCCTCCGAATTCAAGGCATCCTGAACAATATCCTTGATATCATTACCGATATTCGAATAATCTTTTTTTGTCATCGTTTGACCTCCCAAACATTGAATTAATTATATCTTATAAAATTTAAAATTTCAATTAGGAAACCATTTCCTGGCGCTATTCTTTAAGTAAATTCAAAATTTTTTTTGATTTTTCAACACAGGCGCCTTAAATCTAAAAAAGCTTGAACACATCAAGCTTTAAGCGGTCAAAAGATAACCAAACTGATATTAAACCAGTAGTCAGTATGAAAGTTTTGGCGAACTCTATCGTACCCGCGGTTTTTGCATGCACAGGGGCAGCTCCAAATGACATTGAGATAAGAGGTTTTCGTCAAATAGGATATCTCGAACTGTGCCATCTGCAAACACGCTGCCATGATGTAAAATAATCACCCGGTCACAAATATCAAGGGCCATATCCAAATCATGGGTGGCAATAACTTTGGTCATTTTCAGGGTGTCGAGGGTATTAATTACATTTCGTCTGGCCTGGGGATCAAGAAATGAGGTCGGCTCATCAAACAAAATAACCCGGGGATTCATGGCTAACACCGAAGCAATGGCAATGACCCGCTTTTCACCACCGGATAAACGATGAGGCATCCGATCCCGCAGATGAATAATCACCAACTGTTCCAAAACGTTGACCACCCGCTCTTCTACCACATGTTCATCGAGCAATTCATTTCGCGGACCAAAGGCAATGTCATCATAAACCTTTGTCATAAACAACTGATCATCCGGATTCTGAAAAACCATCCCGACTTTCCGGCGAATATCTTTCAGCGTTTTTTTCTCCACTGGCAAATCATCAACTATAATCGCTCCTTCTTTGATCTCAGAAATACCGATAATTAGCTTGAACAAACTGGATTTTCCCGCCCCGTTTGCTCCTACCAAGGCAATGCTCTCACCCTCTTCGATTTTTAGATTTACATCTCGAATAGCCTGATGGCCGTCGGGATAGGCATAATTCAACTTTTTTATTTCTAGCATTAAGAACTCCTCATTATAAAAAACTGCCGATAAACAGGCTCAGATCAAAAAATCGCATCAAACACAAAACACCAGCTACAAAAACCAGATACAACCAATCACCCTTATGAATCGGGCTTGGTTTAGCATAAAGATAATTACCATCATATCCACGACATTTCATGGCCACATAAATGCTCTCAGCCCGATCAAAACTTTTTAATAACAACTGCCCCACAAAGATACCCATGTCTTTCATTTTGATACCCTTGGAATCCGGTGCTCTTAAAATATAGGCTGTATACATATTTGAGACCTGCTCCAGCAACACCGAAATGTAACGATAAGTCAACATAATTTGTTCCACAATAATTTTGGGTACTTTAATCGATAATAATTGATAGGAAATTTTTGGCAATGAAGTTGTCGCAATCAGGATCAGCACCGCCATGACGGTAAATATCGTTTTAACCATAATAGACGTAAAGGAGATTAAACCATAACTGATCGGAACCGGTCCGAGCATCAATGCCAGTTGCTGATTAAAAATAATATTGGATAACCCCGCAAAAAAAGAAAAGGGCAAGGCGACCAATAGTCGCTTTAGCAAGGGTTTATAAGGTATTTCAGCCAAGGCCATTAAAATCACCGGATAGAAAGCAAACACCACCAGTCCGGTAATATTAAAAGGGTTGAACGAAATAACCAGCACCAGATAAAGCATCGTGGTAATCAGTTTGACCATTGGATGAAGACGATGGATGACGGTATTGCCATCGGCCATTTCCTCCAGAGAATTGATCGTATTCATTGAGTCGGTAATTGTTGACATTGAGACTACCTTTCAGTTAAATATTAAATAACCTCTGTTTATAAACAGAGGTTATTTAGAAAACTATTGTTAATGTTAACACATAAAGATTGCTATTTCAATTAGTAATAAATTGTCTAAGAAGCTTTTTCTTTTTTCCGTTTGATAGCATAAATCAGATAACCGGTGCCACCTGCCAGGATCAGCGTAATACCGGCCCCAACAATGCCAGAAACACTGGTTCCAGCAGCTGAACCGTCACCATCTGTTGATTTAAAACCATAATCGGGTAGGAAGGCGGTGCTTTCCTGAATACTTCCAGCACTGCTGTAAATATCACCATCTGCTTCGAGTTCGGCGGTTCCGGCCACATTTTCCATGGCCCATTCCAGACCATCGGGATTTGCTGATGCAAAAAGTGATAAACCGCCTCCCACAACGACAGCAAAGATCAGTAGCGTTCCTATTACTTTCTTAATGGAAATATTTTTAGGCAATTTTGTATTTTCAACCGATGATTCCAATAACTCCGGCCGCATTTTATATACAAAGACCAAAATTCCGCCGGTCACAATCCCTTCAACCAAACCAATGGCCAGGTGGATCGGAATCATTAAACCAACAAAGGTCATAAATGGTAATTCGGTAATTCCCGATGCCAGCGTTTCAAGCACTACTGAAAAGGCGCCTAACGATAAAGCTAAAACGACCGAAACAATCGCTGCCACGGTAATCCGACTCGGTGTCAGTCCTCTTTTTACAATCGGTTTAAAGACAAAGGGGTAAACCAGCAAACAGGCATAAAAACCCAAATTCCAGATATTTGCGCCTAAGGCCAAAAGCCCACCATCGGCAAAGAAGAGTGCCTGAATCAGCAATACCGCAGTGAGGGTTAAAAATGCGGGAAAGGGTCCCAATAGGGCTGCCAGTAAAATCCCGCCACCAATATGTCCACTGGAACCAGTCCCCGGAATAGTGAAATTAATCATCTGTCCGGCAAAGATCACGGCCCCCATAACACCCATTAATGGGATCTTTTTTTCATCTAAATCGTCTTTACATTTATACGCCGAATAGGCGATTGCTCCGGCGCTCGCCGCAAGCATGATTCCTCCAACTGCTGGAGAAACTAAAGCATCTGCCATGTGCATAATAAAACCTCCTCAAAGTTTAAAAAACCAAACAAAAAAACACGAAGTACACCTCCTGAGTTTCAACTCTGGAGATACCTTCATGGCATCATTTTTGCATCATAAAATTTGATTCGTATCCTGCACTTCAATGCGAAATACTAGCTAAATTATAACTCACTTGTCTATATATGTCAAGAAATAATAACGGGAGTCTGTCGTTTTTATCGGCAGACTCCGCCTACTCAGTACCACTTAATCTAGCGTCTCCGCTTCGGTGGCTGATTGGATGATCTACTGTTGGAGCCGTTTTGCTTTTTCTTAATTTTAATTTTTTTGTACTTAATATTATTCTTGCGCATAAACTGGACAAACATGATCCGCAAAATAGCAAGTAGTATCATGATCACAATGATGGTCACATACCAGTAAAGAATTGGATAATCCATCCAGTTTCGGGCTTTCATGGCTTTGACTGCGTACAGTGGCGCCGTCTCTACTAAGGTTTCGCCATTGTAAACCTGTAGTTCACCAAGCTGCTCGCCTTCCTTGATATCTGCTTCCAGATTTGCCAGGGTCTCATCACCAATCATCTTTGTTTCATCCCATTTAACTTTGGCCGTGTAGTTAGCCTGATCCGTCTGGGGTGCCGCCGTAATCAGCGCCTCATTTGTTTTATATTTCAATTTATTGCCATCAAACACATGATAGTTGACTACCTGCACAACCCGGTCTTCATCCTCCGGATCCGACCATTCAAGCAGTTCATATTCTTTAACCACCGCATTAATGGTGTCGCTTGCTTCGCCAAAGACAACCGCCTGATCAGCATTGAGAATAACGCCAATCATTTTCTTATCATTACCTTCCCCTTCAAAAACCAGGCACTTATTTGCTTCTTCAGTAAAACCGGTCTTCCCACTGGTTGCGTAACCGTTAAAAACCGGATTGGCCCCCGATAAACCATTGATAACCCGAAACTCCTCCGACAACTCATTAAAATTGGTATAAAGCAAGAGGTTGGTATTATTCCACTTGTGTTTGGTTTTGTTAGTTTGCACCTCATGAACCTTGGCCCGGGTAATGGCTTTGATCGTCGTCTCATCAAAGGCCGTTTTAGCCAGAATCAGCATATCGGCGGGCGTTGTAAAATGATTATCATTGTGTAATCCGTGAGGATTCGTGTAATTGGTGCCGGTCATCCCCAGATCTTTGGCTTTCTGATTCATGGCAGCGATAAAGGTTTCATACGCTTTATCCGAGCTGATAGAACCGTCCCCGGCAATCCTTCTGCCAATGTTCACAGCGATGGTTTCTGCCGCATCATTTCCGGAGGGCAGCAACAAAGCATAAAGCAGTTCGTTAAGGGGCAACACCTCTTCTTCTTCAAGACCAGCGTTGCTGCTGTCCTCATCCAAATATGAAATCTCATCACCTACAGTAATGTTTTCGTTGAGATCACCGTTCTCGATGGCCACCAACGCGGTCATCAATTTGGTTGTACTGGCAGGATAGAATTTTTCATCTTGCTTTTGCGCAAAAAGAATATCGCCGCTATTCACTTCATAAATAACCACACCCTCATCAGCACCATAGGCAGGCAAACCCGCTGCCATAACAGCAGATGTACAAAAGACCAGGCTAAGTATCAACAATAGTCCTATTTTTCTTTTCATATCCCCTCTCCCCTCAAAACTGCTATTTGATATAGCGGGTCACTTTAAACAATTCCTTTTCATCATTAATTGCTTCTTCACTGCCTAAAACGCAGATGGCATTTTTAGCCAGCACTGCCGCAATCATTTCTCCATAACTCTTTAATTGTTCAACAGTGGTTTCTAAAATTTCTTCCCGCTCTTTTTGTAGATCAGCGGCGGTCACGCCGCTGAAAAAGAAGTTATCCGCAATTTCACCTTTCACTGAGGCACTCAGCGGTACATCCTTGCTGCTGATCGTTCCGATGATATATTTTTCCAGCTCACGCTTAGAGAGGTCTAACTGGTTAATATAATCAATCACACCCTGATAAGCTTCAAAGGTCTTTTTAAGTTTTGGGTCCCGGTAGGATCCGAAATACAGGTCTCCGCTCCGTCCGATGTTCATAAAAGCACCGTAGGCGCCACCCTGAACCCGAACCTTGTTCCATAAATAATCCATCGACAGAAGGCCTTTTAAAACCAGTTGAGAGCCGGTGTATTGGTAGCCTAAAGCTCTAATATTATAGCCTTGCGAAACATATTGAATCTTAGCTGCCGTTAAAAAACCTTCGTTGGCAATTTCAGTCTCAAAAGCAAAAGCGTTTTTTACCAGTATTTTCGGAGCCAGTCCCGACACATAAGCGCTCAGAGCGACCAAAGTCTGATCCCGAATTTCTTCGGTGCCGGTGATGCTAATCAGTGGTTTTTTGTTGTTGAAAACCAAGGTGGCAATGCTGGCCAGCTTTTCCGTCAGCGCTTCAAATCGCTCATCAAAATTTGCGTCCAGATCCGCAATAAAACGATAGAACTCAATGCCGCCAAATTCTTCAAACAGCCGCGCTGACTGAGAATAGTAGGACTGCAGTCGTTGCACACCAACCACATGGCCAGCGGTTAAAAATTGAGTTTCCTTATGGGTCTTTATTTCCCGGATCATATCGTGGATCAGATTTTTTTCCTGATAGCGGGTCTTCGTCATCACATCGGTCATAATCCGAATCAGGGTCGGGATCTTTTCAGCAACTGCTTTGCCTTTCACATAGCAATTAGAGGTGAAATCCCCAAAGTGATGAACATCATCATAGGACTCAATCCCGAAGGACAGACCGCCGGTATGAATTTCAATCTCCTGACTCAGTCTTCGAAAATCCATCGTTTCAGTGCTGAGACTACCGAGCATTTTACACATCAGCGATAAATATTTAAGATCTTCCTGGGGCAACTCGCTGTAATCAAAATAAAGTTTTAAATAGGAAATTCCACCCGTAAAACCAGGATGAAACAGCAGTGTAGTATCCAGCACTTCGGTCACTTCCAGGGGATAGGTTCGGCCGGTGCGGCTGATATCTGAAAGCGATAATTTGGGAATTTTTTCCAGATCATCCGGGGCATCCTCTTCATTTTGTTTCTGCATCAGGGTTTGCGTTTCGTCAACCAGGGCCTTAAGTTCTTCTGGGGTCAGACTGGTTTTAAACGCCGCCAATTTTTCTGCTAATGCCTGATCGGCGTTTCCCTGCAGGGTATTGTCCGGTACAATGGTCACTAGCGTTTGGTGGGTATTGTCAATTAGCATCCGTTTAAGCAGTTTTTCGAAGTAGCCGTCTTTCCAGTTGTCTTTGAATTTTTTAAAAGCTTCCTTGTATTTAAGATAAGCAATCGGGTCATCACCATAGAGCCAGTCATCCATCATTTCAATCCCATAAATTAGACCTTTGGGATAAGAACCATACTCCCCTTCAATATGGGAGAATTCATGGATATTAATGCCCGCTTCGACACTGAGAGGATCCAGACCATCTGTTACCAGCTTATTTAACACCGACTCCACCGTGCTGACAAATAAGTCGCGATGTTTTTCCTCAGTATTTTTAAGGACAATCGAAAAATAAGGCTGTCTGAGGGAACTACTAAAATGATAGCTGACGTCTTCAGCAATTTTTAAATCCAGCAAAGCTTCTTTTAACGGTGACGAATTATTATTCAATAAGATATGGGAAAGAATATCAAAAGCCAAAGCATCTTCATGGGATAATTTGTCTCCCAATACCACAGAAAGGGCCAAATAGTCTTTGTTTTCCAGGGATTCTTCCTTCGATACACCATAGGAGGTCCGCAGTTCTGTCCGATTTTTAAGCAACGGCTGAACCGTGATCTCACTATCTACCACCTGTTTTTCAAAGCCACTGAGATACTCATCATTTAAATATTTCAAGTGCGTCCGGACATCCCCGTCGCCATAGAGATAAATATAGCTGTTGGAGGGATGATAGTATTTTTTATGGAAACCCAAGAAATCTTCATAGCTCAATTCTGGAATCACATCCGGATCCCCGCCGGATTCAAACCGGTAGCAGGACTCAGGATAAAGGGATTCGAAAATTTTATTTTGGAGCAATTCCTCCGGATTGGAGAAAGCGCCCTTCATTTCATTATAAACTACCCCATTGTAGATAATTGGATCATCGGCATTTTCAATGTGATAATGCCAGCCTTCTTGCAAGAAGGTATAGGGGTTTTCATAAATATTAGGATAAAAAACCGCATCCAGATAAACATCCATCAGATTCATAAAATCTTTAGCGTTGGTACTGGCAATCGGGTACATCGTTTTATCAGGATAGGTCATGGCATTGAGGAAGGTGTTAAGCGACCCTTTAGCTAGCTCCACAAAGGGTTCCTTGACCGGATATTTTTTTGATCCGCATAAAACCGAATGTTCTAAAATATGGGGCACCCCAGTGCTGTCGGTGGATGGTGTCCGAAAGCTGATCGAAAAAACCTTATTATCATCATCTGCCGATATATAAACTAATCGGGCTCCGGTTTTTTCGTGGACAAAGGTTCGGGCAAAGCCATCTATTTCATCCACAAATTCTTCTTTATTCAAGATAAACCCATGGATATTTTCTTCCAGTTTAAACATTTTTTGCTGTTGTTCTTTTAATTCTTTTTTCAAATGTCACTCCTCTTCTCTTCGTATTTATTCGATTATTCCATTTTTCTTGAGATATTCCTTCATTTTCTGTTCATAGCCCATTTCTGTCGGTTCATAAAAATGGGTGCCCACCAGATCATCCGGAAGATATTGTTGTTCAATGTAGTGCCCGGGAAAATTATGAGGGTATTGATAGGTCATCCCGCGACCCAGTTTTTTGCTGCCGGAATAATGGGTGTCCTGCAAATGTGCCGGGACATTGCTGTTTGAGACATGTTTTACCGCGTCAATGGCCGCATCCACCGCCAGATAGGAGGCATTGCTTTTGGGCGCACAGGCCAAAAAAACGACTGCCTGAGCCAGATTAATCCGGGCTTCCGGCATGCCAATAAAGGCAACCGCATCGGCAGCGGCCATCGCCACGGTCAAGGCCATCGGTTCGGCATTGCCAATGTCCTCAGAAGCCGAAATGACAATCCGACGGGCAATAAACTTGGGGTCTTCTCCCGCCGTGATCATTTTAGCCATCCAGTAAAGTGCCGCATCCGGATCGGAACCCCGGATACTCTTGATGAAGGCTGAAATCGTATCGTAATGATTATCACCATTTTTATCATAGTGAACGGCTCGCTGCTGAATGCACTCCTGAGCCGTTTCCAAATCGATCACAATAACGCCGTCGGCGTTTTTATCCACCGTTAAAATCCCCAGTTCCAGAGCATTCAAGGCCCGGCGAACATCGCCATTAGCGACCTCGGCAAAATGATTGAGGGCGTCTTCATCACATTTAATCTTCATCACCCCGTAACCCCGGTCACGGTCTTCAATAGCCCGTTTTATCACGTCACGAATGTCTTCCGGAGTCAGATTATAAAACTCAAAAATGGTGGAACGGGACAACAGCGGCGAGTTGATTTCGAAATAGGGGTTTTCAGTGGTGGCCCCAATCAGGGTCACCAACCCTTTTTCGACACTGGGTAAAAGGGCATCCTGCTGGGCCTTATTAAAGCGATGGATCTCATCAATAAAGAGGATCGATTTTTTATTATAAACACCCAGATTATTCTTCGCTTTATCCAATACCTCAGTGATTTCTTTTTTTCCTGAGGTGACCGCATTCAGCTCATAAAACACCGCATTGGTACGGTTGGCAATAATTTTTGCCAATGAAGTTTTGCCGGTACCCGGCGGTCCATAAAACACCACCGAGGACAATTTATCGGCTTCAATCAGCCGATACAAAAGTTTCCCCCGACTAATGATATGCTGCTGACCGACAAATTCTGCCAATGTCTGGGGTCGCATTCTTACCGCCAGGGGAGCATTATCCGCAATTTGTCCTTCATAGTTCTGGTTAAAAAAACTTTCCTGCATAATGTCCTTTCACGATAGCGTTTTAATTATAAAACGCTCGGGGTTTTTAATTACCGGTTCGTTTCAATCACTGCTATTTCTGCCTGACTTAACTCAAAATAGTCATAGAACCATCTGTCGATTTCAGCAAGAATCTTGCCTGATTCTAAAGCGCTTCCATTTTTCTTTAAGTCTACAATTTTATCATAAGTATCTTTAAAAACCTTAATTGTATCCTCTTTAATATCGGGTATTCCTAACCGTAGCAGGGTGTTTGGATAATACTCATAAAGTTTATCCCCCAATTTTTTTCCGTAGGATTTAAAATAATAATTATACAACCGGCTGTTTAACAGCATCACCAGAAATTCCTCAGTGACCTGATGGTAAAGCCGCGGTTTAAGAATCATTCCGTAAACATCGGCACTGAAATAGCATTTATTCTCATCGATCGCAAAACGATTCTGGGTTGCCTTATAGGGGAAAATAATTTTTCGTCCTTCAAAATGATCCGGATCCCGACCCCACTGAAGCTTATACCAGGCCAGCTTACCGTTTTTGCATTCCCGACGGTTTTTAAGTTTTTCCCGGTGTTTTTCCAGATGCGCGACTACCTCCGGGTACAAATCAATGGCCCCAATCCGATTGGTATAGAGGATTTTCTTTTGGGGGCTTGTTATCTGGTAAGCCCTCACATCCTTATTTTTAATCCAGGATTTTAATAACGCCGGGTCAAAGGCACAAAGTGTCGGATCAGTTTGTTCAAAGATAAAGGCCTTGTCATTGCCGGTAATAATGCCCTGAAAACTCTGCACTACATTATCCAGGGTAAAGGGTGTTTTTTTCTCAATTTTTTCTATAATTCCCTGCATAACTGGCGAATAAAGACGCCATGAATCATCACTGAGCTGGGCTTGCAGTAGTTCAAATGACTCATAAAGATCACCTTGCCAATTGTTTTGATTAAGTGATTGGATCAGTTTTGGGTAGCTTTCAGGTTTATGGCTTTTGATGAAAAAGCGTTTAACTTGAATGGTTTGCCCCTCATCAATCTGTGTCTTTTTCACTAGCTTAATAATAGCCGGATCAACCCCAACCCCTTCAATAACCCGTAACCCATTAAAATCGATGACCTCCTGGATTGCAAAAGCTTTCCTGATAAAGACCCGTAACGGTTTTCCGTAAAAGGCTTCAACAAAATAACGGGAAGTGATATGAATTAATTGTCCTCCGGGCTTTAGCAGTTCCCAACCCCGGTAAATAAAACAATAGGAAAGATCGCCCTTGTCTCGGTATACCTCACCGTAGCGGTTTTTGAGCAGCTTCATATAGTCGGTCTGGATTTCCTTGTGACCCACATAAGGCGGGTTCCCAATTACCACATCCACCGATTGAGGGTTTATTAATTCTTCGGTAAGAATATCCCCACAAATAACCCCCAGGGGGTTAACATATTCACTTCCTTTTAAGGTTAGGATCAGCCGAGTCACAAGACAGGCAATGGAATCCCGATCCACGCCCAGCAGACAGGTTTCCAGGAGCTGGCGATGCTGCGTTTGTCTTTCGCATGGACTCAATTCGCCATTTTTTAAAATAATCGTGTCATAAATTGCACTTAACAGAGATCCGCTCCCACAAGCCGGGTCCAAGACCCGGATTTTTTCTAATTTGTCCCCCACTTCGTATGTACCAAGCACATTGGAAGCCATATAAGTAGCGATGTTTTCTGGGGTATAGAAGATACCGTGGTTTTTCTTATGATTGATTAGCAGACTTGCTTCGTAAAGGCTGCCAATCAGCCTCGGATTCTCTCCTGCCAAGGATGGTGCTGCGGTGGTTAAATCACTGACCCAATCCCAAACTTCGTTCCCAATCGGTTGGGGGTCTATCTGCTCTTGCTCCCAGAAAGACACCTGAAGGGGCTTCCCCTGCCAGAGTCCCAGGATATAATCAAGGGTAAAATTCTTTTTGATATCCTTCTGATGGACTTCAAAATCAAGGCGCTGATTATCTACCAGATATTTTAACACAATGCACTTAAGCAAAAAAAGCACGTTGGCAGGTTGCTCCTCAGCCAGGTAATTATATCGATTAATAAATTGTGTCAGCTTATCTGAAATCTCCTGAAACTTCATTAAAACCTCTTTCATTTAATTGATGTTCGTCTCACCAGGTTATTATAACATCATTTGCCTGAAAAAGATAAGAAAAAGGCTGAAATAAACGATTTAGAAAATACACCATGTCGCCAGAAGTAATGGTAACACGCGCTAATATTAATTTACAACATAAAAAAAACGGCCGTCAATAGCCGTTTCTGAAAATCCTAAATGGTGCGAGAGACGGGAGTCGAACCCGTACGCCTTGCGACACACGCCTCTGAAACGTGCTTGTCTGCCAGTTCCAACACTCTCGCATAAGTCATTTTGAACACCACTATAGAATACACTCTTTTGAGTGTATTGTCAAGGTCTGAGTACATCTTTTTTTAAGCCAGCTAATTCAATCCTCATAACAAAAGAAACAGACTCAGCCCAATCTGAAAAATCAAAAGAATCGGAATCCCCCAGGAAAATAAAAAGTGCTTTGTTTTATGATGAAACACCCGCATTCCGATAAATCCACCGATAGAACCGCCAAGCAGACATAAACCAAGTAGGGTTTTTTCAGGAATCCGCCAGGCCTCCTTTTTCGAACGCCTCTTGTCATTCCAGAAAAAGACAAAGGTAATCAGATTAATGATGGTCAGGTAGCTTATCAAATAACTCATTTGGCATTATTTCCTTTATTCATAGAATGATTTTCCATTCAGTTCGATATTTTCGCCTAAGACATATATGATACTTTTACCAATCGGATGATCATCCAACGTATAAAAATGCAAATTAATACAAAGCATTGGCATACTTTCATCAATTAAAAGTCTATTTGATATGTACTTATTGGGATAATCCATTGTGACTTCAATTGTTTTTTTTACTTCATAGCTATTAAAGATCCGATTCATAATGGCAATGTTTTTCTCTGCCTTTTTTTCAACCCCTTCAGTAAGATAGTGACCTTTCAGAAATAATGAGTCAATACTATAACCCACTGGCATTGAACCTGAAAAATACATCCGTCTAATCTCCAGTGTTTTTAATTCCCGTCGTTGCCCTTTTATTTGTGCCACCGAAATTAAAATATCCTCTATCTCGGTATCAGTTATTTCTTCATTGATACTATTTTCGAGAGAAAAATTAATTAAGAACAAATCTTTTTCCCGTTCCTTAACAAAGGTACCCACTCGCTCAATGGATATCAAATATCCTTTATTTACAAGCGTTGCCAAGCTCTTACGTACAGTTACACCACTTGTATGATACTTTTCTGCCAATTCCTGATTTGTCGGTAGTTTTTCATTCGGCTTAAGTAAGCCACTTTTTATATCTAGAAGAATATCTTTCTCAATCCGCTCGTATATTTTCACTTTTCCTCACGATCCTCATCTATTATTCTTGGTGAGAATTTCCACGAATGCAACACCACTCTCTTTTTATAAACAGTTGCCGATAACCCATTGGCTCATCATCATCCAAGATTTTTTGAGTTATTTGCATAACTGGGGTTCCTACAGGTATTTTAAGTATTTTCGCAATATTTAATTCACAATTAACACCAGAAACATTCATTTTTCCCTGCATCTGAAAGAGCCTATTCTTTTGTGATAATATTTCACTGAAACTGGTGTATTCAAAATTATCGTTCCATACTGTTATCCCCGGGAAGTATGGAATGTACTGGATATCATACGCAATTGGCTTTTCGTCATTAAGCAAAACCCAACGTATATAAACAACTCGGGCATCCGGTGCTATTCTGAGATGATAAACTAAGTCAATGGTTGGTTTTATAATTTCCGAACCTAAGAGTTCAACCCTTTGGTATGGTTTCATTAATAGATTTTCCGTTTTTAATGAAATGAGATATTTATCATTGTGTTTTTCCAGAACAAAATTTCCTTTGCCAGGGATTGAGTATATATAACCTTCATCAATTAGCTTTGAAATTGCGTTACGAACCGTGATACGACTGACTCCATATTCATCAGCCAATGTATTTTCTGGGGGAATCGCAGAATTAACTGGATAAAAGCTCTTATGAATCTTATATTTGATATTCTCAGCAATATCTTCATATTTATGATTGATAATCATCGCCTCCTTCATTTATCCAGTTTTTACATTGTTTAACACCTTCATATACATCATTTGCAAAGGCATCCACACCGGTATATTCAATCGCCTGACGATGAGTTGAGAGTCCGCCAACGATTATTTTAACTTGGCCTCTAATCCCAGCTGCGACAAGTTTTTCATTAACTTCTTTAATATATCTAACTCCTTCCGCTAAAATTGAGCTAATCGCAATAATGTCTGGCTTACGATTGATGGTTTCATTTAATATCTCTTCCGCAGTTACATTAATACCCATATCAATTATTTCAAAATTAGACATTAAAGCTGCACTCTTGAAAATCGACTTTCCAATATCATGCAAATCTCTTTCGATGGTGCAAAGCAAAATTCTGCCAATTGGTTCTTCTGATTCTTCATTAATCAATTTTAAACTTGGTAATTTTAAAACCTCTTCAAAAATAATACCAGCCATCATCAAATCAGTGACTCCGTATCGTCCTTCTTCAAAAAAACGACCAATTTGATCCAACCCGCGTTGAATTGCCTCGATAATCTGAGCTTGAGAAGCACCTTCACGAATGGCATAATTCACAAGTTTCAGGACTTTTTTTTCCTCTATTTTTTTCATTGCCTCAATGATACTATTTAAAGTAGAAGCACTGGCAGGATTTTTAATCGATATATTCATCTGGTAAATAACCTCTTAATATTTTAATTTGATCTTTTGTTGGGGCAGAAAATTCAAAACTATTCAATCGTCGTTTTATTTCCTCATCAGTCTCTTTTAACATTTCTTCTCTTGTTTTTCCTTCTCCAAAACCACGTTTTGGGTATTGCTTGCGTATTAATTTAAGATTCCTTGAGGAAATATAATTACCTGTTGATCCGGCTCTTAAAATTTCATCCGTCATAACCGTAACATCGTTAATATCCATCCCTTTCAAAAAGTCTTTAAGGCTTAGATACATGTATTCATCTAAGATATACTTATTATAATTAATAGTTCTGAGTGTATCTTCCATCCCAAAGCTATGCATCAAGCAGTCAACTTCAGCAAGCAAACTCGATAAAAGGTTCATACCACTCTCAAAACCACTTTGATAATCCAGGTATTTTGAGTCTGTAAATGTACCCCCGGCCCGAAATGGAATTTGATAATATTGAGCCATCCCCTTTGCCGCAAGAGTAAACAACCCAGTTGCTGAGCTTCCCACTGATGTTTCAGCATTGAAAGGATCAACCCCGAATAATGGAAGTCCATATATTATCGGTAAACCCGGGCTTTGTATCTGAGCAAAAACGATACCAGCTAGAATCCCCGCGTTCGCTAATAATAAATTTCCACCGGGCGTGGGAGGTGCTGTTAATCCACTTAATCCACTTCCACAGGCAATCATCAAGGGTTGATTCTCTTCACAATGGACCGTAATAACTTCCGTTGTCGAGTGCCCCATGATCATAGGCGATGATACATTCACATTGCCAAGAACTACTGGCTTGTTTCTGATCCCATGGTATTTTTGAACCATCTCTATACATCTACGCGAGTCTTCCTTCCCACCTACAACAGAAAGACTTGGTTTATCTGAATATTTTAAAATCATCGCTATACGGTAACTATTCCTTTGATCCAAAGGAATATCGAAGGGTTCTACGGTGTAAGGACAAGCCATACTGATATTATCATTAAGCTGATTCAGTTTTGTAAAGTTGAGATAATCATTTCGTGTCCCTAATGCAATCTGTTCATTCCTGGACACAGTTGTTCCGCCATAAGGCGGCAACGTACATATTTCTCCCTTTCCTACCACTACTCTCCTGCTGCTTGAATAAATTGGAAATGCCCGGGGAACCAGTTTAATACTTTCTTCAATCAGATGAGAATCAATAAAAACTTGTTTGCCTTGTACTCTTGCACCCGCTTTTCGAAAAACATCAAGTGCCTCTTTCGAAAAAACTGTGATTCCCATCGTTTTTAACAATTTTAACGATTGTTCGTGAATGAGATCACATTCTTTTTTCGAAATACTAAGCGTTAATTTCATGATCACTACCCCCTGCATTTCCTCAATTAAACACTTCTTTAGATTATATCATAACAACTTCGGTTTGTTTACCATTTCACCATGATAATTTTCTGTCGCTATCTAGCCTATCATCGTTTTCGGCTGTGATGATAATGCCTTGGATTTGGCCATTATGCCATCTAAAGAACTTAATAGAAGTCTTGTTTTAATTATAAAATGAAACAAGCTGTATGACATATGGTTTAAAATTTCTTATAAATAAGTTATACCACCCTTTTTTCAATTGCAAACGCTAGGGAAACCTTATTGTCAACATTAATATTTTTAATACGCTTCTAATTCCTAATCTGCATGCCGAAATATTTCTTCCGTAATCGCTTCTCCTGGAGCTAATCGGATAAACCGTTCATCTTTGCAACCGCTTACCATCTCATCCAAAATACGAATATTTCCGGTAGTCTCATTGACTTTCAATCCTAATTTTTCAGCCATTGCGTCGCATTTATCTTTATCTTCCTTAGTTTCAACGCCAGTATGGATAAACAATAGATATTGATAATTTTTAAACATTGCCCTGGCAATTTTCAAAGCTCGTTTTTCGCCATATTTTTCTTTTATCCGATCATGTTCATAGCCAATTCCATCTTCGCCCCAAAGCCAGCCCTGAGAAACAAAGTAAGATGAGCAGCGCAGTGCTCCAAGATCGGTGTGATCATACAAAATCATCGCAATGCAGTCATCAACTCTGGGTATTACCAAAGAACATGATTTTGCCTGAATATCAACCAGTGCTTTTCCGCACAAGCCATAACATAGATAGATTATATCAGCATCTGTTTCAGCATCAATTGCATTTTGTATTTCAGTATGAAGCAGTTCCGGCGTGTTGTGGAGTTGCTCTTTAAGCCAGCGATATTCAAGATCTGGACAATCAAACATTGCTTCAATTTCCTTTTTTAAAACACTGCAGCCAATCATAACTTTTTTCATTTTTATACCCTTTCCTTGATACTCCCTGTGTACTTCTAACGTCGTTATCCAATATTAATTCTGTTTGCTTTATTGTTGTAACTTGAATACCCCTACCATCTGCTTGAGCATTTCAGCCTGACCGGATAATTCTTCGCTGGCCGCCGCGCTTTCTTCGACGGTGGCGGAATTAGTCTGCACCACTTGGGAAACCTGTTCAATCCCCTGGGTGATCTGAGCAATTTCGGACGCCTGATCATTGGAAGCCCGGGCAATATTACCCACTAAGCTGGTGACCTTTTCAATTTCATTCAAGATCTCTTTGAGGCTTTCGGCGGTTTCATCGGCAATTTTTGTGCCCACGCCAACCTTCTCAATGGAGCCTCCAATCAGACCGGTGGTTTCTTTTGCGGCTTCGGCACTTCGGGCGGCCAGGGTTCGCACTTCTTCGGCGACGACCGCAAAACCCTTACCGTGCTGACCGGCCCGGGCTGCTTCCACGGCGGCATTAAGGGCCAGAATATTGGTCTGGAAGGCGATGTCGTCAATCACCTTAATAATCTTGGAAATGCTCTTGGATGATTCGTCAATATCACCCATAGCAATAATCATTTTTGTCATTTGGCTATTGCCCACTTCGGCATTTTTCCGAACCCGCACAGCCAGTTCATTGGCATCATTGGCCCGGAGGGCATTCTGTTTGGTTTCATCGGCCACTTCTTCAATGGAGGCCGTGAGTTCCTGGATCGAGCTGGCCTGTTCAGTGGTGCCCTGAGCCAATGCCTGGCCGCCATCGGAGATCTGTCGAGCCCCCATTTCCACTTGAACGGCGGCCACATCAATCTCGGCCATGGTGCTACTCAAGCTGGAACTGATGCCATTGAGTGCCGCTTTGATGGCCCGGAAATCTCCGGTGTAACTGGACGTTATTTCCTGGTCCAGATTTCCCTGGCTGATTTCTTCCAGCATGCTGGTAATTTCACCGACATAGCGCTTCAAATTAGCAATGGTCTGGTTCATGTCTTTTTTGATGATGGCATGATCCCCCTGATAATCGCCTATCATGATAGTATTGAGATTGCCCTCTGCCAGCTCTTTCAGAGTTTCTGAGGCTTCATTGATGGGCCGAATCAACGCTTCCAAAGTTTGGTTAAAACCTGCAATCACCTTGGCGTACTCACCTGCAAACTTATCCGGATCGCCTCTGAAACTGAGATCACCGGCCACGGCTGTTTGTGCCATCATCTGGGTCTCTTCAACCAGGGTTCTGATATTTTCCATCATCCCAATCAGACTGGGTACCAGATCATCCTTTTCGCTGCGCTTGCCAATGGCTTTCAAGTCCTCTAAATCGCTAAGGTCGCCGACTTCAATATGATTAGCAATATCGACGATTCCCAGCAGTTGGCTGTGGACCGAATTAATTTCTGCTCCAATTTGACCATAAATACCCTGATATTGTTGCTCAATTTTCTCACTTAAGTCGTTTCGACTCATTAAATCAAGCACTCGATTGCCTTCTTTTAGAGCACCTAATCCTTCAATACAAGCGTTGATGCTCTGTTTCAGGTTATCATACTCGCCAGCATAGGTTGTCGTTATTTTCTCCGGAATCTCGCCCTGACCGATCTTATCCAGGTATTCGGCGGTGATCTGAAGTGGTCCCACGACGGCATCGAAAGTCGCATTGACCCCTTCGACAATACTCCGAAATCCACCTTCAAATGCTTCGGCATTTCCTCTTTTTTGTAATTCTCCCGCCACGGCAGCCTGGGACAAACCCGTCGACTCCTGGATCAGATTCCGAATTGTTTCAATGGTTTGTTTCAGGGCCGGGTTGATTTCATCTTGTTCATCGGTAATATCGATATTGGCCGAAACATCCCCTGCTGAAATCTGCTTCATGGTTCCGATCACGACATGTTGTAAATCATCAGCAAACTCATCCATCACCGCAGCCATTTCGCCAATTTCATCTTGCGAATCAATGTTTAAACGCATCCCCAGATGGCCTTTGCGCATTTCTTTGATCATCCGATTCACATTCAAAATCGGTTTGGTGATCGAATTAGCGATTTTATAAAGGATCATCGCCAACACCATAAAAATAATTAGACCGGCAAGGGCAATCAGCAGGATATTTTTAGTGATGGTAGCCTGAACGCCCTTCATTGAATAGCCAATGTTTAATGCCCCCTGAAGTTCCCCATTGACGACTACCGGATAGACAATATCATAGACATTGACATTCTCATCCTCATAAAAATACTCTGAGGCATTCCTTTCGCCATCAATGGCGACCTTCTTAATCGCTTCATCATCTTGATAGCTTTTCCCGATATCGTTGCTGTCACTGTCGGCCACAGCAATCAGATTTTTATCAATAAAGCTTGCAAAGACAATGCTATCATCCGATGCCAGTTCATCAATGAGGGCCTGATAGCCAAACTTTCCGGTTAATTCCAGCACTCGAGTGGCCGAAACCCCGACCTGGACAAACTCCCCGGTGTTGCTTTTCAGATAACCGTATTTGAAGGATTTCTCACTGTCTGTATTCTTTCTGATATCTTCCATCAACTCCGGTGCGCCGCTGATCATATAATTATGGATAGGATCGCCCGGCTCGGCCTTCCAGCCCAGATATTCACCATTGGCAGCATTGATAATCTCCCCAGATGGATTATACCAATAGATATGATCGATCCCGGTTTGCGTGGCCAGCTGGCTCAGATAAGCATCGTTGATAGCACCGCGATTACCAATGATAACATTTCCAACACTGCGAATCTGGTTTTCTAGCATTTCGTTCATGGTTCTAACGGCCTCGGTGTTATCTTCAATCCGATCCACAAATCGCTGTGACGACGTGAAACCATTTCGCTCCATTTCGGCAAATAGACTGTTTCGGGTTAAATACGAAGAAATGCCACCAATCATTACTACCCCTGCTAATACACAGATCAGTGGGATGATCAATAGTTTTACCTGAATTGACTTAAATTTCGGAATTCTTTTGTTGCTCTCCATACCAATTTTCCTTTCGCTTACATCCAACCTTTTTCAATGCTCACTAACCATGTCTATGGCAAGTAGAAGCATCGTTAATCCTGTACTAATTTAGTCTTTTGTTTCTTTTTGCAATCCTTGATATAAGGAGATACACATCAGAATAATGATAATCAAAAATGGCAAAGCCATGATAATTGAGGTATTACGTATCGCTACCAGGCCCCCGCTGAAAAGCAAAACAATTGCTATCAACGACAGTAGGATGCCCCAGATCATTTTAATTTTAGTATCTGGATTCAAATCCCCATTTCTTGCGAACATGCCAATCACAAAGGTTGCTGAATCGGCGGAGGTAACAAAAAATGTTATAATCAACAAAGTTGCAATTATTGATATTACATTTCCTAATGGCAATTGCGCCAAAGTGGCAAATAATCCAACGGTGATATCATTAGTAACCTGAGCAACAATGTCAACGCCCTCGAATATTTCGAAATATAAGGCCGTGCCCCCAAATACCGTAAACCAGAAACAACAAAAAACGGCTGGCAGAATAACTACACCCAGAACAAATTCCCTGACGGTCCGCCCCTTCGAAATTCTGGCGATAAAGGTTCCCACAAATGGCCCCCAGGACAACCACCAGGCCCAATAGAAAATCGTCCAGGTGCCGATCCAGGGATCTTTTTTTAAGGGTGATAGAGCCAGGCTCATCGATAAAATATTCTCGATATAACCGCTGATACTCACAAAAAAAGTGTCGATAATAAATATGGTTGGTCCAAATATCAATACAAACAGCAAAAGCAACACGGCAATAATAATATTGGTGTTGCTGAGTATCTTAATACCTTTATTTAATCCTGTTGCTGCGGAAGTCAAAAACAAAATTGTGATAACCACAATAATAACAACCTGCGTGGTGATTGTATTGGGAATATTAAACAACGTATTCAATCCGCCATTCACCTGTAAAGCCCCCATCCCCAACGAGGTGGCAACCCCAATTACGGTTAGAATTAACGCCAGAGTATCGATGAAATAGCCTATTGGCCCCTTGATCTTTTCTCCCAACAATGGGTATAGGGTTGAACTGATCAGACATGGCAGTTTTTTTCGAAAGGTAACATATGCCAGTGCCAATCCCACGATGGCATAGATCGCCCAGGGATGAAAACCCCAATGTAAAAAAGTGTAGCGAAACGCCATCATCGCTGACTGCGTCGAGGACGGTTCAATCCCCATCGGCGGTTGAGCATAATGAAAAACCGGTTCAGCAACACCCCAGAATACTAGCCCGATCCCCATTCCTGCGCTAAAAAGCATGGCAAACCAGGAAAAATTCGAGTACTCTGGACGATCATCATCACCCCCCAGACGTATTTTTCCATATTTTCCAAAAGCTAGAAACAAGGCAAAAAGCAAAATTCCCAGACCGGTTGCCAAATACAGCCAGCCCAGGTCATTGGTGATCAATCCGAACAAACCATTCGTAAATGCTAATAAAGCCTCTGGAAACAAAAATCCAAATCCCAAAAAAAGCAAAAGAAAGACCAGTGAAGCATAAAATACCATTTCGTTTTCCTTTCTATTAATTCTCAGACTCAGTGTTTACACTTTTAGCTATTGTGACTGAGTAAACACCCTTAATTCACAGCTTGTCATAGTTCCGTTTCGACCAAACCAATGAAATGGAACTATGATAGCAATGAAACTGTAATCATATTTTTTAAACCACGCGTATTATTTAACCGCCCCAATCTGTCCCTGACGATATGCTTTACTATATTTTCGACAATGTTTATCTCTGCCAAGAAGTGCATAGGTTGCAAAAATCGTACCCATCATATCACGGTTCAGAGGATCCAATACTGCAGAATCCATACCTGCCTGAATAGCAAAAGCCATACAAGTTTTATTCAAAAGCGATCTTATCGGTAAACCAAATGACATATTACTAATAGCACCGGTTACATGAATAGTCGGATACGATTCCTTAATTTTTCTTATTTCCTCCGCAAAATTCAACATCGAGTTATTTGCCGTTGATAATGCCATCACACAGGGATCAATATGAATGCGATCTGGGGTTATTCCAAATTTTGCAGCTTTATCAACCATAATTTTAGTGATGTTCAATTTCGTTTCGACATCATTGGGTATGCCATTGTTATCACAGGTCAAGCCGACTACTTCCCAGCTATTCCCTTCTAATAATGGTAACAATACTTCGCATTTGTCACCTTCTTCAGAAATTGAATTGATCAAACCGGGTTTATTAGCATATTTGAAAACAGCTTCAATAACCTGTGGATTAGGGCTATCTATACCAAGAGGGGTCTCTGTTGCATCCTGAACTACTTCCATCAGCCATTTCAGGGTTTCGACTTCATATTCTGGTGCAGTACTTGCACATACATCAATAAAATGTGCTCCTGCTTCAGTTTGTTTAATCGCAAGATTTTTGATGAAATCAGCATCTCTTCTTTCGATGGCTTCTTTTACGGATGGAATCGTTCCGTTAATTTTTTCTCCAATTATGATCATGCTTTGTCTCCTTAAATTAAGCATAGAAGACAAGTAAATAGCGACTCATCTTCTATGTATTTGATTATCGTATTCTCTCAGTAATTACCGAATCACTCAACTTTTAATATAGATTTTTATGCTACCCAACCCTGGCATATTTTAACCCCTTCAGCAGCATTTGTTGTATACTGATCTGCACCAACAATCTCACAAGATTCCTTGGTAACGGGATTGCCTCCAATGATAATCTTTGAATCAATACCTTCCACTTTAATTAATTCTATTGTTTCTTTCATCGCATCAATAGCTAAAGTTAAAACGCCGCTCATTCCAATAATACAGCCCTTGTTTTCTTTTGCCGTTTTTACAAAAAGTTCTGGTGCAACGTCGATTCCGAGATCAATCACTTCAAATCCCGCTGCTTCTGACATGCTTTTAAAGATATTTTTACCTATATCATGGAGATCCCCATGGACCGTGCCAAGTATAATTGTTCCAGCAACAACCGTTTCACCACTTCCCAGAACTGGTTTCAAGACATTAATTGACTCTGTTAATAATTCTCCGGCAAAAATCAAATCGCCAACAAAATATTCGCCTTTTTCAAAAAGATCCCCAACCACTGCCATACCACTCTGGCATGCTGCAATGGCTTCTTGTGCTTCCGGCTCTGATGGATTTGAATCTATAAATTCCTTTAAAATGTCCATTACTTGTTCTTCTTCCAAATCTCCTACTGCCTGTGTTAATACTTTAAGATCTAACATATTTTTACCAATCCTTTTCTGTTTTTCGTTATTTCTTACGGTTTAATCCCTATTCATTTCAATCCAACAAGTCGCTAATACTCAACCTTCTACCATAAGTTTCTAAACTTAAAACTTTTCACTTTCCGGTAAATAACGATTTAGCATATCTTGTTGTTTTTTTGTTAATTTCGGTGCTTTATAATTTGCCAGCCGTTCCTCAACCTGTTTAGTAGCCCGCTGTCTAATGTCTCCTACTTCTTCAAATATGACGGATGGATCACCAGCCGTTTTATTGAAAATCGCCGATAAATGATGCTCATTTCGATACTCTTTTGGTGTTCTTCCGGATAGATAATTGCCTAACGGACCGGCTTTCTTTATTTCTTCAAATACTTTACTTGCGTGTGTATCGGAGATATCGATACCTTTGTTTAATCGCATCAAAATCCGGTTGACTTCTTCATCCAACACAAACTTTTCATAACTGCCCACCGCATAAGATTGTAAGATCCCGGCATTATTCAAAGCGAAATCAGATTTTCCTAGATAGGTAGTCATTAAAGTTGTCATCGTTTCCACACCAGCCTGATAGTCCGGTTTAAGCGAATCCGAACCACTTACTCCGGTTCTTACGGGCAATCCATAGTAACGTCCTAAAGCCAACGTTGACATCTGAATCAGTTGGGCTTCTGGCGAGCCAATCGCAATTGCCGTTTTTCGCATATCAGTTGGCGACGAAACTGTCCCATAAATAACCCCAACACCAGGATTAATCAATTGTGTTAATATAATACCAGCCAGAATCGTTGCATTGTCCTGAATAACTGAACCCATCAATGCTGCTGGTGCAGTAAGATTAGTCATTGAACAAGTAATAATTGTAACTGGCTGTCCTTCTTCAACAAGACCCATGATGTTATCCAGCACCTCATAAGAATACCCTAAAGGTGAAAGCGCACAACAATTTGTTAATAGTACCGGTCGATCCCAGATGTCATAGAACTCTTTATACAATTTAACAATATCTTTCGCAGCGTCCTTTAAACTTTGATTCCTAACATTTAAACTATTTGCAACGTTACCATAAGTTGGTCGATCAGAGTATTTTAGGCATAACGCCACCTGTGGAATATAAAAATTATCCTGGTTTTTGTCTAAATCTGGTGTATCATACGCTGAATTATTGACAAAGTCAGTTACATCACTGGTATGCATCAGTTTTAAGAATTTAACTACATCCGGTAGTAATGCGGCTCTGTAGGTATCATCTTCAAATAAAAACTTTGAAGGCCCGTAACAGCCAACTGTTTTTGGTTTAAAACGTTCTCCAATTGCAGTTTCTCCGGCACTCGTCGTTACAGTAAATGATTTTGGAGCTGTTGCCAATGCCTTATTTAGAAGTGCTTCATCAATTTTTACAATATTTCCTTCAACAGTTGCTCCATGCTCTCTAAATATATCAAGTGCTTCTTCACTGGCAAAAGAAATACCCACTTCTTTTAAAACTCTTAATGAATACTCATGCAACAGTTCCACATCGCGTGTAGAAACATATTTTTCATAAAAACGTCTGTTAATATACATTTCAAATAACCTCCAAGATTTTAATAAATACATGTATTTCGCAAGACAAATATACCATGCTTCCAAATCCATTGTCAACCCTGTTTTTTTGCTAAATTTAATTGAATTAATCGTCTACATTTAATAGGCTAAATTAGTTTTGTAAATAAACTCATATTCACCGCTAATTATTAAGGCGAATTTGTCAAAATACTAGCCAAATTATTCAAATCAAAAAAATGTTGACCGTTTACATTTATCGTGTTATAATTTTTGCACTAGACATGTATTTCGCAATCATGACCTAGGAGGATATTATGAAAAAATTTGGCTTTAGAAATGCGATGGTGTTTTTAATTTTAAGTGCAACGGTTGCTCTTGCATACCAATTACCGTTTTTGCGCTATACTTTTTACGATCAATTTGCGGCTGCATACCAACTTTCAAATATGGAAATCGGTATTTTGGCTTCGGCTTTAAATTTGACCTATACTCTATGCTACCCTATTGGTGGCTGGATGGCCGATAAATTTACCATGCGATTCCTAATTTCCACAACTTTGGCAGCTTTAGCGCTACTAACGTTTGCTTTTGCAATGACTACTAATTTCACAGTTCTACTCGTTATTCACATACTTTACGGATTCTTTGGCATTGCTACCTTGTGGTCTGCTTATCTGAAAGGGATTCGAAATTTAGCAAATAAGGAGAACCAAAGTAAAATGTTTGGTAGTAGCGAAGCTTTGCGGGGTGTCATTCAAACGATCATGGGTTTTGCGTTCCTTGCTATCGTTGGTTTAGCCGCCACTGAAGCTGCTGGAATGAAGGTGCTATTTCTCTTTGGTGCCGGGGTATGTGCAATGTTTTTTGTGCTGGCCTTGTTTTTTCTTCCAAAAACAGACATTAAACACGAAGAACATGCAACAACTAGCGAAACCAAATATCGAATTATCGATGTGCTAAAAAATAAAGGTGTCTGGGTCACAATCCTTGTCATTATGTTCTCTTATTTCACATGGGCTCTAGGCAACGCATATATGACAACCTACACCGTACAAGTCTTAAATATTTCAACAACTGCAGCTAGCGCCATCGGAATCGTAAGAAGCTATATCATTGTGTTGTTGGCAGGAGTAATAGGTGGATTCGTTATGGATAAGTTTACATTCAAAGGAAAAGGATTTGTCATCCTTTTTATAGCGATCATCGCAGCTATCATTGGCGTTTTAACAACAGCTAAAATAGTTGCATTAAGTGTCTTCTTAACCTTAGTAATTGCATTCTTGGCTAACGTCTTGAAATCAACCTATTGGTCTGTAATGGACCAGGCAGGTATTCCCATTGGAATGACCGGAATGGCTACAGGCATTATTTCATTTATCGCTTTTCTGCCAGATGCATTTTACGGTCCAATTCTTGGCAAGTGGTTAGATGATGCAAAGGCCGCCGGAGATATTGCCGCTGGCTTCAATCAAATTTTCATCCTGTTAGTTGTATGTGGTATTCTAGGGGTTCTTTCATCTATTTTACTAATTAAACGTACAAAAGAAGTTAAACGATTAGAAGAGCAAGCGTCTTAAAAAACGCTTACAATTAAATCAATACCAGCAAATAAAACGTTTTTTCTACTATTACCATTAATTAAGTTTAGGAAATCAAGCAAACACTATTTATTTTTAACCTGCTTCTAATTGTTATATTGAATGTGGATATAACAAGTTTTTCATTCATTCTCTAATTAAATATTAAATAAACACTAAGCACCCCAAGTTAAATTGAGGTGCTTTATATAAAAAAAGCGTTTAACAGAATAATATCTGTTAAACGCTTTTTTTGTTAACCCATCAAGCCCGGATATAAGGGATACTTTTCGGTTAAAAAGGCGACTTTTTCAAGCGCCAGTTCCATGTCTTTTTTAATCAGTGCCGCTTCGATTGCATCCGCTACCACTTCCATGTCTGCTTCAACCAGACCCCGGGTAGTAATGGCTGGCGTCCCAACACGGATTCCGCTGGTGACAAAAGGACTTTCCTTATCATAAGGAATGGCGTTTTTATTGGCGGTGATATTGACTTTCCCAAGGGTGTCATCGGCTTCTTTTCCGGTTAAGCCAACCTTGCTCACATCTAGTAGCATCAGGTGATTATCGGTTCCGCCGGAAACAATCCGAAATCCCCGATTTTCAAGGGCCGCTGCCAATACTTTGGCATTCTTGACCACTTGTTCCTGGTAGGCCTTAAATTCTGGTGTTGCTGCTTCTTTAAAGGCTATCGCCTTAGCTGCGATCATATGCTCCAGGGGACCGCCCTGCGTTCCCGGAAACACGCCCTTATCGATGAGTTTGGCATATTCTTTTTTACATAAAATAATGCCCCCTCTTGGACCTCGCAAGGTTTTGTGAGTGGTGGTGGTGACAAAGTCCGCATAAGGCACGGGACTTTGATGCTGTCCGGCGGCAACCAGACCGGCAATATGAGCCATATCCACCATCAGAAAACAACCGGCGGCTTTGGTCATCTTTGAAATGCGTTCAAAGTCAATAGCTCGGGGATAAGAACTGGCTCCCACGACCACCAGTTTGGGCTGATGTTCTTTAATCAGTTTTTCTATTTCATCATAATCGATGGTTTCTGTTACCTGATCTACACCATAAGAGATAAAATTATAATATTTACCTGATAGATTCGCCGGACTGCCATGGGTTAAATGACCGCCCTGATCCAAACGCATCCCTAAAACGGTATCGCCGGGTTCTAAAATCCCCATATATACAGCAGTATTGGCCTGAGCACCAGAATGGGGCTGGACATTAGCATGTTCGGCACCAAAAAGTGCTTTGGCCCGATCGATGGCAACCTGCTCAATGGTATCCACATGAACACAGCCGCCATAAAAGCGGTGTCCTGGGGTACCTTCAGCGTATTTATTGGTTAAATGGCTTCCCATAGCGATCATTACTGCGTCTGACACGAAGTTTTCAGAGGCGATGAGCTCTAAATGACTTTGTTGTCGATGCAATTCCTTTTCCATGAGTTCATAAATCTCAGGATCTGCAACTTTTACTTCTTCAAAAAACATAAATTCCTCCATAAAACTCTAGTAGTCATTTCGCCGATTTGAAAGCCTTTCGAGGGAAGCTGCAATACTTTTTAAATAGATCGATATTTCTTCAATTTTCACTTTGAAATAAAAAACAAACATAATGCCTGACATCAAAAAAAAGATCAGTAATACCGGGATGATACTCCAGGCCACTCCGGCCATACTATTTATAAATTCATTCATATTGTCCTCCATTAGGCGACTGTCTTCATCTGAAAGACACTTGTGCGGCAATAACATTTACTATTGTAACACTAAATTCTGATAATGCAAGTCGCATTCCATCATTTTTTTATGATTATTCTATCTCCGGAAAAATTTAAGGTATCTTTCGCTCAATGGTTTCCGTTACCGCAATTTTCATGTTTTTTTGTGTTGTTTTAGCGATGATCTTGATACTCCGGTCTAATCAATCCACCACTTCAATGACATCTCCGGCTTTGATGGTACCACCTTCTAAGATAATGGTAAAGATTCCCTCTCGTGGCATCACGCAATCCCCAACCTGCTGGGCAATTTCGCATCCGGCATGACATTCTTTGCCGATCTGGGTAACTTCCTGAAGCGTTTCTCCGATTTTTAACTTCGTTCCCACCGGGAGTTCATAAACACAAATTCCTTCGGTGGTGATGTTTTCGGCAAAATTTCCGGCACATAGTCCCGCCGCACCCATGGCGATCATCTTATCAATGCTCTCCTGGCCGAGAAGGCTGACCTGCCGATGCCAATTACCGGCATGGGCATCGCCGTCCAGACCAAAATCCTTAATAAAAATTCCAATTGGAATCGGTTTTTTCATGACACCTTTTTTCTCACTGATATTAATTGCAATTACTTTTCCACTCATGTTGTTTCTCCTGTTTTTTATTGATGATTGGGATTAATAAACTCGCCGGATTTGCCCCCGGTTTTCTTAGCCAGATAGATCGATTCAATGGTCATCTCTTTGTCAACCGCCTTGCACATGTCATAGATGGTCAGGGCGGCCACTGAAACCGCCATTAACGCCTCCATTTCCACTCCGGTCTGGCCGCTGTTTTTAACCGTTGCTTCAATTAGAATCCGGGAATTAACCTCATCGATTTTAAAATCAATGTCACTGCCGGAAATAAAAATATTATGACACATCGGGATCAGGTCGGCCGTCCGCTTAACACCCATAATTCCGGCAATTTGGGCCACACCCAACACATCCCCTTTTTTCATCTGCCCATCAATTATCTTTTGCAGAGTCTCTTTTTTCATCGTGATAGCCCCTTTGGCAACAGCCACCCGGGTGGTGCTTTTTTTCTCGCTGACGTCCACCATTTTGCTGCGACCAGCGTCATTAAAATGGGTGAACTCTAAAATTTCTTTGTCCATGTCATCCTCCAATTTCGTTCATATTTCTGCGCAACTGTTTTTCATGTTCGTTGATATGGTGCCTTTCCGGTTTTTCATTAATCGCCTGGAGTAAAATTTCCTGATAGCTTTTTCCTTCTTCTCGTAATGCGATAACATCAATCTCATTGTCTGAATGAAGACAGGGCTTGATCTTACCGTCGGTAGTTACCCGAATCCGATTGCATTCACTGCAAAAATGTTTACTAATAGGGTTAATGAGTCCCACTCTGCCTTTGGCACCGGGTAGCTGATAATATTCCGCCGGTCCGGTTTTATCCGGTTCCAGAAGTGGCATTAATGCAGGCATTTTTTTTAACACCTCATCGTTGGAGAGATATTTGTTTTCTGCAAAATCACTGGATTCACCCAAGGGCATTAGTTCAATAAACCGCACATCAACCGCTTCATTTTTGGTGTAATTCACAAAGGTCTCAATTTCATTATCATTGAAATCCTTAATCAGCACTGTGTTGATTTTTATTGGATCCATCCCTACTGCCTTGGCCGCGGCAATCCCCGCAAAAACATCTTCTAAATGACCCCACCGGGTAATTTCATGAAACTTAACTGGATCAAAGGTATCCAGACTGATATTCACCCGGTTTAAGCCGGCTTTCTTTAAATCTTTGGCGTATTTAGGCAAGAGAATCCCATTGGTGGTCATGGTCAGATCATCAATTCCGGGAATTTCACCGATTCGGCTAACTAGATCAACAATCCCATGACGCACAAGTGGTTCCCCGCCGGTTAACCGAATCTTGTTGACCCCCAGTGAAACCCCGGCTTTGATGAGATTCAGAATTTCTTCAAAGGACAGATTTTTCTGATGGGGATGTTTCACAATCCCTTCTTCAGGCATACAGTAAACACATCTTAAATTACATAAATCGGTGATCGAGATACGCATGTAATTTATTTTTCTTCCATAATAATCCTTCATCTGCTTCCCGCTTTCTCCCTTGTGATGTCTAGGGTTTAACAATTTCTCCCGGCTGTATTATTTCATATCCCCCCAGCTGCATAAGGGCTTCTTTAAATTCCTGGGATTTAAGCACATTGATGAATATCTGCACCCGGGGATCCCCCAGATTCTCTTTTAAAATTACAAAATCGTAGTCTTCATCGCCGATCGGGATAAAATCCAGTTCCATCATATTGGCGGCCGATAAAACCCCGATACCGACGTCGCAGGAACCGGATTTCACGGCCGAAGCGACCATCATATGGGTGTTCATTTCCCGTGTATAACCCAACACCTGACTATTATCAATCTTATTTTCTTTTAATAAATAATCCAACAGCACCCGGGTTCCTGAACCCCGTTGGCGGTTAACAAAGCTTAAATCGGTCCGGATCAGATCCCCAATTCCCTGAATATTCTTTGGATTGCCTTTGGGGATAATCATTCCCTGGGTTCGTTTGACACCTTTAATCAGCTCTACCGCTTCGTCAGCCAGATAGCGTTTTATATAGGAGCAATTATAAACCCCGGTTTCCTCATCGAGCAGATGGATCGGTGCAATATGGCACTCCCTTTTTTTGATCGCCATAATCCCGCCCAGACTACCCACATGAGCTGAAGACAGGTTCACCAGTTGCTTATTCTTATGGATAATATTGGCGACGATATCCATTAACACATCGTGACTGCCAATGGAAACCAGGGTATTTTCTATTTCTTCCCGGCGACGCATGAGAATCAGCTCGACCTCTTCCCCGGCTTCATAGCCTTCTACATTTTTGGGAATTTTTAAAATCCCGTCAGCATTCACCAGCGACATCGTGACACCGGCGCCGCGATCCAGTGGTGTTGCTATGAATCGCTGGTTCACCCGGCCACATTTCATCCGCACAAACTCCAGGTATTTTAGCGATGACATCAGCCGTTTGGACAGTATCGCTTTAATGGTAACACCTTCTGTTGTGGTCTGATGGTTAAAGGCCAGAATCACCGGCTTGACAAAGCTTTCAAAGACAAAGTAGGCGGAAACCGGATAGCCGGGAATGCCAATTACCGGTTTTCCCTGAACGATTCCCAAAACGACTGGTTTTCCCGGTTTAATGGCCACCCCATGAACCACCACTTCACCCAGTTCTTCGATCAGCTTGCGGGTATAGTCTTCGGTTCCGGCCGAAGAACCGGCCGAGATCAGCACCATATCGTTTTCATCCACGGCCTTAACGATCGCGTTTTTAATTAGCTCATAGTCATCTCGAACGGTTTGATAGCGCTTGGCTTCACCGCCGTATTCTTCCGCCAACCCGACAAACATATGGGTATTGGAGTCGATTATTTTTCCCACTGCCATGGCCGCTCCGGCTTCCACCAGTTCGGTACCAGTGGGAATAATCCCCACCCGCGGTTTGACCAAGACCTCAATTTCAGTAATACCGCCAGCTAAAAGGGCACCTAAATCGATCGGACGAACCCGATGAAAGGCCGGGATAATCAGTTCTCCGGCAACGATATCTTCACCAATCGGACGGACATGCTGCCACAGCGAAACCGGACTGTTGATGCTGACTTCATTATCACTTTTAATGATGACATCTTCAATCATCACCACCGCATTATAGGGATCAGCAATCACATCCCCGGTATCGACAAAATTAAAATCGGTCCCTTTTATCAGGGTCCGGGGATGACGTTCATCCACGCCAATCATCTCCATCGCTTCCACACAGATGCCATCCATTGCTGAGGCATTATAATAAGGAGACGAAATTTTCGCAAAAACAGGCTCTTTCGTCACCCATCCCAGGGCTTCGATCACTGGCAACAAGCGGCCTTTTTGCGGCCCTTTTTCAAAAGATAAAAAGGCCAGATATTTGGCCACCGCCACATCCAGATCTTCATTTTTTAAATATAAATTCCGTTCATCTTTTTTTCCGGTATTTTCGGTATTCATTCTCTCCTCCAGTTCTGATGCAAGTAACGCATAAGCTTTCTAAAATAGGGTCACTTCAACCCGGTCTCCGGCATTTTTCCCTTCTTCGTTTTCGGTTATTTCAATGTATCCGTCCGAATAGGATAACAGCGTAATCATCCCGGATTTGCCGTGAGTTGGCCGAATTTCAATGTCCTTTTCGGTTTTTTTAATGGCCACCGTCTGGAAGGTCCGTCGTCCTGGTGATGCGTGGATGTTTTCCATCAAAACCCCCTGGATGGTTTGGTTGTTAAAAGAATCCTGATCATAGTAGCGTTTCATAAATTCCTGAAGTACAATCATCAGTACCATAATAGCGGCTGCCGGCTGTCCGGGTAAGCCGATTACCGGTTTTTGCAAAACACTTCCCAAGATTGTCGGTTTTCCCGGTTTAACGGCCAGACCATGAAGAAGCACCTCGCCCAGTCCATCGATGACCTGAACGGTATAATCTTTTTCGCCCATCGAACTGCCACCAGAAAGAATGACCATATCACCGTTTTTTATTCCGAGCTCCACGGCTTTGCGAATCTCCTCCTGGTCATCTCTGGCATAAGCGGTCGAAATGACATCAGCACCCAAGCGTTTTGCCACTGCTGCCAAGGCTGGTGTGTTGATATCGATCACTTCCCCTGGCTTCGGCGTTTCTCCGGGCCGAATAATTTCATCCCCGGTCGAAATAATACTGAGTCGGGGACGCTTGTAAACCTCAACTTGTAAATAGCCCAAGGCCGATAAAACACCGATATCCTGGGGTCTTAAGAGATGTCCTCGGGAAAAAACCAGTTCCCCATTTCTGATATCATCACCAATGCGCATCATATTCTCATTGGCACCCGCATTGGTGTAAATGGCCAAATCTTTTTCACCCAGTTTTTCGGTATATTCAATCATGATCATGGCTTCAGTGCCGGCGGGCACCATGCCACCGGTAGGAACGTAAAGGGTTTCACCCTGATTAAGACTTTCAGTCGTTTCTTTGCCCATCTGGACTTCCCCGACAATTCTTAAAAACCCCGGTATAGCACTTCCCGCACCCTGAACATCGGTTAGCTTGACCGCATAACCATCCACCACTGATCGATCAAAGTGTGGGACATCCATGGTTGATACGATATCCGCTGACAATACCCGGCCTAATCCAGCGCTTAAATCAATGGTTTCTTTCTCTAAAGTTAATGCTCTAAATGTCTCTTTGATGATGTTTTTCATTTCATCAATAGTTTTTACCTTCAGCAACTCCATTTTTTCTCCTTACCGATCAATTTTTTTGTCTTCTTTCTATTCTAACGATTATTGTAAAAAAAAACAATATCATTCAGGACTTTAATTATTCGTTAAAAATTGTTATACTGATGTTAAATGTTAGATTGGGATACGAGGAGGTGGCACAATGTCACGTTATGAACGGAATTTTCCAGCTTTTTCCGAAGAAGACTTTGAACGCATCCAGCATGCAACGGTTTGTGTGGTGGGCTGCGGTGGTTTGGGTGGCTATATTATTGAGATGCTGGCCCGGGTCGGGATCGGTTCCCTTATTTTGATTGATGGTGATGTTTTTGAGGACTCCAACCAGAACCGCCAGATTTTTGCCACTGAAAAAAATCTGGGTACGCCCAAAGCCAAAGCCGCGGCAGCCCGGGTCAAGTTAATTAATAAAGAAGTGACGACGACCTGTTATCATGATTTTCTCAATGAGGACAACGGTTTGGCTCTGATCGGCGAGGCCGATCTGGTGGTGGATGCTTTGGATAATGTTCCCGCCCGGCTTACCCTGCAGACTTTATGCAAAGAAAAAAATATTCCCCTGATCCACGGCGCCATTGGTGGCTGGTTCGCCCAGGTAACCACGGTGTTTCCGGAAGATGATACCCTGTCCCGGCTCTATGCCGGTGAAAAAGAATATGACTCCAAAGCCTTGGGAAACCCTTCCTTTACTCCAGCCCTGGCTGCTTCGCTGGAAGTTTCCGAAGCCTTAAAAGTGCTCACCGGGAAGGAAGAAATACTGCGGAACAAGCTTTTGTATATTGATTTACTCGCCAACGACTTTTTTACATTTAATATTTAGGAGGACCTTATGTATAAAACTGGAATAATGACCTTAAGCGATCTGGGCTCAAAGGGCCAACGGGAAGACAAAAGCGGCCCGATGATTCATGCTATGCTTGCAGAGACCAACCTTTACGAGGTGGTCAAAACCATCATCCTGCCGGATGATCTGGAATCGATCAAAACAGCCCTGATGGTCTGGGCTGATGAGGATCATCTGGATCTGATTCTGACCACTGGTGGCACCGGATTTTCTGGGCGGGACTGGACCCCGGAAGCCACCATTGCCGTCTGCGACCGCTTAACTCCCGGAATCCCGGAAGCAATGCGCTACCACAGCATGCAGATCACCCCGAAAGCAATGCTCAGCCGCAGTGCTGCCGGCATCCGCAAGCAAACCCTGATCATTAACCTCCCCGGTAGCCCCAAAGCAGTTAAAGAAAACCTCGAAGCCGTTCTACCGGCGCTGGACCACGGTCTGCAGATGCTCTTGAGCAGCGGTTCCGCCAATTGCGCCGAACCCATCAAGTGACCTCGAAACCACGATTCCGCTTCGCTCCATCTTTGGTTCGTGAGCAGTCGCCAACTACAAGCAAGCTTGTGATTGGCTCGTTGCCTTCACGCAAAAAAGCGTATCTCACCAAAAGGAGAGATACGCTTTGTGTTCAGATTAACAGATAAGCCAGTACCGACAATTGTTACATCATGTTGTATGCATCGGAGCGGACACGGCATAGCCTGTCCGATTCTGCGCATTGGCAACGAGCCAATCACAAGTGAGCTTGTAGTTGGCGACTGCCTGCGACCAATGCGAAAAGAGCAAAGCGAATTTCGCATGGTGCAGCGAACAACAGATTAACAATTGGTCGGTACGGTAGTATTCCTCGCACCTGATTTTACTGCATCTTTTTACTAAAGTTCCATCCCATTAAGGATATCACGCAATTGGACCAGCTCATCGACAGTCAATGTGATCCCCTTACGCATTTTTTCGTGATCAGCATTCCAATCCCGAATATCATACTTGGGGTCCCGTTCATTCCAGCTCACCAGATTCAATTCTTTCTGCCATCCACTGGGTAATTCGCTGAGAACACCAATTTCTTCTACAACCTTAAATATTATCGCCATTTTAACCTCACCTTATAATAATTCATCGAGTTTACCACTAAACTCAATCTCTTTCAGTTCCGAAAAGCCACCAACAAATGTCTCCCCAATAAAGACAAAAGGCACCGTATAATGACTAGTCTGACTCTGCAATTGACGACGGGTCTGCGCATCATTGTAAATATCAATTTCCACATACTTCAACCCCTTATCATCCAGGAGTTGTTTTGCGGCTCTGCAATAGGGACAGTGGGCCCAAGTATATAATTTAATTTCTTTCATTTTTCAGGTCACCTTCCTTTTTAAAAGTTCTTGACACAAACGTATTCTTTCATTTTAACCCTTATTTCCCAAGTGTCAACAAATAATTCTTAAATAATTGTAGAATTATTCGATCAATTATCGTATTATTAATCTATTAAACGTTAAAAGGAGATTACCATGCAAAATGTAACGATAGTGGATCATCCACTTGTCATGCACAAATTAACTCACCTTCGCAAGATGGAAACCCCTTCCCGGGAGTTTCGAGAATTGGTGAAGGAACTATCCAGTCTGATGGCCTGGGAGGTGACCAAACATTTTCCGCTTAAAGAAATTGAAATTGAAACCCCCATTTGCAAAACCACCCAAAAAGTTCTGGCCGAAAAAGATGTCGTCATTGTCCCTATTCTACGGGCAGGTTTGGGAATGGTTGAAGGCTTCACAAATATTATTCCCAAAGCTAAAATCGGTCACATCGGACTGTACCGTGACCCTGAAACCCTCCAGGCGGTGGAATACTACAAAAAACTACCTTCTGATATTGCTGAAAGAGAAGCCATTATAGTCGATCCGATGCTGGCCACCGGGGTTTCTGTGATTCATACCATACGCCTTTTAAAAGAAGCCCACTGCCCCAATATCAAGGTCGTTCATATTCTGGCCTGCCCGGAAGGTGTCAAAGCCGTCACCAATGCTTATCCTGAAATCCCCATTTTTTGTGCCGCCATTGATGATCACTTAAACGACCATGCTTACATTGTACCCGGTTTAGGTGATGCCGGTGACCGACTTTTTGGTACAAAATAAAAAATCATTTCCAGGTTATTACACCGAGGCCAATCGCGTCTTCTCTTAAGTTACCTGGAATCCAAACAGCGGAGGTTACCATGCAACAGTCACGCTACAACTTATTTACCGCCATCGCTCTTATTGTTGGCGTCGTTATCGGGTCTGGTATTTTTTTTAAAAGCGATAATATTCTCATTGCCACTGGTGGCAGTGTTGTTTTAGGTATTCTGGTCTTTGTTGTCGCCGCCATCAGCATTGTTTTTGGTTGTTTAACCATCGCTGAACTGGCTGCTCGAACAGATCATCCCGGTGGGGTCCTTACTTATGCCAAAGAATTTATCAGCCCCAGCATGGGTTCAGCCTATGGCTGGTTTCAGACCTTTATCTATTTACCCACCATCACGGCTATTCTGGCTTGGGTTTCCGGTATTTACTTTTGTATTCTCTTTAATGTGAATCAAACCCTGGAAATTCAAATATTAGCGGGCGTCGGGTGTTTTTTTGTGCTCTTTGCCACCAATATTTTTTCAGCTAAAATTGGCGGTTATTTTCAAAGTGCTGCGATGGTCATTAAACTGATCCCCCTGGTAATCATCGGTTTTGCCGGTCTGTTATTCGGTGGCACCGGAGAGCACTTTACCAGTACTGCGGTTTCGGAAATCGCTTCCACCGGCTGGATTGGAGCCATTGCACCGATTGCCTTTTCCTTTGACGGTTGGATTATTTCCACCTCAGTAGCCTATGAAATTAAAAACAGCAAGCGCAATCTACCCCTGGCACTAGTTATCAGTCCGTTGATTATTCTGGTTCTCTACATTGTTTACTTTGTGGGAATCTCTAATCTGGTGGGTCCAGCCGAAATTATGAATGTCGGAGATGCCCATCTTGATTTTGCAGCGACTATGATTTTTGGACCCAGCGGCGCAAAAATACTGATGCTATTTGTTTTTATCTCTGTCCTGGGAACCCTCAATGGCCTGGTGATGGCGATGATCCGGATGCCCTATGCTTTGGGACTCGATCAAATGATCCCCAAATCCAGAGCGATGACCACGATCTCACCACGATTTGATTTCCCGGTGAATTCAGCTGTTTTTGCCTTGATCATCGTGATTTTTTGGTTAGCTGTTCACTATTTTTCTCAAAAATATACCCTGTTCCCGAATTCTGACATTTCAGAAATCGCCATTGTGACCAGTTATCTGCTCTACCTCGGCCTTTATTACAAGGTTTTTATTTTATGGAAAAAGAAGGAAATAAAAAGCGTCTTCAGAGGACTGATTTGTCCAATCCTGGCTTCTATCGGTTCCTTGATTATTTTCTCTGGCGGAATCCAAAATCCCCTGTTTGGGCTTTATTTTGCTATTTGCGCCGTTGTTTTTGGGGCCGGTTATAGCTACTACCGTTATTATGTTATAAAAAAATAATTATTTTTTTATTTCAGGGTTAAACCGCATTGTTTGGGTATATAAGTTATATAGCTTTTCTCCTCAAAGCATATTATTAGAAGCGGAGCACCCTCACCGGGGTGTTCCGCTTCTCTTTTTGCTTGAATGCCTGTATTTTATTAGCTCGTGCTTAAAGTATTATACTTAAATCAAACATAAATGATATTTACTTCTTTATTGATGCTACGCAGCATCTCAATAAGTTTCTGGGTCACCCGCCATTTGGTGGTGAGTTCTTCTGGAAAATCGGGGTTTTGATGGGCGGGATTGATGGAGTTCCCAATAATCAGATCGATGGTGGTACATTCGTTCATCAGAATATTAGCCAGCATCGATGCACCATTTTTTTCCTGAAAGATTTCGCGACCACAGCGATTATTCATATAATCATCACAGATCCGCAGGGTTTCTTTCAGCGTCAGTACTCCCTCAGTTACCAGGTCAATCCCTTTGATAGTGGCAATCGGTGGTACCCGATCCGACATGGTGGAAAAATCGACTTTTACTTCTTCACCAAACTCCCGCGCCACAATATTGGCGGCCGTCCCGCCGCAGACGATTTTTTTGCCCCGACCCCGTTCCAGTAGCCGTTTAATCTCGGCGTCCTTTTCCTGATCCAACGGTGGACCTGAAAAAATGGTGACATATTTTCGTTCTTCCACCTTGATCACAGCCACTGTGGTATCGTCTCCCGGCTCCTCACCATACAGATTATAACAGGTATCCACCAGTGCCATGGAAATGTCCTTGGCTTTTTTGTTTTCATAGGATCGCGCCAGGATATAATCCGACGCTTCTTCCCATTGCCATCCAAAATTTAGTAAATTGCCAATCCCCGCATGGATCACGCCGTCACTGAAAAAGGCCATAATATCACCTTTTTCAATTTCCTTGGTGGTTTCATAAACAGACTTTCCCTGAAACTCAATTTCCTTCCGTTCCAGTTCGATGATTTCTCCATCGCGGATAAACACCAATGGGGGGTTATCAAATTCCAGAATATAAGCCATTCGATTTCTAAAAACCTGAACAATGGTAAAGGTCGAGTAGGCCATCCGACGAACACTGCATTTTGGCAGGGTGGCTTCCAGGGTTTCCAACACATCCATAATCCCCATTTTTTCTTCCAGCATGGTCGCCGCAATGGTGGAGGTCAGCGTTGCCAGAATGTTGGCTTTAACGCCGCTACCCATGCCATCAGCCAGCACCACAATGACGCTTTCATCATTAATTCGCACTTCCACATTATCGCCACAAAGCTCTTCATGAACCTTGTTGACACTATCGCTGGCAATATCCATAAATAAAGGCATTAACGTTCAACCTCCCGACTGGTTACAACTTTTTGAAGTTTGGTCAGCGTCACCTTGGTTTCCGCCGTGGTTTCGCCCAACAACCCGGCGATCTCGTGAGCAACCCGCATTTGCTTGTCAATCACCCGCTGAGCCATTTTAAGCGTTTCTTCCTGGATATTTAACATCTCCTGCTCCTGTTTTTCCTGCCTGGTGATATCAATAAAAATTCCCATATACAATTCCTGTTCTGGAATATAGGTCAGAATTTCCATAAAGATCCGGTTTTCTTTTTCGTAATGCCCTTTTCCGGTATAGGTATTGCCGCGGTTATTGTCCAGTTTTCGGAAGGGATTATAATCAAGCGCATCCACAAAATTGTAACGCATCACAGCTTCTTTTTTCATATTAAAGAGGCGTTCTGCGGCGGCATTAAACTCAATGATCCGGAATTTTTTATCCAGCACGGCAATGGCGTTGGGGGTGGTCGTAATGATCAAGTTTGAAATCGCTTCGGTTTTACTGGTAATCAGCGGCAGACACATATCCATTTCCGCCATATTCCAGTAAACCGCTCGGGCTTTATCCCGGCATGTTTCATAACCACAGGTGCCACAGTTGAGTTCATCCCGTTCTGTGAATTTAGACATCTGATTTAAAATCCTTTCAAGTTCTTCCTCGGGAACTTCGCCCAGATGATGAACCGGCCGTTTATGGAAGGACCGTCTACTATTGATTTCGGGAATCTCATTCGATGGTTCTTTGTTGCTGTTTAAATCGATATAGGTCTGGAGCATTTCCACCTTTTCATATTTAGACAAAGGGCTGTGAAGATTTCCGGGACCATTGACACACCCTTCTTCGCAGGCATTCATTTCAATCCAATACTTCTTCTCCAGCTGATGAATTTCATCCATGAACGCCATGCAATCCTTGACGCCGTCGATGCGAAGAATTTTCCGGCTGCCGTCGAGATTTTCGACACTGTTTTTAGCCAGTCCTCCAGTAATTGGATAGAGCCGTCCGGTATTGGTACCGATGGCGTTGAATTCCTCTATCGGCATCTTATTGGGGTCAATATGCTCCTCTTTAATCCAGGCATCGATTTCATCAAAGGTTAAGACCCCATCAATAATGCCACGGACATCCGTATCATGAACCTCCATTTTTTTTGCCAGGCAGGAACCAGCGTAAACGATCTTAGCCTCCGGGTATTTTTCTCTAAGAATCTTGCCATGGGCGATCATTGGCGAAACCTGATGGCTCAAGGCGGACAAATACTGAGGATAATAAATTTCAATGAGATTTTTTATTGCCGCACAGGAGGAAGAAATCACCAGCTTTTTATCACTGCAATATTCATCGGCGTAAGCTTTGGTGACTACCTCAGCACCGATGGAAGTTTCCTCAATGATTGTAAATCCCAGTTCCCTTAGAATTCCCAAATACTGTCTGGGATGGTTAAGGTAATAAGCAGTCGGAAATACTGCTGATAAACTGAGTACCACCTGCTCGGTTTTTAGCCATTTTTTGATGGTATCAACATCACTATGGATCTCTTTGGCATTATGAGGACATGTTGCAATACAGATCCCGCAGCCAATGCACATCGACTGAATAATCTGGGCGTGTTTATCCTTCAGTTTTATGGCTTTGACTGGACACTTCCGGATACACTTATAACAATTACGACATTTATCTTTTGAAAAATTAATGATACTCAATTATTTTTCCCCCATAATTTTCTCGAAAATTTCTTTCGCATTTTCAGTTGAAACGGCATAGATGATGTCATCACATTCCACGGCAACCCCCTCCGTACATTTCCCCATACAAAATGACCCTACCAGTTCAACCTCATCCCCTAATTCTCGCTCTTCAATAATTTGATTCAAGGCTTTAACAACCTTATAGGATCCGTTTACATGGCATGCACTGCCAACACATATTCTTATTGTCTTCATCACATTATCCTTCATAAAAAATATTCTACATTAGTCTGGTTGGTTCATGGTATCATCAGATTTTTTGTCTGTCAACGGCTGGGCAAAAATGTCATACTAAAAGATCTAAAAAAAAAGCAGTTCAAAATCAGGATAAAAAAACGTTCATTTTTGATGCAAACCCTCCTCAATTTTTTAACGATTATTGATACTTTTTACCCTTACTTTTAATTTATACTGGGTTTTACTCAAATATCAGCAGATTCATGGGTAAATCCGACTTCGACCTTGACGAAGCCAATAATCTTTGCTAAAATCGGTGTAATTGAATAACGTTTTCTTAATGAAAACAATACAATCCGAATTGATGCACCTACGGTTTGCTATGGTTTATCAATCGATAGAGTACGGTTAGAAATGATTGTGCTTTCCAGTGTGTAAAGGATGGTGGAATTCATGGAATTATCTGACTGTTTTTTTGAGCAGTCATTTTATTTTTTTGGATTGACCTCCCGTTATGTCATTAAAGAGACTTCTCTTTGATACTATTTTTTAGGAGGAAGAAAATGAAAAAGAAATTGTCAGTATTGGTTATTGTATTATTTGTCTGTACCCTTGCCCTGAGTGGCCTGGGCTGCACCCCGGCTAAAAAGGAATTAGAGCCTGGTTCTAACGGGGAGATCATTCTTGCCACCACCACCAGTACCCAGGATAGCGGTTTACTGGAAGTGATCCTACCGGATTTTGAAGCCCAAACTGGGATCGCCGTCAAGGTTGTTGCCGTGGGCACCGGGAAAGCCATGGAAATGGGAAAAGCTGGTGAAGCCGATGTCCTTCTGGTTCATGCACGTTCCCAGGAAGATCAGTTCATCGCCGATGGATACGGAGCCGAACGCTTTGATGTCATGTATAACGACTTTGTTGTGCTGGGACCAAAAGAAGACCCGGCCAAGGTAAAAGCAAACGCTGCTGCTGATGCTGCCAAGGCTTTTACTGCCATAGCTGCTGTGCCATCAACCTTTGTCTCCCGGGATGACAAATCCGGTACACATACCAAAGAGCTGGCCATCTGGAAGGCTGCCAATATCACCCCTGCAGGCGACTGGTATTTAAAAACCGGCACCGGCATGGGCGAAACACTAACTGTTACCAACGAAAAATTGGGCTATACTCTGGCTGACCGGGCAACCTACGCCAACATGAAAGATACCATCACCAACCTGGAAATTGTTTGCGAAGGCGATACAATTTTAAACAATCCTTACGGGGTTATTGCTGTATCACCATCAATCAATGACCAGATCAATGCCGACGGCGCGCAAGCCTTTGTTGATTGGATTATATCACCCGAAACCCAAAAACTGATCGGTTCATACGAAGTGAATGGGAATCCGCTGTTTATCCCCAACGCTGCACAAAAATAAAAAGTTAACTGAGGTCCTGGGAGAAGATCTTCTTCCAGGATCGCATTGTGGAGAAATCAATGGACTACATACTCAATGGTTTTGTTGAAGCCTTTCGGCTCATTTTTTCTTTTGATCCTGAAATCATTCAAATTGTTTTGTTATCGCTTTTTGTCTCTTTTTCTTCGACCCTTTATGGCACCCTGATCGGCGTTCCTCTTGGCATTCTTCTGGGCATCAAAAAATTCAGAGGCAAGACAGTGGTGTCCCGGTTTCTTTATACCTTCATGTCATTTCCGCCGGTTATCATTGGTTTGTTTACCGCCCTCTTTTTAGCTCGTTCTGGTCCTTTGGGTCAGTTTCAGCTGATGTATACTGCCACCGCAATGATCATTGCCCAGACTATTCTGGTTACCCCCGTTATTATGGGCATCATCTTTAACCATGCCAGCACCAGTGGCTATGAGGTAGTCCAAACGGGGAAAACGCTGGGTGCTCAGGGGTGGGATATTCTGATCCTGCTGATTCTGGAACTAAAAGGCGTCATTATGATCGCCCTGGTCAGTGGGTTTGGCCGGGCCATTTCTGAAGTCGGCGCAGTAATGATTGTGGGTGGAAATATCCGGGGGTTCACCCGCGTGATGACGACCTTTATCGCCATGAATAACAATATGGGTCAATACAGTGTCTCCATCGCTATGGGACTTATCCTGATGACCATCTCTTTTCTTACCAACTCGATTTTATACCATTTTATCATAGGGGATCAAAATGAATATTAAGACGCGTAATATTACAAAAACATATAAAGATAAAACGGTGCTCAATCTGAATGGTCAATCTCAAGATCTTTTTTTTGAGTCTGGAGAAATTCACGGCATTATCGGACCTAACGGATCTGGGAAAACCACGCTAATGAAAATAATGGCCGGTCTCGTTACCCCAACTACTGGGAATGTACTTTATAATGGCGTGCCCTTAGATCCGAATATTTTTTGTGAAATGACCTATTCCAATCATACCCCCACCCTTTTTTCACGCTCAGTTTATGAAAATATTGCCTATCCGTTAAAAATCCGCAAACGTGAAAAAGACGAAATTGATCAAACCGTATCACAGTTATTGAATGAGTTCGAAATTGAAGCGATTAAGAATCAGAGTGCCCGACATCTTTCCGGTGGGGAATCCCAGAAAACAGCACTAGCTCGCGCCTTATCTTTTTCACCCCAAGTTCTATTTTTAGATGAGCCCACGGCGAATATCGATCCCAAAAGCATCCAGATTATAGAAACTGCTTTAAAAACGAGAACTAAAGAGCAGGGACTTTCAATTATTATTATCACCCATAATCTCAGTCAGGCTTTCCGGATCTGTACCCACCTGACGTTTCTGGATCAAGGATCTTGTCTTTTTTCTGGCACACCGGAAAAAATCATGGCCTCTAACCATCCTACAATCGATGAGTTTATCTCACTTGATCGATTTTAAAACGCTATTATCTGAACTAAAATCACAGAAATTCAAATATTTTTGTGAGAACTATTTTTTATCAGACTTACCAGGAAATTTTGATTGCATAAACGGGGTTTTTATAGTTATAATATTTACTTAGTCCAGACTTTATATGGGGTCATTATATTGGGAGGAAAACCATGAGATATGTGCCAACATTTTGCCTGCGCGAAGGAATGATGTTAGGAAACAATCTTTGGGGTGAGCGGGGTGAGTTGATTCTTGCTAAAGATACTGTTCTCACCGAAGATTACATCGAACGAATAAAAAAATTAAATTATAATGGCATATATGTTGAAGATGATCTGACCAAAGATATCCAAATCATTAATATTATCAACGATCGTGTCCGAGCCGAAACCGTTAAATGTATTAAGGATGTTTTCATTACTACCGAAAACAAAGGTGCCTTAAAAAAGAATACCTTTAATGACATGCAAAAACATATTGAAAGCATCGTTGACGAAATTCTTCAGAATAGCAGTATGGTGATTAACATGGTGGATCTGAAGGTTTTTGATGACTATACCTATTTCCATTCGGTGAATGTGGCTGTCCTTTCCATTTTATTGGGTTCAGCCCTGGGTCTGCGCCGGGAACAGCTGTGTGATCTGGGTATCGGTGCCATTCTCCACGATATTGGCAAAGTTTTTGTTAAAAAAGATATTCTTTGTAAAGAAGGGGAACTTTCAGAGGACGAGTCCTGTGAAATGCAAAACCACTCGACCCTCGGTTATGATTACATTAAAAAAGTTTCGACCATCAGTATGTCTGCCCGGATTGGCATTTTAGACCACCACGAAAAATTTGGCGGTGGTGGTTATCCCAACAACCTAAGTGAAGAGCAAATCTCCCTCTTTGGACGAATCATCGCCATTGCCGATGTTTATGACGCCATGACTTCCGACCGACCTTACCGCAAAGCCATTATCCCCTCAGAGGTGATTGAATATATCATGGGTTCATCCCATACCTTATTCGATCCGGATCTGGTCAACATCTTTATCCGAAAGATCGCTCCCTATCCCATTGGCACCTGTGTGGAACTGAGCAATCGGTTAACCGGTATCATCATTGAAAATTATGAAAGCTTCTCGATGCGCCCCAGGGTCCGCATTTTCAAAAGAGATGGTGAAGACATTGATCCTTTTGAGCTTAATCTGAGTGATCGGGCTTTCCTCAATATTACCATTACTAGCATCTTATAAATGACGCATTCGTTTTAAATTAACAAAAGCGTTTAAGATTTTGCTTTGAGTGTTGTTCCAGTTAATGGGACAGCACCTTTTTTAATTAAAAAAGTCGCTTTAAAACCCATTTATATTGCTATTTAACCCATTACATGTTAGAATAAATTTAATTGTCATAATGCATCAGCAAGCAACGAACCGCTTAATCAACCCTGGGGAAAGCCTGGGGATTTTTTTGCTTAAATTTATCGTTTCAATACAGAGCTATCAATGGAGGATTTATGAATTGAAAAAAAATACCGAAAAAATTATCCAGGTTAAAGACCTGGTCAAACATTATGGGGACAAAACGATCATTGATGAAATTAATTTTCACATTCGGGCCAATGAATTCCTGACCATTCTCGGCCCCAGCGGCTGCGGAAAAACCACCTTGCTACGAATGATCGGTGGGTTTGAAACCCCGGACGCCGGAGATATTCTTTTCGAAGGCAAATCGCTGGTCAATATTCCGGCCAATAAACGGCCCATTAACACCGTTTTTCAAAAGTATGCCCTGTTTCCCCATTTAAACGTCTATGATAACGTGGCCTTTGGGTTAAAAATTCAAAAAAAAGCCAAGGCTGAAATAGACACCCTGGTTCAGGAAATGTTGCGGATGGTCAATCTTAAAGGGCAGGAACAACGGGATGTCAATTCCTTAAGCGGCGGCGAGCAGCAGCGGGTCGCCATTGCCAGAGCCCTGGTTAATCACCCTCAGGTCCTGCTGCTTGACGAACCCCTGGGTGCTCTGGATCTCAAGCTTCGCAAAAACATGCAACTGGAACTAAAAAAACTCCAGAAAAAAACCGGCATCACCTTTATTTATGTCACCCACGACCAGGAAGAAGCGATGACAATGTCTGATACCATTATCATTATGAACCATGGCCGGATCCAACAGATCGGCTCACCGGTGGATATTTATAACGAACCCCGAAACGCCTTTGCCGCCGATTTTATTGGTGAAAGCAATATTCTGGAATCGATGATGTTAAAAGACTGTCTGGTCAAACTTCAGGATGTCGAAATTCCCTGCGTAGACAAAGGTTTTGAGAAAAACGAGTCGGTACTCACTGTGATCCGCCCTGAAGATATCGAAATTCTCCCACCCGGTACCGGTTTTCTGGACGGTGTCATCGAATCCGTGACCTTTCTGGGGATGCACTATGAAATCGTTATGAACTGCAAGGGCATTAGCTGGCTGATTCATACTACCCGTGAATTTTTTGCTGGCGACCAGATTGGTATCCAGGTTGATCCCAATAATATTCATATCATGAAGAAGGAACACGACCATGAAATCATTTAAGGAAACCATTGCCTATCCTTACGGTCTGTGGATGCTTATTTTTATCGCCGTTCCGCTGCTGGTGGTAATCTGGTTCAGCTTTTTATCCAACCCGGATTTTAAGGCTGGCATCTATACCTTTACGTTGGAGAATTATAAAGAGTTTATGGACCCGGTCTACCTGGAACTTTTATACCGTTCATTTTTATATGCGGTCATCGCCACCCTGATCTGTTTTTTTATCGCCTATCCTTTAGGGAACCTGATTGTATCGCTACCCGGCAATCGCCAGAATCTGATGATTGTACTGATGATCATCCCGATGTGGGTCAATTTCCTGCTGCGAACCTATGCCTGGATGGTGCTGCTCAGCGGCAGCGGATTAATCTCTCAATTTCTGGGTCTGTTAGGCTTTAGGGATGTTTCTCTGCTATATACCCAATCTGCTGTGATTCTGGGGATGGTCTATAACTTTTTCCCCTATATGCTGTTACCGATTTACACCGCCTTGAAAAAAATTGATCCGGATCTACTGCGGGCCGCCACCGATCTGGGGGCCAACCATTTCCAGATGTTTGTAAAAATCAAATTGCCACTCAGTCTTCCCGGCATCGTTTCCGGATCAATGATGGTCTTTATGCCCGCGGTAAGTACCTTTGTTATTTCCAATTTGTTGGGCGGTGGCAAATACATGCTCATCGGAAATCTCATTGAGCAGCAGTTTTTAACCCTGAACAACTGGAACTTCGGCTCAGCGCTTTCAATGGTATTGATGACCATTATCTTTCTCGTCTTAGGTGTTGCCCGTCTGATCACCGGAAAAGAACTTGATACCGGAGGTCAAATTCTATGAAAAAGATCCTTAAAAAACTGGCCTTTGCCTTAATTTTGTTGTTTTTATACGCACCTATTTTAGTGTTGATTGTTTATTCATTTAATGATTCTAAGATTATGGGGCCCTGGGCAGGTTTTACGCTCAAATGGTATGTCATGCTTTTTCAGGATCGCTATATCCTTCAAGCTTTGTACTATACCCTCATTATTGCCGTGATCGCCACCACTGTTTCCACTCTTGTGGGCACCATTTCGGCGGTGGGTATTTACCAGATGCGATCCAAACTAAAAAGACCCTATCTGTTGTTAAATAATATCCCCGTTCTGGTACCGGATATCGTGATGGGGATTACCCTGATGTCGCTATTTATTTTTGCGGGAATGAAAATGGGACTAACCACTATTATTATTGCCCACATCACCTTTTGTATCCCCTATGTAATTCTGGCGGTACTACCCCGGTTTAACCGGTTGCCGGAGAACATTTTTGAAGCTGCGCTGGATCTGGGTGCAACCCCTCGCCAGGCCTTCTGGAAGGTGCTGTTCCCGGAGATTCTTCCCGGTGTTACTTCTGGTGCCCTGATTGCCTTTACCCTATCAATTGACGATTTCGTGATCAGTTTTTTTACCGCCGGCAATGGGGTCAGCAATCTATCGATCACCATCTATTCGATGGCCAAGGCCGGTATCAACCCCAAAATCAATGCCTTGTCAACAATTATGTTTGGGTGTATCATGATCTTACTAATACTGATCAATATCCGTAGTGAAAAAGGGATTAAAAATATCCAATAAAAAGGAGAATGGAATGAAAAAGTTCGTGTTAATTTTATCCTTGTTGTGTCTGCCTTTTCTGGCCAGCGGTTGCGGCTCCGATAATCGGGCTGAGCTTACTGTTTATAACTGGGGCGACTATATGGACCCGGAGGTCATCGCCCAGTTTGAAGACGACTATAATTGTCGGGTCAATTACGAAACCTTTACCTCCAATGAGGACATGTACGTCAAGGTCAAGAATTCATCCGATACCTATGACGTACTGGTACCCTCTGATTATATGATTGAGCGGCTGATTCGCGAAGAGATGCTTAGGCCCATCACCAAAGACAATATCCCCAATCTGGCTAACATCGATGCCGCGGCCCAGGATCTGGCCTTTGATCCCGGCAATCAATACTCGGTCCCCTATTTCTACGGGGTTTTAGGAATTGTCTATAACACCGCTCAGGTCACCGATCCGGTGGATAGTTGGGATATTCTCTGGAATGATAAATATGCTTCCAAAATCTTAATGTATGACAGCATTCGCGACAGCATGGGCGCCTCACTAAAACGGCTCGGTTTCTCCATGAATGAAACCAATGAGGCTAACATCAATGCCGCCCGGGATGCTCTGATTACCCAGAAACCGCTGGTTATGGCCTATGTTACCGATAATGTCAAAAGCCTGATGGCCAGCGGTGATGCTGCTATGGCCGTGGTCTATTCCGGCGATGCGGCCATTATCATGAGTGAAACCAACAACCTTGATTTTGCGGTTCCCAAGGAAGGTTCCAATGCCTTTTATGATAATTTTGTGATCCCCAAAAATGCCAAGAATCCGGAACTGGCCGAACAATTCATCAATTTCATGCTAACCCCGGAAGTTGCCGCTAAAAATATTGAATACGTCGGTTACTCCTCTCCGAATACGCCAGCTCTGGCGCTGCTTGATTCAAGCTGGTCGAACAATGCCGGTTTTAACATCAGCCCCGAAGATCTGGCTCGCAGTGAGATCTTTATGGATCTGCCTAGTGATATCATGGAAATCTATAACCGGGCCTGGACCGAGATTAGTGTCTCCAAATAACAAAACAACCCAGCTGGAAATAACTCTGGCTGGGTTGTTTTAGTTGCGCGACCAATTGTTCCGACTCTTATGGCATCAACTCATTCTAGTCTTCCAGAAGTCCGATCCATTTGGGGATCGGAATAGCGCCGCCAATCACTGCACCAATAGTCATCGGAATGATGCCGTTAATCGGAAAGCACATCAACAGCAATAAAATCACTGCCAGGGGTTTTCGCATAACCGTAGCTGTTAATGCCGCTGTTACTATTGCCACACAAAAGATGGGATCAATGGGAAGCATTAAGGCACAGGCATAACCAATGGCGATCCCCGAAAAAATGGTGGGGAAAATATTTCCACCCCGCCAGCCCATTTGGTGGCAAATATTGCCCATTAGAAGTTTGACAATCCCAGTTAAGAGCAGCACTGCAAAACCCAAGCCCTGCCAGGAATTCATCACCTCAACCATTTCGTGTTCACCGGAAAACATCGTGTAGGGCAGAAAAATTCCGACGCCGCCAAGAATCACACCGCCAAGAATGCTCCGAATCAGAATTTTTTGCGCCAATGGTTTAATCGCGACTTTGGTCATTTTTTGAAATAGATAATAAAGCATTCCCGCTGCTACCCCAACCAGTGCCAGAGGAATCGCTGCTGCCCATTCTACTGCCGTCATTTTTTGGATGGCTGGGAAGTGTCCCAAACCCAGCCGTCCGCCAAAAAGATTCTGGAGGATGGTTAATGCCCCATAACCGCTGAGAATGCCAACGAAATACATCATTATTTTTAGATTTTTAGGAATCACTGCTGGTTTTTCTTCATCTTCTATTTGCTCTACAAAGGCAAAAAGCGGTGCCCCAAAGATAACGCCGATGGTGGCAGCCATACCAATCTGCGGTAGCTCATCCGTTTCTGAAAGGATAAATTTAAAGCGGTCGGAAAACCAGAAACATAACCCCACAATCACGCCGGTTAAACCGGCTTCCGGGCCCAGACTCCCCCCAAATATCAGTGGTAACAGGGCTGAGATACCAATGATGTGTAGGTTATTATAAGGGATCTTATTCCCTTTTTTAACCGTTTTTAAAATTTCCGCCATTTCCCGGGGATAGGGACCAAACCGTTGCTCCCAAAGCCCGATGAGTAAACCGCCAATGGCACAGACCACCACCGGATACAAAGTGAGATTGACCGCATTTTTAAGATCCTGCCATAAAAAATTGATGCCCAGGTTCATCATAAACAGCAGCCCCCAGGTAATCCCACCAATTGTGCCACCCAGTATCGCCACAAATAAAGTCATTACGGCAGTTTCTTTAAATTTAAGCCCCACGGTATCCTCCTGTCAATTCGTCTTACGCTTGTCCATTGATGAATTGCACTCTGTTTTTTCCAAATTCTTTGGCTTTGTACATGGCGATATCAGAATAGTTCAACAGCTCCGTGGCCGTGACCCCATCCCGGGGATATCTTGCAATGCCAAAGCTAGCACTAATATTTAAGTTCATATTTTCGACCACAAAGGTCTCTAACAGAGCCATTCGGATTTTTTCAACATACTCAAATATTTCCGTTTCACTGAGATCGCGCTGGATAATCAAAGTAAACTCGTCGCCCCCTAAACGCCCGAGCATATCCTGCTGTAAAACGATTTCTTTATTCTGTCGGCAATCGATTTCAGCAATAAGTCGCCGATATGATGCCCTTTATAATCATTGATCTTTTTAAAACTATCCAGATCAATAAATACCACCGCAAAAGGCGCTTGTTTCTCCTGGGACTGTTCTACCAGATAATCAAGCTTGTTGACAAGCATTTCACGGTTTGGGAGTCCGGTTAAAACATCGGTATATGCCAGATAATTAAGCCTAACTTCACGCTGTTTCATTTTTCTGTTTAGTTCTCTAAGCTTTTGGTTCTGCTCTAAAACTTCTTTTTCCGAATTTGCCAGTTCATCGTAGAGAACACTCAGTTCTTTTTTTTGTGCAGCAACTTCTGCCAAATTACTATCAACCCGCTTGCCATAAAATGAAATAATACTGATGATAATGATCGTGCTAAGCGGCACCATAATTCCTGGTATTGCCTTTAAATTGCCGGCCCCCAAGACGATAATGATCCCCACAAACGCGGAAGTCAGAAGATTAATGGCCACCCCAATCCGATAGCCCTTTTCTTTTGCTATCACCACCAGGCAAACCGAAATCATCACCTGAAGCTGAGCCACAACACCGGCAATATTACTAAAGGATGAAAACCGTACTTGCAGAAAAATGACCGTAAAATACAAAAGCAAACAAATACCGATTTTGATTCGTGAAAACTGCTTACTTTCATCAAGGGTTCTTTTCTTCTCAATATGATGATCTGTGAAATCTGCAACATTTCTAATTTTTTCCATGAACTCCCTCCTGGTACTGATTTCTAAAGCTCTACACACTTTTCTCTGATACTTTATATAATCATCGACCGGTTTTCTTACGCCCGAGTAGAATCTGGTCTAAATCCTATTCCAAATTGATCGGTCTAGCCTTCTTTTTTGTCTTGGGATACTTTTTAGCTGTCAAATTTTACGATCATCCCTTTTCTTTCTTCTTGATCCAGAATCATCGGGTCGCCGATAGCCCAGGCTTTTACATCGTTCGCATCGTCTTTGCCGATTATAAAAACACACTTTATTTTTCACTATTCAATTTTTGTAAGTTTTATTTTCTCTCATTTTAACACAGATAGACACCCTAAACAATGCGTGGCATTCACTGTGACAGTTTTTTTGCTACTTTATATTTTTCAGGTATTTAAAATTAATTTTTTCAATTAAAAAAACTTTGCAGTGGCTGCGTGAGTCCGTCTGCAAAGTTTTCTTTTGATTTACTTTTGGTGTTCTAGTCGCTTTATGCTTAGCAGCTACCGTTAAGCATCACGTGACTAATACTTGTCATCGTCATCAAGAATAATGTTGGGCTCAAAGGACGTCTCTTTATCTATTCTTACTACTTTCTTTGCCCCAAGTTGATTTTGAGTTTTTGGCGATTGCCCAAACGTTTTTAAGTCGAAGGCACCAACCATTTGTTTTAGCATTTCGGCCTGACCGGACAATTCTTCACTGGCGGCGGCACTCTCTTCCGCTGTAGCCGAATTTGTTTGTACCACCTGGGAGACCTGTTCAATACCCTGGGTGATCTGGGCTATTTCAGAAGCCTGATCGTTAGATGCCTGGGCAATATTACCGACAATATCGGATACTTTCTCGATCTCATTGAGTATTTCTTTTAGACTTTCTGCCGTTTCATCAGCAATGCCGGTTCCCACTTCCACCTTGTCGATCGAACCTTCAATCAGCCCGGTGGTTTCTTTTGCTGCTTCAGCACTTCTGGCTGCCAGCGTTCGAACTTCTTCCGCTACGACAGCAAAACCTTTTCCATGCTGGCCGGCCCGAGCCGCTTCTACCGCAGCATTTAAAGCCAGAATATTGGTTTGGAAGGCAATGTCATCAATCACTTTGATGATCTTAGAAATACTGTTGGATGATTCGCTGATATCATCCATGGCTGTTACCATTTTTTCCATCTGACCATTTCCAACTTCGGCGTTTTTTCGTACTCTGACAGCTAATTCATTCGCCTGATTGGCATTCAAAGCATTTTTCTTCGTCTCATCTGCCACTTCTTCAATCGATGCCGTTAATTCTTGAATCGCACTTGCCTGCTCAGTGGTCCCCTGTGATAGATTCTGTCCACCATCTGAAATCTGTCTGGCACCCATTTCCACCTGACTGGCGGCATCATTGATTTCTTTCATGGTTTGGCTAAGTTTATCATTGATTGTGTTGAGTGATGTTTTAATTGGAAGAAAATCACCAAGATACTCACTTGTAATTTCCTGGTTTAAACGACCTTGTCCCATCGCTTCAAGGGTTGATGAAATTTCATCGACATATTGTTTCAAAAACTCAATCGTCTGATTTAAGGCCTTCTTAATTTGAGCATGATCGCCCTTATAGTTACCTTCCATGCCAATCTGCAGATTTCCCGTTGATAATAAGTTTAGCGTGGCGGCTGCTTCTTCTACCGGCTGTATAATCGTATCCAAAGTCTGATTAAATCCATCGATGACCTTTGCGAATTCTCCCTGGAATTTAAATGCGTCACCGCGATTTTTTAGATCCCCTTCAACTGCGATACTGGCCATATTTTCTGTTTCCTGAACCAGGCTTAGAATATTTTCAATCATAGCAATCAGACTTGGGTTAAGGGTATCATTTTCACTTCGTTTGCCAATCTGTTTCAAGGTATCCAGATCATCCATCTCACCAGCGGCGATATGAGTCGCAACATTGACCACCCGAATCAAGCGCTCATGAACAGCATTGATGGCTTTTGCAATATCCGAGTAAATTCCCAGATATTGTCCCGTCATTTCTTCGGAATAATCATTGACGCTCATCTTTTCAAGAATGCGTTTCCCTTCCGTTAATCCACCTAAACCATCAATACAGATATTTAAATTACTTTTGATAATGTTAAAATCACCATTGTAGGAATCTGTGATTTTTTCGGGGATAATACCTCGACTGATCTGTTCGACATAGTCGGCGGCCAGATTCAGTGGACCAACCACCGCATCCAGAGTGGCATTGACGCCTTCAACAATCTGCTTATAACCACCGGTAAATCGATCTGCGTCCCCTCTCGTGCTCAATCTTCCTTCTATTGCGGCAACAGAAAGCCTATTTGCTTCGTCGATTAAGGCACGTATAGTTTCGATGATCCGTTTAAGTGCTGGTGCCAATTCATCCTGATCATCCCTTAGCATAATATCAGCGCTGACATCGCCAGCAGACACATTGTTTAAAGTTCCTACAATCACCGTCTGGATGCTCTCTGAGAAGGTATCCATGGCATCCGCCATTTCCCCGATTTCATCGTTTCGATTCATTTTAAGACGTATCGCAAAATGTCCCAGGTTCATCTCTTTTAGATTCTCTGAAACCTTTTGAATCGGTTTTCCAATAATCCTACTTAAGAAGATCCCCAAAGTAATGGCAAAGATCATCCCCAAGATTGTGATCACCGCCATAAGGGTAACTGAGGCATTAGTGGCACCAGTGTTTTCGCTGATCTGGGCCTCTCCAGACTCAGCTTTCATTTTGATAAGATCCCCCATATCCGAAGTAGCTGTTTCAAAAGATACTGTCAGTGCCCCAGCTTCATCTAGCATAGCCAACGCTTCTTCGTCCTTATTTTCCAAAGCTAGACTTGCTACATTGTCAATTTGTTTTTCAATTTCAGCGATGCTTGTTTTAAGCTGATCAAACTCTAATCTCACTTCGTCTTTTACAATTGTCGCTTCAAATTCGTCCAAAGCATTACTGATAATTTCTTTATTTGCGACAATATCTTCAGCATCTTTTTTAATCTCATTTGTATCCTATTCTAGAATCATATCAACTAATTCATACTTCATTTTTTCTATACTTGAAAGCAAATTTCCCGTGCTCATATGAGCAGTTGTGACATTGTTGTAAGTCTCAATATATGTTACATTGACCTTAAGTAGATTAACAACCCCAATCAATCCTACAATACCCGCTACAAAAGATACAAGTAGAAAACTGGTGACAAGTTTCCTGGTGATCTTCATATCATAAATCCATTTCATATAACTTTGCTCCTTTTGTTGAAATAATTAAGATAGTAATTTTGTAAAAAAGTCCTTGTGAAATTATTTTTAACTATCACTAATCTTCTTATTGTTAGATTAAATTGTCGCTCCTTTCAGACTTCAATAGTTTTTTAGCAACTTTTTCTGCCAAATAGTCATGTCTTTTATCATAAAATAAAAGATGCTTTTTTCGTACCAATTTGTATTATACAATGTTTGCTCGCAAAAAACTATCGTTATTTAGTGAGAATTAATATTTATTAGAACTGTTACACTGCGATTTTAAAACTGCCTGCCGCCACTTTAATAAAGATACTAATTGAAATACAAAAAAATCACCGCAATATGCTAAATCACGGTGATTTTTGTTCATACTATGCTACTATTCGTAATAAATTTCATCAATCGCACAGCCCGCCGGGACGATCGGGTAAACCCCTTCTTCGTTGGAAATCTTGACATGGACAAGCAGTGGCCCGGGTTGATCTTTGATCGCCTCTAGGGTTTCTTCCAGCTCAGCCATATTAGTTACCTTGTAGCCGGGGATTCCGCTAGCCGCCGCCAGCATGATGTAATCAGTGCATTGAACAATATCAGTTTGGGCATAACGTTTATCACTGAAGAGCTTCTGCCATTGTCGTACCATCCCCAATGACTCATTGTCAAACAGGAAGATTTTTAAGGGGATCTGGTACTTGCTGACAGTAATCAGTTCCTGACAGTTCATTCGAAAACTGCCGTCTCCGGCAATTAGCAACACATCCGCATCGGGATTGGCCAGTTTGACGCCGATCGAAGCCCCCAGACCATAACCCATGGTCCCTAAGCCGCCGGAGGTTATAAATTGCGCCGGACGCAAGACATTCCAGTACTGTCCCACCCACATCTGATGCTGCCCGACCTCGGTCACCACAAAGGATTCCGGATAAGCAGCGTTGATGGTATTAAGAATATTTTTGGGATGATAATCACCTTTCTCAGTACAGGGGATGATCCAGTTTTCAATTTTTTCATACCATTCCGGATAGGATTTTTCTTCAATGTCTTTAGTCAATAAGGGCAATACATCTTTAATATTTCCCTGAATCTGAATTTCAGCCGGAATATTTTTAGCAAATTCAGTGGGATCAACATCAATGTGGATAATCGTTTTATTGCGGACAAAGGCATCGCAATTGCCAGTGACGCGATCACTAAACCGGGCACCGATGGCAATGAGCAGATCGGAGTTGATGACTGCCAGATTCGTTTCCTGGAAGCCATGCATACCCACTAATCCCAGCGAAAGTTCATGATCTCGGGGAATGCCGCCTAATCCCATTAAGGAGTTGGCCACCGGAATTCCGGCTTTTTCGGCAAAGGCCAATAGTTCTTCATGCGCCTTGGATTTAATCACTCCGCCACCAGCATAAATGACTGGGCGTTTGGCCGCATTAATGGCGGTAACCGCTTCTAATATCTTTGCTTCTTTAATATCCGGATAGATCTGACGCAGCTTTGGAATAAACATTTTATGGTATCCGGTTTTGGTCAGAAAGATGTCTTTGGGAATATCGATTACAACTGGACCGGGTCGTCCGGACTGAGCGATAACAAAGGCCTCCCGGATGGTATCGGCCAGGTCTTCTACATGGGTAACCAGATAATTGTGCTTGGTAATCTGCATAGTCACGCTACTGATATCAATTTCCTGGAAGGAATCCTTGCCCAGCAAAGGTGAAGCAACCTGTCCGGTAATCACAACCAGCGGCACGGAATCCAGATAGGCATTGGCAATCCCAGTGATGGCATTGGTTGCACCCGGTCCGGAAGTCGTAATCGCGACTCCTACCGTATCACTGGTTCTGGCATAGCCGTCAGCAGCATGGACACCATTTTGTTCGTGACAGGGGCCAATTTGGGTAATCTCGTGATCAAGCCGATAAAAGGCATCGAATAATGGAATCACAACGCCACCGGGGAATGAAAAAACATGTTTGATCCCCTGTTCTTCCAGACATCGGACGGTGATCTCCGATCCTAATAATAATTCTTTGTTATTCAAATTTTCACTTCCTTTCTGCTATTGGTTGAGATTTATAGGGTTGTAGGGGTGGGTCGTACCCGCCACTGCAACCCTTTATATAAAACATTGATTGTTTATTTTTCAAAGACGGCACCGGTGGAGGCCGAAGTTACCAGTCTGGCGTAACGGGACAGATAGCCGGTTTTTATTTTTGGTTCCAGTGGAACCCAGGCCGCTTTACGCTTGGCCAGCACGGCATCATCCACCTTTACAGCAAGGGAACGATTGACAATATCAATGGCAATAATATCCCCTTCTTCGATCAGGCCGATGGTGCCGCCGGCGGCGGCTTCAGGGGAGACATGTCCGATGCAGGCACCGCGGGTAGCTCCAGAGAAACGGCCGTCGGTGATTAAGGCCACCTCTTTATCTAAGCCCATACCAGCAATAGCGGAGGTTGGGAACAGCATTTCCCGCATTCCCGGACCGCCTTTAGGACCTTCATAGCGGATAATCACCACATCACCAGCTACAATTTTGCCGGCTTTAATGGCGCTCGTCGCTTCTTCTTCAGAGTTAAACACCCGGGCTGGGCCTTTATGTTTTAGCATCTCCGGCGCTACCGCCCCTTGTTTTACCACGCCGCCGTCTGGGGCCAGGTTACCAAAGAGCACGGCCAGACCACCGGTAAGGCTATAGGGGTTTTCCAAAGGTCGAATAACCTCCGGGTTTTTATTAAAGACACCGATCAAGTTTTCAGCAATTGTTTTGCCGGTTACTGTCATCAGGCTGGTATCAATCAGATTGGCATCGGCCAGCGTTTTCATCACAGCCTGAATGCCACCGGCATAGTACAAGTCTTCCAGATGGTGATTTCCGGCTGGTGCCAGCTTGCACAGATGCGGAGTTTTGGCAGAAATCTCGTTGACTTCCTGAAGATCAATGCAGACCCCAGCTTCGTTAGCGATGGCTGGTAGATGGAGGATACTGTTGGTGGAACAACCCAGGGCCATATCGCAGGCCAGGGCATTTCTAAAGTTTGCATCCGTCATTATATCCTGGGGTTTAATATCCCGTTTCCACATTTCCATCACCTGAATCCCGGCTTTTTTAGCTAGCCGCACCCGTTCAGCAAAAACAGCGGGAATGGTGCCGTTGCCAGGCAGACCCATCCCCAACACTTCGGTCAGGCAGTTCATGCTGTTGGCAGTAAACATCCCAGAACAGGAACCACAGCCGGGGCAAACAGAATCTTCAAAGGATTTAAGCTCTTTTTCATCAATTTTGCCGGCATTAAAAGCTCCCACCGCTTCAAAGGCGGTATTTAAGTCCGTGTCCTTTTGTCCGACCGCTTTACCGGTGAGCATTGGCCCACCACTGACGATTACAGTAGGAATATTGATCCGCGCTGCCGCCATCAGCATGCCGGGAACAACCTTATCGCAGTTGGGAATCAAAACCAGCGCATCAAGAGAATGAGCAGTGGCCATGACTTCAATTGAATCGGCAATCAGTTCCCGGGACGCCAACGAGTATTTCATCCCCACATGACCCATGGCAATCCCATCGCAAACGCCGATGGCTGGAAATTCGATGGGGGTTCCCCCAGCCATCCGTACCCCTTCTTTGACAGCTTTAGTAATGGTATTTAAATGAATATGTCCAGGAATGATTTCATTAAAGGAATTGACTACACCGATTAAGGGTTGCTCCAGTTCTTCGTCGATATAACCCATAGCTTTAAATAAAGAACGCTGGGGAGTCGTTTCGACGCCTTTTTTTACACGATCACTTTTCATTTGATATCCTTTCTTTTGTGGTTTTGATCTTGTCGTTTGCGGGCAGTTAATAACCGCCCCTGCAAACCATAAATCTTTTATAAATTATCGATAATTTTTTGACCCATTTGAGTGGTGCCTACCAGGGCCATCCCGGCTGAGAAGATATCACCGGTGCGATAGCCTTGAGCCAGGGTTTTTTTTACAGCGGCTTCGATGGCATCGGCTTCGGCAATCAGATCCAGGGAGTAACGCAACATCATCGCCACGGATACGATCGTCGCAATGGGGTTGGCCTTGTCCTGATTCGCAATATCCGGAGCGGAACCATGGATGGGTTCAAACATTCCGAATTTACCATCGGCCATACTGGCTGATGGCAGCATTCCGATCGAACCGGTAATCATGCTGGCCTCGTCAGATAAGATATCACCAAAAAGGTTACCCGTAACAATGACATCAAACTGTTTGGGGTTGATAACCAGTTGCATGGCAGCATTATCAACATATAAATGGTTTAGTTCGACCTCGGGATAATCCTTGGCCACTTCTTCGACACAGCTTCTCCAGAAACGGGAAACTTCCAGAACATTAGCTTTATCCACATTGGTCACTTTTTTATCACGCTTCATGGCAATTTCAAAGGCTTTTTTGGCAATCCGCAAAACTTCCGGCCGGGTGTATTTCATGATATCCCAAGCCGCAAAATCGCCGTCCCGGCCTTTTTCACCAAAATAAACATCTCCGGTCAGCTCCCGAACCACCATAATGTCGAGGCCTTCGCCAATGATTTCCGGTTTTAAGGGACAAGCGGCTTTTAATTCTTCATAAAGGATGGCTGGTCTCAGGTTGGCATACAGGCCCAGGCTTTTTCGCAGGCCCAACAAACCGGCTTCTGGTCGTTTGTCACCGGGAAGGTTGTCCCACTTTGGTCCACCCAGGGCCCCTAGTAAAACGGCATCGCTGTCTAAACAGATGTCCACAGTTTCCTGAGGCAACGGGTTATCACAGGCATCTATGGCAGCACCACCGGCCAACACTTCGGTATAATTAAAGGTGTGGTTGAACTTTTCGGCAATTTTATCTAAAACCTTGATACTGGCCCCGACAATTTCAGGGCCGATTCCGTCTCCGGGAATTACGGCTATTTTATAATCCATTTGTTCTCCTTATTATGTTTACGTATTTTTAGGCATTTGCGGGCGGTTAATAACCGCCCCTACAAACCGATACGAATCGTTTTGTCTAATATTGCTCCCGTTCCTCATCATTTAACAACTTGTACTCAATCGAGTCGATCAGAGCGATCAGACTAGCTTCAATAATATCGGTAGAAACTCCGACATTGGTCCAGATGTCGACCCCGTCGGAACTCTCAATTAAAACCCGAACCTTGGAGGCGGTAGCGGACTTTGAATCGATGACCCGAACTTTAAAGTCGGTGAGGCGCACCTCGCTGATTTTTGGATAAAAAACTTCCAGCGCTTTTCTAAGCGCCTTATCGAGGGCATTGACCGGGCCGTCGCCTTCGGCGGCATTGATTTCCGATTGACCATCGACATTGATTTTTACCACGGCAGAGGAACTGAGAGCATCCTTGGTGTGGGTCTGTTCCCCGATAGTTTTAAAATCTTCTAGCGTGAAGAACGGCTTGTGCAGCCCCAGTTCCTTGCGAATCAGAAGCTTGATGCTGCTTTCGGCGCCTTCAAACTGATACCCCTGGTACTCCAACTCTTTAATGCGATCCATCACGCGCGTGGTTTCTTTGGATTTCTTGGTCAGACTCGGGTCTACTTCGTTCATCAGCTGAATGATCGTACTGCGACCAGAAACCTCGGACATTAAAATCCGTCGTTCATTTCCCACCGCCTCTGGTGAGACATGCTCGAAGGAAGCCGGGTTCTTCATAACCGCATCAATATGCATGCCACCCTTGTGGGCAAAGGCTGATTTCCCCACAAAAGGTTCGCGCCCAGTAAGAGCATAGTTAGAAATCTCGGCAATCCGAATCGCAGAAGATGTCAGCTTTGCAAGTTCAGCATCCGCCAGACAGTGAAAGCCCATTTTTAGCTGAAGATTTGGAATGATGGTCGCCAGATTGGCATTTCCACAGCGTTCACCATAGCCCAGGAAGGTTCCCTGAACCTGACGGGCCCCGGCATGAACAGCCATCAGTGAGTTAGCCACGGCCAGACCGCTGTCATTATGGCAATGAATCCCCAGCGGAATTTTTAATTTCTTTTTCACATCGGTGACAATTTCCTGAATTTCATGCGTCAGGGTGCCACCGTTGGTATCGCAGAGAGCCAGACAATCGGCTCCCCCTTGCTGGGCTGCCAGCAGGGCTTCGATGGCATAGGCCGGATCGTTTTTATAACCATCAAAGAAATGCTCGGCATCAAAGGTCACGTCTTTGCCCTGAGCCTTTAAATAGGCCATCGTTTCTTCGATCATTTTCAGATTTTCGGCCAGCGTCGTTTTAATAATATCCGTGATGTGGAAGGTCCAGCTTTTACCAAAGATGGCTACCCCCGGGGTCTCTGTTTCCAGGATTGCCCTTAGATTGGCATCATCCTCTACAGCAATGCCGCCCCGTCTGGTGCTGCCAAAGGCCACCAGCTTAGCATGTTTCAATTGGATACCTTTAATCCGATTAAAAAACTCAATGTCTTTTGGATTCGAACCGGGGTTTCCGGCTTCAATATAATCAATCCCCATTTTATCCAGCGTTTCCACCACGCGGATTTTGTCTTCAACTGAGAAAGAGATTCCCTCGGCCTGAGCCCCGTCTCTGAGTGTTGAATCAAAGACCAATATTTTTTCTGACATTTTAGTTTCCCTCCCTTATCACGAATTCTTACTTTCTTGTTCCTTACTTTCTTTACTTTGGCTGTCTTTTATATAGTGCATCTGGTTGACAGCGTCCACATAAGCTTTTAAACTGGCATCGATGATGTCAGTACTCAGTCCCCGACCATGGTAGACATTGGTGCCGTCAGATATTTTCACCTGAGCTTCGCCCTGAGCGTCAGTTCCGTCAGTAACGGCAGTAACCCCATAATCAATCAGGGTCAGATCACAGTCGACTAATTCGCTAATGGCTTTAAACCCGGCACTAATCGGTCCGTCAGCCAGCGATACCCCTTCGATGAGATCACCATTTTTCCGAAGCCTGATGGTCGCGGCGGTGGAAATGGTGTTCCCGGTACTAATGACAAAACGGTCCAGGGAATAAACTTCCGGAATCGCCAATTGTTTTTGTTCCACCAAAGCCAGAATATCTTTATCAGAAATGACTTTTTTCTTATCCGCCAGAACCTTAAACTGACTGAATAAATCCAGAACTTCTTCATCGTTTAAGGTATAGCCCAGGGACGTCAGTTTATCCACAAAAGCATGCTTACCGGAGTGTTTACCCAGTACCATTTTATTTTCTTTTAAGCCGATCGATTCCGGCGTCATGATTTCATAGGTTTCTTTATTGGCCATCATTCCATGTTGATGGATTCCCGATTCGTGGGCAAAGGCATTTTCGCCGACAATGGCTTTATTCGGCTGTACCCGAACCCCAGTAAGCTTAGATAATAAACGACTGGAGCGATAGATTTGAGTGGTATCGATATTGGTATCCACCTGGTAAACATCATGACGGGTTTTTAGTGCCATCACAATTTCTTCCAGCGCTGCATTACCTGCCCGTTCGCCGATCCCGTTAACCGTACACTCTACCTGGCCGGCACCGGCCTGAATGGCAGCTAAGGAGTTGGCCACACCCAAACCTAAATCATCATGAACATGAACCGAAATAGTCGCCTTGTCAATATTGGGGACGTTGTTGCGGATGCCCTCAATAAACTTAAAATATTCACCTGGGGTAGTATAACCCACCGTATCCGGGACGTTAACAATGGTAACCCCCTGATTGATAACCCCTTCTAAGACCTGGTATAAAAACTCCGGCCGGGTTCTGGAGGCGTCTTCAGCAGAAAACTCGACCTCACCGCAAAGATTTCTGGCGAATTTTCCCATTGCGATGGCTTTTTCCAGCACCGCTTCCGGTGACATCCGCAGCTTGTACTCCATGTGAATATCCGAGGTCGCCAAAAAATAATGAATTCGGGGGTTAACGGCGCCTTTTAACGCCTCATAGGCGGTGCTTATATCTTTTTCCGTACTGCGGGCCAAACTGGCCACGGTGGCATTTTTAATCTCATTAGCAACCAACTGAACCGACTCAAAATCACCAGGCGATGCAATGGCAAATCCGGCTTCAATGACGTCAATTCTCAGACGTTCGAGTTGTTTCGCCATCTCTAATTTTTCTTTCAGGTTCATACTGCAACCCGGTGACTGTTCCCCATCTCGAAGGGTGGTATCAAATATCTTTACGATTCTGCTCATTGCATCTCCTCCTAATTATTTTGTTTTTTTGTTTTAAAAAAAGGCAGAAGGTCTTCTGCCTTTTTTAAGTCTGTTATGTTGAAATGTTATTTTTTAATCCAGGACATCATGGTTCGTAATTCAGCGCCAACTTTTTCAACCTGAGTTTCTGTTTCAATCCGTCTGACGGCATTGAAGTATGGTCGGTTAGCCTGGTTTTCAAGGATCCAGTTACGGGCAAAGGTACCATCTTGAATATCATTAAGAACACCCTTCATGGCTTTTTTGGTGTCTTCAGTGATAATTTTGCTACCCGTAATGTAATCGCCATATTCAGCGGTGTCACTGATCGAATAACGCATATAACCGAGTCCACCCTGAACTACTAAATCGATGATCAGTTTCATTTCGTGAACACATTCAAAATAGGCGCTTTCTGGTTGGTATCCGGCTTCTACCAGGGTATCAAAACCAGCTTTCATCAGGGCCGTTACACCGCCGCAAAGAACTGCTTGTTCACCAAAAAGGTCAGTTTCGGTTTCTTCTTTGAACGTTGTTTCAAGGATGCCGGCACGACCGCCGCCGATTCCGGAAGCATAAGCTAATCCCAGATCATGAGTATTGCCTGATGGATCCTGATAAACAGCAATCAGGCAGGGAACCCCTCGGCCTTCCTGATATTGACTTCTGACTGTGTGTCCTGGTCCCTTTGGTGCGATCATAAAGACATTGACATCAGCAGGGGGAATGATCTGGCCGTAATGAATATTGAAACCATGAGCAAAAACAAGGCTGTTGCCAGCTTCAAGGTTTGGTAAAATGCTTTCTTTATAGATCGCTGCCTGTCTTTCATCGGGAAGAAGAATCATGACGATATCCGCTGCTTTTGTGGCCTCAGCTGCGGTCATAACTTTGAGTCCTGCTGCTTCAGCAATTGGCCAGGATTTGCTGCCTTCATAAAGGCCAACAATAACATTCACACCTGATTCTTTTAAGTTTAGTGCATGGGCATGTCCCTGACTTCCATATCCAATAATTGCAACTGTTTTTCCATCGAGTAACCCCAGATTACAATCTGTGTCATAAAATAGTTTTGCCATTTTTTAATTTCCTCCTTGAAATGTTTTAATAGTTTAATCATTATATAAATTCACTTGATGTGACCATTATATACCTTCTTTATCATATGCGAAACTAAAAAAATCCGCCTCTGTAAAAAAACAGAGGCGGATATAAGTATCCACGGTACCACTCTAAAATTAAAATAATTTCACAATTATTTCCTCTTCTGGTCTGAACGCAAGGCGAACCTAACCATAGTCATTTAACGTTGACATCCCGGACGGGATTACGGCCTTTCCTACTAATTGGGTAAATTTTCAGGTTGGCAGCTCGCAAGTGAGTATTACATACCATCGTACTATTGGAATTACACCATCCTCCAACTCTCTTAAATACAATCTTTGGTATCTTTCTCTTGGTCATAGCCGTTACTTTATTTAATTATTTTAGTCATTATATCTATTTATTTTGCCTTTGTCAATCACAAAATAGGAAAGAAATAATGATATCGGTTTCTAGTTTAAACCTTTATAAAAGCAGCACTTATACCTCTGTGATCTCATATTCCTTATTACCCAGACCCAGCTTGACAGCATGATCAACACTGACCTTCCAGTTTGTCTCCGGGTGAACCAAAGTGAATACATCCAGTTCCGACAGATTTTGAACTTCATTTTCGACAATCCGTTCTTCAGCATAGCTACCCCTAAGAATCCGGGCCTTGTTACAGGCATCCGCACAGGCCATATCCAGTGCTACCGGATCCATCGATGCGAAGATACCAACATCCTGAATGATTGGCAGATCGTTCTCGACGTGACAGTCACAGTTAGGCGAAACATCGATCACAAAACTGATATGGAACTGGGGACGGCCGTCTACCACAGCCTTGGTATACTCGGCGATTTTTTTATTGAGGATATCATTGCTTTCATCGTATTTAGGTGAGATGGCATCAAAAGGACAGACCCCGATACAGCGGCCGCAGCCCACACAGATATCGTGATTGATGCTGGCTTTGCCATCCGCCTGTCGATATGAAATAGCCGCAACCGCACAGATCTTGCCACACATTTCACAACTTCGACACTTCTTTTCCTTAACAAAGGGTTTACTGCTGGAATGCATTTCCATTTTTCCCCGCCGGGAACCGCATCCCATGCCAATGTTTTTCAATACGCCACCAAAGCCGGTACTTTCATGCCCCTTGAAATGGGTCATCGAAATAAAAACATCCGCATCCATAATAGCCCGGCCGATTTTGGCTGAAGTCACACATTCGCCGCCTGTAAGTGGCACCTCAATATCATCAGTTCCTTTCAGACCATCGCCAATAATGACATGACACCCCGTAACAAAAGGGTTGTAGCCATTCTCGTAGGCCGCATCCAGGTGTTCCAGAGCATCTTTTCGTCGTCCCACATAAAGGGTATTACAATCGGTGAGAAAGGGTTTCCCGCCTTTTTCTTTAACCATATCGACAATGACTTTGGCATAATTCGGTCTGAGATAAGCCAGGTTTCCCGGTTCACCCAGATGAATCTTAATGGCCGCAAATTTGTTTTCAAAATCGATGTCGGTCATGCCCGCGGCGGTGACAAGTTTTTCCAGCTTTTTTAAGATATTGTTAGAACCAGTTGTCCGTAAGGTTGTAAAATACACCTTTGATTTGTTATGCATCTTTATTTCTCCTATTCTCAAAAAAATCTTTTAATAATTCTTCACATACCTGTTCGCAGATTCCGGCATAGATTTCCATATTTTTGGGGAGCATCGGGTGTTGTCCCAGCCGGGCTGTGGACTCCACGCCTCCGAATTTCTTTTCGGTAGCACCATAAACCAGCATGGGAATTCGAGCCTGAATAATGGCTCCCATACACATCACACAGGGTTCGGCAGTGACATAGAGCTGGCAATCATCCAGCCGCCAGCGCCTAAGTTTTTTTGCCGCGGCCCGGATTGCCAACATCTCGGCATGGGCAGTGGGATCTGCCAGGCATTCTTTTTGATTATGGGCCCGGGCAATGATTCTGCCCTCGCAAACCAGCACCGCTCCGATCGGAACCTCGCCCCGGGCCGCCCCTGCTTTTGCCGTCTCAATCGCCACAGCCATGATTTTCTGGAGGTTGTTTTTTTTGTTGATCGATATCACCTCCTTTATTAAAAGGCGGGGCGAACCCGCCTGGCAAACAATGTCTTCAGACAATGTTGCGGGCGGTTGATAACCGCACCTACAAACTGAAGGGGTTTAACTTGTACAAAAAAGTCATGCATTATCCTGTAGGGACGGGTAGTACCCGCCCGCAAACGTTAATCTTATGATATATAATAGCTTATAAATCATAATTCACAAAATCAGAAGCGAAAGACTGATCGGACTATCAACCCCCAGCCCCATTGTCCATAGCCGGTTCGGGGGTTATTGGCTGACTGTTTTTGCACCGGTTGAGGATTGGGCGCCGGTTGAGGCGTTGTTCCAGCGGTAACGTTAGGGGTATTGATGGCCACCATAAAACGGTCCGCACCGGCATTTTGTAGATAACTGATAAAGGCTTCATCACAGGCCGAATACTCATTGATGACAGCGGCGTCCTGTAAACCCGGGTAGTCGCTGCTAGTGGCCAGATAGTTATTGCAGGCGATGGTGTAGTAGTGGTTTGGTTCTAAATCCGTGCCACCAACCTGAGCCGAAAAGACCCGCTCGCCCATCGGTTTAGTTAAATCATACTGGGCGGTGATGCCGCTCCATTGCAGATAGCTACCACTATTACTGGGCCAGGAATTATCATTCTTGTCGTTGGCAATCTGGTTATTAATGCCGATTTCAATACTGGTTTCCAGCATTTTTTTAAGATCAGCACCAGTCACCGACTTGGTCACCAGATAATTGCCAAAAGGCAATACGTCAATAACCTGACCCTTATTAATATCCCCGGCAGGAATTAATGCCCGGATTCCCCCGGCATTTTCAACTGCGATATCAGCACCGGTGATAAAACGGTAACTATCAGACAGAGCTCTGCCCAGATTCAGCTCACCCAACCGGATATCCTGCCAGATATTATCGGTGGTGCCACCCAGTTTTACCGGGGTATTTCCCACTACCTGTTTCTTAATCGGGTCTTCCCGGGCTTCAATTTCTGCCGTTAGAGCCGCCACGATCGGGTCAGCCGGAATAAGCTCATCTGTTGCCTGAGCTACCGTTGTCAAGCTGGCGGTTTGATCTAAAATAGAATAGCTGACATCCTCGGGATCAGGCTGTTCATCATTTGCATTCAGGATGATCTCAACCTCACCGACCGCACTAAAGAAACAGCCGGTTTGAACAATCAGGGTGCCATTGACTTCCCGGTTTTCGACATCATGGGTATGGCCATCGACAATCACATCAATTCCCGGCGCCCCCTCGGCAATGGCATCACTGCGCATTAAGGTCCCGTTATCTGAATCCCCGATGTGGGTCAGGGCGACAATCACATCACACCCTTGTGCATCCAGCGTCGCCACGTTCTGCCTGGCATTGGCAATCACCGATTCCTGCGTGCCGAAGCTCAGTCCGGCCACATTGGCCGGGGCCGTATCCGAATAAATATCCGGGCTGATCAGTCCAAACACACCAATCTTAATCACTTCGCCAGCCACCGCTATTTCTTTGATTAAATAGTCGTCGTTAAAGAAGGGATTCCCCGCGTCGCTATACGTCACGTTACTACCCAGAATTTTAGTATTGGCCATGGTACCCAGTTCCAGCAGCCGAGCGCTGCCATAATTAAAATCGTGATTCCCCGGTGCCATCGCATCATAGCCCACTGCGGCCATCAGTTCTGCAATGGAACCACCGGTTTCAATCGTGGCAAAGGACTGTCCATGAAAAATATCCCCGGCATCAACAACAAGATCGGGACTTTTCTGATTGATGATGGTTTTTAGTTTGGCAAAACCAAGGGTATTGTTTTGAGTACTATACGTGTAACGGGAATGAATATCATTGGTGTGGACAATCCTCAGGGTGATAGTCTGATCATCATTGACGGTTGCTGCCAGGGCTGTTGTTCCAGAACAAGTAAACACAAGCAGTAGCATCACCACCAGGCTCAGTTCTTTTTTCCAGTTTTTCATCGGTACACTCCTTAATTTTATCTTTGATTCCGCTTTATTGATATCTTTTTTTATTATATCTCTTTTAGCAAAAAATAAAAAGTACAACTGCTAAAAGAGATCAACTAAATAGATTATAAACAAAGGCTCACAAACAGATGCCGTTAGCATCTGTCTGTGAGCCTTATTGAGTCTTTATGAATTACCCTACGCGCTGAATTCGCTGGATTGGGCATCCTCTAATAGTATCGAGTAGAGCAATTTTTTTGAATAAGGATTCTTAACCTGTCCGATTTCTTTAACCGGACATTGCTCCACTACCCTGCCGCCGTAAAGAAAGAGTACCGTATCACAAAAATAAGTAATTGCGGTCAAATCATGGGTAATAAAAACATAGGTCAGATTAAATTGCTTTTGAATAGTTTGGAAATGTCTATTTCACCGAATTGATTAAGACTATTTATTCTATATGCAGGACCGATTTGCCGGTATATCGCAATAGTGCCTTGCAGATCGCAGTGGTGAGAATACCCGCCACAATCGCTTCCGGGATACCATTAATAGCAATTACCGAAAGAATCACCCCATACAGGGTCGAAACAGCCACATTTTTAACTTCAGCGTAACTTTGTCCAAAGAATAGATAAATAAAATTCATTACTAAAAGAGTGTTGGTCAATGATCCTGCAACACCGGCAAAACCAAGAGCCATAACATCATTACTTTTTACTTTTTTCATACCCCGATAGACATAATGGGGTACCACACCAACAAGAATTCTGGGTACAAAACAAATCACTAAACTCCAGAAATTACCAGAGTAGGTTCCCAGGGAATAAAACGGAGTAAACACAAAAGATGTCACTGTGGGATTAAAGGTATTGTTGATTAAGCTGGTCAGCCCAAAAACAAAGCCCAAAAAGGCGCCATAAAATGGTCCTAACATAATGCTGCCAATAATGACGGGGATGTGAATAATGGTGGCTCGGGTAAATCCCAAAGGAATATAGCCAAGAAACGGTGTTACTGCCAACAAGACGATAATCGCCACAAAAAAGGATAGTTTGACCAAATCGTTGGTCTTTGGATTTTTCATATTTACCTCCCGCTATCGTTCCAGTCACGCCGGATACAATGCATCTTTATTTTAACGCCTTTTTTACTTAAATTCAATAAAAAAATTCAATAAAAAATTCATTTAAAACTTATATTTACTCCTGACCCTCGGATTTGGTATAATGATTATGAAAATAAATGAAAACAGTTGGAAAAGGAAAACCGATGAAAAATATATTAAGAAATAAAACCGTTATTCTGGGTATTACTGGAAGCATCGCCGCTTATAAAATGGCCAATGTAGCCAGCAGCCTGACCAAAATGGGTTGTGATGTTCAGGTTATGATGACAAAAAACGCCCAGGAATTTATCGCCCCCCTGGTCTTTGAGAGTTTAACTGGTAATAAGTGTATTGTTGATACCTTTGACCGCAATATCCGTTATGACGTGGCCCATATTAGTCTGGCCAAACGGGCCGATCTTTTTATGGTGGCACCGGCTTCGGCCAATGTCATCGGTAAAATCAATGCTGGAATTGCCGATGATATGCTCACCACCACCATCATGGCCTGTCACTGTCCCAAACTCATTGCCCCAGCTATGAATACCGCCATGTACGAAAACCCGATTGTCCAGAATAATCTAAAAAGCTTAAAAAAGCTGGATTACAAGATCATCGATCCCGCTGTCGGCATGCTGGCCTGCAAGGATGTGGGGGCCGGAAAACTACCGGATGAAAAATTACTAATCGATCATATTCTCCGGGAAATTGCCTTTTTCCATGATCTCAAAGGAAAAAAAATTATCATTACTGCCGGACCAACCTGCGAAGCCATCGATCCAGTGCGCTATATTACCAATCATTCCAGCGGTAAAATGGGTTATGCCCTGGCCCAGGCGGCCATGCTCCGGGGTGCCGAAGTAACCCTTATCAGCGGCAAAACGGCTCTCACCCCACCAGCCTTTGTCAACCTTATCCCGGTTGTGACCGCCAGTGAAATGTGCTCCCAGGTGATGGATCATTTTGAAGCAACTGATATTGTCATTAAAGCTGCTGCTGTTGCCGATTTCAAGCCGACCGAAGTAGCCACCCAAAAAATTAAAAAACGGGACGGACAACCGGTAATTAACCTGACACCGACCATTGATATTTTAAAAACCATTGGTGAAAAGAAACGTTCTGATCAGTTTATCTGTGGCTTTTCGATGGAAACGGAAAATATGATCGAAAATACCCGAGAAAAACTATGTTTCAAAAACGTGAACATGATGGTGGCTAATAATTTAAAAGAAAAAGGAGCCGGTTTTAATACCCCTACCAATCGGGTAACCATAATGACCCTTGAAAAAACTGAAGCACTTCCGCTCTTATCCAAGGATGCGGTGGCACACCGGGTTCTCGATGCGATCGTGGATGAACTGTAATGACGATTACCCAACTGAGTCATGTTGCTATGGAAATGGGGGTTATCCTCCTTGCCAACGGTGCTGAAACCTATCGGGTGGAAGAATCGATGCATCGGATCTGTCTTGCCCTTGGTGCCAAAGAGGCAGAAATTTTCGTTGTGCCGACCACCATCATCATCTCTGTTACCCTGGAAGGCGAAGTCCCGCTGACCCGGACCCGTCGGATTCATTCCCGGAAAATCGATTTGACCAAGGTATCTGAACTCAATCATTTATCCCGGCAAATCTCTTATGAACCCACCAATTATAAAAAACTGGTGGCCGAAATTAAACGCATTGATACCATCCCTTCTTATCCTTATTATCTTCACGTCTTAGCTTTTGCCTTTATTTCCCAAATGTTCACGCTTTTTTTTGGGGGAAGTTTTATGGATAGCTGCGTGGGGTTTGTCATTGGATTAGGAATAAAGCTGCAAATGGATACCATGCGTCGCTTTCAGGCCAACATTTTTTTCACCCATATTGTCGGTGGTCTGATTGCCTCAACCGTTGCTCTAGCAGCTTTGGGCTTGGGGTTTACAAGCAATATGGATACTATTATTATTGGCTCCATTATGACCCTGGTGCCCGGGCTGGCGATCACCAATTCGATCCGGGATATCATTGCTGGTGACTATCTTTCCGGACTAGCCAAGGGTGTTGAGGCGCTGCTCATTGGTGCCGCCATTGCCTCTGGGGTAGCTGTACCTTTAAGTTTATTACGACCATTCTGGGGAGGTTGAAATGATGGATTATCTTACTCCTTGCTTATATGCCTTTGGGGCATCCCTGGCCTTTGCCATTGTGTTTAATATCCCCCGAAATAAACTGCTGCTTTCAGCCTTGGGGGGGATGCTGGGACAACTGGTTTACGTAATTTTTCAACTGGTTATTACTAATGATGTCCTTCCCTATCTACTGGCAACCATTGCGATCTCCCTTTATGCCGAAGTACTGGCCCGCTTAACTAAATCACCAACCACGATTTTTCTGGCCGTGGCCCTGATTCCCCTGGTTCCCGGGGGCGGCATCTACTATACGATGCTCTATTTCATTAACGGCGAGATTGATCTTGGTATCTCCACTGGCGTTCATACCATGCTGATTTCCGGCGCATTGGCGGTGGGCATTATTATGGTCTCTTCAACCGTTAATCTGGTGCGTAAGGTGATGCTAAAAGGTCGATCAAAAATAGGAAAGAAGTTAAAATATGGAAAAAAAAATTAGGTCACCTAAATGATATTTAATTTTATACACTATCTAAGTTAATACTGCATAAATCTCCACAACATAGAAATCAGATAAAAATTGAAGCTTATTATCCTTTATGGTTTTTTGTATTTAATGTTTGTTGGAGCAGTATATCTTGCAATTCAAATCAACATATTTTAAACAGATATTTACACTAAATAACTTTTACAAGGAGAATAATATGAGTAAAAAAAAGCCTTTGCATATAGTTTTTTTTATAATAACCATTATATTCATTATATGTGCCTTAATTTCTTACATAATATATATCAATCAAATGAAAGAACCAACTGACATTATTCCCGACTTTTTTATTAGTATCTCTTCTCTGGTAATATCCTTTATTGCACTTATTATTGCGCTTATCACATATTTTTCAATCGATTCCGTGAATAATGTAACCTCTATGGAAGGTAATGTACTTGAGAACCCAAATTACACCATTGCTTATTCTGAAATGATAAAGAGTTTTTCAAATTGCAAAGTAAAGTCAGAATTTGAAAAAAAACTATTAGAAAAAGTCTGTCCTGCATTTAATAACAAAACCTTGACTTGTATTCAATTTGCTGATTTCATTCAGAATGTAATTGATCATATTATTTGGTTTGCATATGTCGATTTTAAAGGAGCTCAACTTAGAAATGAATGTACAAAACTAATTCAATATCTTGAACGAGAATTGCAACGTTACAGCTCGTTAAGCAATGGCCTACAGTACATCTTAAATGAAAATATTAAGTTAATTAAATATGTTTTGGATTATCAAGAGGAGAGAAGTCTCAATAGAGATACAGTTTGCAGACTAGAGGATATCCGAGGTAAAATGCTTCAAAATCCAATATCTCAAATAGTTTACTACAATTATTTGGGATTATATTATAGAAATAAAGCAAATACTCTTCTCAGACAATGCAACTCACAAAATAATGAATTTTCGTTTGAATATATGAAATCTATTCTTCAATACAACTACAACCCTAAGGTTGTTAAAGAAATTAATATCCTATTAAATCGTGCCCGTTTTAATTTTGACTTAGCAGATGAGTTAGCTAAGACCGATATACTCTGGCAAGGGTATACCCAGTATAATCTTGCCAGAACATTTGTGATGGAATACTTAATTAATACAACTGTCGAAGATTTGACGTATAATTATGCTCGTTCAGCTCTCTCCGTTCGTGATGTTGTATGTTTTTTGTATAGAAGCGCTAATGATTCTTACCTAAATGAGATGTTTTATAAAGAGTACACTTATGCCGACAACTTATTGAAAGAGTTTAAAAAACTAACGACTTTCGTTAATGATAAAGTCTCATCTTGATTACTTGCCTAGGCTAGTTGAATATTATTTCACAATATTGACAAGCTTACTACATTAAGTGAAAATTGTAATCCTTATTAAATCTATACGCAGTTTTATTTATACTGTTTTTCTAAATGACTCTATCACTTGTACCTAAATTTTTATAATTAAACCACATGTCACTTTATTGTACTATTCAAAACTTCTTTTGGATATTTTTCACTTTTCTGGTGCTTGAGATCCATCGTTTACCTACAAGCCATATTTTCTTACTCTGATTCACATAATCAATCATTGCTTTTGAATCGTTGATTGATTATAATAGAGTTAATACTCGTTTTAGATCCTCGCTTTTTTCACTGAATGTTTTGGTATAATCTGATTTAAAATTAAGGAGAACGTCATGAAAATTATAGTCATAGGAGCAGTTGCCGGCGGTACGTCGGCTGCGGCAAAGGCCCGGCGAAATAATGATTCGGCAGAAATAATTATCTATGAAAAAGATCAGGACATTTCATATTCCGGATGCGGGCTTCCTTATTATCTTGGGGGAAAAGTCGGATCGATTCAGGAATTAACGCCACGAAGTCCAGACTTTTTTAAATCTAAATATAATATTGACATCCATATTCGCCATGAGGTATTAAAAATTGATATCCCCACCAAAACTCTGGTAATTAAAAATTTGGATAGCGGAGCAGTTTTTAATGACACTTATGATAAACTCATCCTGAGCACCGGCGCTCAGGCTTTTGTTCCACCGATTAAGGGAATTGAACTGGAGAATGTTTTTTTTCTGAGAAATGTTCAAAACGCCCTAAAAATAAAAGCCTTTATGGACAATCATCATCCTAAAACGGCGGTTGTTGTCGGGACTGGTTTTATTGGTTTTGAAGTTATGGAAAATCTTGAAGCCTGCGGAATCAAAGTCACACTGGTTGAACGGGCCGGTAAGCTGACCCCTAATCTCGATGAGGATATGTCCTTGTATCTTGAAAAACGATTGAGCAAAAGAAAAATCCCAATCTTTAAAAATGCTAATGTCGTTGAGGCCACCAGTCAGGGAGTCATCCTGGAAAACGGAACCCTGATTCCCGGCGAAATGATTATCGTGGCCACTGGTGTTAAACCTAATGTAACCCTGGCCCGGGAAGCGGGTTTACTGTTAGGTGTTACCGGTGCGATCCGGGTTGATGAACGGATGATGACCATTGATACCGATATCTATGCCTGCGGCGACTGCATTGAAACCTGGTCAGCAGTGACAAAACGGCCACACTATCGCCCCTTAGGTTCAACTGCCAATAAAACTGGCCGGATCTGCGGTGATAATATCACTGGTGGTAATGTCGTTTACCCTGGCAACCTGAGCACCGGTATTTTTAAGCTCTTTGATATTAGCATCGGCAGCACTGGTTTGTCTGAAGCCGAAGCCCGCAGTCAAGGTTATGATATCGAAATTTGTCATAATATCAAGCCCGATAAACCCAGTTATTACGGCGGCCAGGAAATGTTAATCAAAGCCATCGCTGACCGCTCCACCCAAAAACTGCTCGGCGTTCAAATCATCGGCTATGACGGTGTCGATAAGCGATTGGACGTCTTTGTCACCCTCATTACCTATGGCGCCACTGTTGATGAAATCTTTAATCTGGACTTAGGTTATGCTCCGCCGTTTTCAACCACCAAGGATCCGGTTCACTATACGGGCATGATCCTCGATAATGCCCTAAATAAAGACCGCAAACTCATGACTGCTGCGGACCTTAAAAAAAAACTGAACAATAAGGAAGTCTACCAGATCATTGATACCCGGGTAACGGCCCAGTACCGTGACGGCCATTTACCCGAGGCGCAAAATATCCCTCATGAAGATCTGCGGGACAAACTTGACCAACTCGATCCGACCCTTCCTGTTATTACCTATTGTAATAAAGGAGTCACCGGCAATGCAACCCAGAACATCTTACTTAATCACGACTTTAAAAACGTTTATAACCTTTCTGGAGGCTTTCGATTTTATGACGCCACCAAAGAAGACTAGCAGAAAAGAGGCCCACTATGAATGCTGATGATGTTTCAGTAAAAATTTTCAAGGCGTTGGGACATCCAGTTCGCTTACAAATCGTAAAATTTCTTTTAATTGAACCCCAATGTGTATGCGTCCTGAATCGGTTATTTGACTACAGTCAGGCCAATCTCTCCCAGCATCTAAAAATTCTCCGGGAGGCAGGGATTCTTGATAATCAGAAAATTGGTGTGGAAATGCACTATTTTGTAAAATTAAAGAGTATCGAAAAACTCCTGGCGGCCATGGATTTAACCGCCGCCGAGTTTTTCAGTACCCTTGAATTCTAACTAAATTTATTTATTATAGCCCTGGGGGTGGTTTTGATGCCATTTCCAGGCTGTTTTTATGATGGTGTCTAAATCTGAATGTTTTGGCGCCCAATCCAGTTCCCGTTGAGCTTTTTGGGATGAAGCAATCAGCTTTGCTGGATCTCCAGGTCTTCTTTTAGCAACTTTCACTACAAACGCTTTTGAAGTCAGTGCTTTTATTTTTGCAATCACTTCTTTGACCGAGAAACCTTTTCCGTCGCCCAAATTATAAACACTGCTTTTTCCGCCAGCGAGTAGTTTTTCCATCCCTAAAATATGGGCGGAGGCAATATCCATTACATGGATATAATCCCGGATACAACTCCCATCCGGAGTCGGATAGTCTTCACCGAAAATACTGATCTGGTCCCGCTGTCCCAGAGCCGTTTTTAAAATCAATGGTACGAGATGGGTTTCGGGGTTATGGTCCTCCCCGATTTCTCCTGATAAGTGGGCGCCGGCGGCATTAAAATACCGGAAAGTCATCGATTTTAGTTCGTAAGCTCCATCCATCCACTTCAGCATTTTTTCTACTGCCAGTTTTGTCTCCCCATAGGTATTGGTGGGATTTTTGTTACTTTCTTCCGTGATGGGACTTTCTTCCGGTTCTCCATAAACAGCGGCAGTCGAAGAAAAGACAAAATTCTTAACCCCATGCCCCACCATAGTTTCCAGCAGACAGAGGGTCCCATAGACATTATTATGATAGTATTTAAGCGGCTCATTGATGGACTCCCCAACCAGAGAATGAGCACAAAAATGCATCACACAATCAATCTGATGGGCAGTAAATATTTGCTTAAGAAACGCCTTATCGCGGATATCACCAATCTCAATGACAGCCTTTTTTGAGACTGCACCCTCATGTCCGGTTGATAAATTATCCAGAACCACTACCTCATATCCTTTTTCGACTAAGGCCCTGACCACATGGGATCCAATATATCCGGCCCCGCCACATACTAAAATCTTCATTATCGTCCTCTATTTCAATTATTAAATTTTCTTGTTCTCCCTTTATTATAGAACTTTTTTTAAAAAAAAGAAACCCCGAAGGGTTTCTTAAAGGATAAATATATCCGGTGTTGACAATTGTTGTGGTGAGTTATTTATCCGTAAATGTTGTTTTATTATTGCTAAGTGCTGCCTGAGCTGCTGCCAGACGGGCAATCGGTACTCGGAATGGTGAGCACGAAACATAGCTTAAGCCAACGCTGTGGAAGAAGAAAATCGATTTGGGATCACCGCCGTGTTCACCACAAACGCCAATTTTAAGATCAGGCTTTGTTTTCCGACCCAGAACCACGCCCATTTCAACCAACTTACCAACGCCCTCTACGTCGATACTCTGGAATGGATCATTTGGCAGAATGCCTTTATCCTTATAGTCGGTAATAAATTTACCGGCATCATCACGCGAAAAGCCATAGGTCATTTGAGTCAGATCATTGGTTCCAAACGAGAAGAATTCGGCTGTTTTAGCAATCTGATCGGCAATCAGAGTGGCCCGGGGAATTTCCATCATGGTTCCGACCAGGTATTTTATATCTGACTTACGTTCGGACTTAACCAGTTCCGCGGTTTTTCGAACAACCTTATCGAGGTAGGTCAATTCTTCATTAATACCAATCAGGGGAATCATAATTTCGGGAATAACATTAAAACCACATTCTTGCTTGACTTCAATGGCAGCTTCCATAATTGCCCGAGTTTGCATCTGTGCAATTTCGGGATAGGTAATTGCCAAACGGCAACCGCGATGACCCAGCATTGGATTAAATTCTTCCAAGCCCTGAATGATCGTGACCATGTCTTCCAAAGCAAAGCCCATATCAGCCGCCAGGGCTTCAATATCCTTGCTTTCTTTCGGCAGGAATTCGTGAAGAGGCGGATCAAGTAACCGAACGGTAACCGGGCGTTCTTCCATTGTCTTATAAAGACCAATAAAATCTTCTTTTTGCATCGGCAGAATTTCGGCCAGCGCTTTTTCACGCTGTTGCTTTGACTCCGATAGAATCATCCGGCGGACACTCGGTAGTCGTTGTTCATCAAAAAACATATGCTCTGTTCGACAAAGGCCGATCCCTTCTGCACCAAAGCGAACGGCAACCGCTGCGTCGTTTGGTGTGTCGGCATTGGTACGAACTTTTAATGTTCTGTATTCATCTGCCCAGGCCATTATTTCAGCAAAATGGCCGGAGAGTTCTGGGGTTACCGTTTTTATGCTGCCCTTATAAACACTTCCGGTACTACCATTTAGCGAGATAAAATCGCCTTCAGTAAAGACCTGATTCCCTACGGTAAACTGTTTTGCCGCTTCATCGACTTTGATCGCTTCGCATCCAGCTACACAGCACTTACCCATTCCTCTGGCAACTACTGCCGCATGAGAGGTCATACCACCGCGCGCTGTTAAAATTCCGTTTGCAGCATACATGCCCTCAATATCTTCTGGCGAAGTTTCTTTTCTGACCAATAGGGTTTCTTCCCCATTTGCAACGGCTGCGCACACTGCTTCCGCGGTAAAATAAACTTTACCGGTAGCAGCACCCGGTGAGGCTGGCAACCCCGTTGCCAGAAGTTCTGCTGCTTTTAAAGCGGCCTCTTCAAAGGTTGGATGCAGCAATTGATCCAGTGATATTGGATCTAGTCTCAAAACCGCTTCTTCTTTTGTGATTAAACCTTCCTCGACCATTTCTACTGCGGCACAAAGTGCGGCAGCGGCAGTTCTTTTCCCGGTTCGTGTCTGGAGCATGAAAAGTTTGCTTTTTTCAATCGTAAACTCAATATCCTGCATGTCCCGATAATGATTCTCAAGTCGCTCTGCAGTTTCCTGGAACTGTTTGTAAACTTCCGGCATGAGTTCTTTTAAATCTTCAATGTCTCTCGGGGTACGAATTCCGGCAACAACATCTTCACCCTGAGCATTGATTAAAAATTCACCAAAAAGTTTTTTCTGTCCTGTTGCAGGGTTTCTTGTAAAGGCTACCCCGGTTCCACAATCATCACCCATATTACCATATACCATTGATTGAACGTTGACAGCAGTGCCAATGTCGTGAGGAATATCATTCATATTTCGATAGCTGATGGCGCGGTTATTATTCCATGATCTAAACACCGCTTCAATGGCCATCAATAATTGCTCTTTTGGATCCAGGGGAAAGTCTTTACCGGTTTCATCTTTGACAATTTTCTTATACGCGACAACAATTTCTTTTAGATCATCAGCAGTCAGCTCGGTATCATCCCGATAGCCATTTTTTTCCTTGGCACTTTCTAATACATAATCAAACTTGTCTTTACTAATCTCTTGAACAACGTCTCCAAACATTTGAATAAAACGTCGGTAGCTATCGAAGGCAAACCGTTCATTATTTGTTGATTTTGCAATGCCAGCAACCGTTTCATCGTTTAACCCCAGGTTTAGAATCGTATCCATCATCCCGGGCATCGAGAATTTCGCACCCGAACGAACGGATACCAATAACGGATTATTAACATCACCAAAGGTCTTTTCACATTCTTTTTCTAAGATTGCCAAATTTTTATTAATCTGGTCGATAATTTCATTTGAAAGTTTTCTATCCTGATTATAGTATTCAGTACAGGCCTCGGTTGTAACGGTAAAGCCTCCCGGAACGGGCAGTCCGATATTTGTCATCTCTGCCAAACCAGCACCCTTCCCCCCTAGTAATTCCTTCATGGTTGCATTACCTTCTTTAAACAAATAAACCCATTTTTTTGACATTCCTCTACCTCCTCATTATATTTGCAAGAATAATCGCTGCAATTTCTTCAATTGCTTTTGATGTGACGTCAATGACAGTACATCCCAATTTATCGAAAAGCTGTTGTGCTTTTTCTAACTCCAACATCACTCTTTCGTAACTCCCATAATTTGATGTTCCAGTGAGCCCCATAGCCCGGATTCTTTCTGAACGGATACTTACCAGATGGTTTGGGTCTAAGACGAGACCAAATATTTTCCTGTTAGAAATCTCAAATAATTCTTTAGGTGGTTCAACCTCTGGCATTAACGGAATATTAGCCACCTTATAATTTTTATTGGCCAAATAAATGCTGATCGGTGTTTTAGACGTTCGTGATACCCCAATCAGAATGATATCTGCCTGATTCAAGCCGGATGTATTTTTGCCATCATCATATTTTACGGCAAATTCGATGGCTTCTATTTTCTTAATGTAATGGGCATCCAGTTCCATACTTGAAGACCGGCTTCGGACCGGTTCTTCACCGGTTATACTTCTTAGCGTCTCCATCAGAGATCCCATCACGTCGTAAATGGGAACCCCCTTAGCTTTGGATTCTATTTCCATATGATGCTTTAATTCACTTGAGGCAAAACGATAAACCACCAATCCGTTATCCTGCTTTGCTAAATCCAACAGGTAGTCAATACTCAGTTTATCATCCACAAACGGATGAAACCGTACTTCCCGAATGGAGTTCTCAAATACGCTTGTCCCTGCTTTCACGAGCAGTTCGCCAATTTCAGTGGGTGTATCTGAAACAACAAAAATCACAATGCTTTTCAATTTTAACCTCTTTATTTTGCACTTCTCCCCATGTTAACCACATAGCGGGTAATATTAGTTCGTGACACCTTGCCGATTAACACTAAACGCTGAGTGCCCTTTTCGTCAATTTCCTTTTGCACAACGGGAAGGGATTCAACCTCGTAATACATCGTTTTATAGGCGGCATCATAAACGGATTCATTTGCTTCCAGATAAATAATATTTGGCATTCGCGTCATAATCATCGGAATCGGCAGCGATTCTACCTCTTTTCTTCCAATCATGGCTTTAATAAAGTCCTTACGCGAGACAATACCGGAAAGATATTTGCCATCAACGACATACAAGGTTCCAGCATTCTTGGTAAACATGGTGATAATGCCGTCGTAAATGGATGATGTCTCTTCAACAACGGTCGGCTCCGTTTGAATGTCGGTTACATTAATAGTTTTAATATAACTACCCAAAATATTTAGCAATGATCGACCCGTATAATAATAACCAACCTTTCGCTTCGCTTCCAGTATTCCCATCATCGTCAAAATTTTAAGATCCGGACGAATGGTAGCGCGATTGATACCCAGTAATTCGGCAATTTCATTACTCTTAACAGGTTGTTTTTCTTTAACGATTTCGATTATTTCTTTTTGCCTGCTTGTTAACTCCATGTTCAACCCCTTTGTCTGTTTGATTTATTAAGTATAACACATATCATGGTATTGTAAACAACTAAAATATTTTTTTAAACCTCATTGATAAATTTTTATTATTTAAGTTGTATGTAACCTTTTTCATAACGTTATTGATTCTAATAGTCCTTCATATATTTTATCACCAATCCGCGTTACATTCTTTAATTCTTCCAATTGAGCAAATCCGCCATTCTTTTCCCGATAGTCGATGATTCCCTGAGCGATAACATCTCCAACGCCTGGCAGACTTTTCAGTTCTTCTCGGCTCGCTGAGTTAATATTAATTTTCGAACTTTCGCTTGCCGTTATTGCCGTTTCTCCAACGACGGGAACATGAATTTTTTCTTCATCCTGCAGCTTTCTTGCCAGGTTTAAAGAATTAACATCGGCAGACTCCGTTAACCCACCCACGAGTTCAATGGCTTCTACCAATCGTGCTCCCTGATTGAGCGCCACGACTCCGGGGTTTGTCACAGCGCCGGTAATATGTACCATCATTTTTTCATTATTATCAGTACTTTCAACCGTTTCAGTTTCACTTAAAGCCGTTTTATTAAGCGTCATGTCCGCCGTTGTGATCTCTTTAAGCCGATACCAACCCCAAAAAACGCCCAAAAAAACAAGCACGATGAGAATGTACAGGATTTTGTTTCGATTGCACTTATCCATGTTACACTCCCAGAGGCTGTGCTTCCCATCGGCCTTTTTTCAATATCCAGTATTCCTGATAGCCACATTCTGCTAAATATGTTTCAGCTTCGTTATATTCAAAAACGATTCCCGCGACCGAATGGCTATCGCCACCGACGGTAATGGGAATATTTCTTTTTTTCATTTCAGGGATCATCCAATCTGAGGGATAACGCCCCACTCCGGGAATTCGCAAATTAGCTCCGGTGTTAATTTCGATGCGGGTATTTTGGGCAGCAACCGTATCCAGACAGTCTTTCACCGTTTCCTGGTACCAGCGATCTCTTTCATTGAAAAAATGGTTGTTTTGATTGTATTTTTTAATTAAATCAATATGTCCCAATATATCGGGTTCGAACATGTTCACCATTTTTGCAATGCCCTGGTAGTAATCCGTAATAAAAGCCTGATTATCACCCTGATAATATTTTTTAATTCCCTGCGCAAAATTCTGTTGAGATTCATCGATATAGGAAACCTCTACACCGATCGTTTTTCCCAAGGTATGAACGGACATGATGGTGTAGTCTAGTCTCGGTATCACCGACTTGGCCAAGTCGCTGATATCTTGCCGATCAATAAAAAAATCGATCTCCATCCCACAGTAAAGTTCAATTTGGGGTGCATATTTTTCTTTTAAGGCCTTGACATCATTTAAGTAATCTTCTAAATCATCCTCTTTCATTGTCCAATCATTGAGGAATGGCAACGGTAAATGGCTTGACAGCCCCATACTTGTAAGACCTGAGGCAATTCCTGCCACCACCATTTCTTCAAGGGTATTTTTGCCGTCACAATAATCTGAGTGGATATGATAATTTGCCAGTAACATTTTGATCCCTCCAAAAGTTTGCGTGAAATGATTGTATCATGACACCGATTTTTTAGCAAATAAAAAAAATTGCCAGGATGACAATTTTTTTGTGGGGTGATTATAAAATTTTATTGAGAAAGCTTTTCGTTCGTTCTTCCTTTGGATTTAACAGGACTTCTTCCGGTGTTCCTTCTTCACAGATCACACCACCATCCATAAAAATGACCCGATCTGCCACTTCTCGGGCAAAGCCGATTTCATGGGTCACGATCAGCATTGTCATCCCTTTTTCAGCCAGATGCCGCATGGTTGCCAATACTTCACCAACCAATTCAGGATCAAGCGCTGAGGTTGGTTCGTCAAACATCATAATTTTCGGATCCATAGCCAACGCCCGGGCAATGGCGACCCGTTGCTGTTGTCCGCCCGATAAACGTGAGGGGTACTCATCTTTTTTTTCCGACAGGCCAACCATACTAAGTAGGTCCAGAGCTCTTGTTTCCGCAATTTTTTTATCAATTTTTTTCACAATCAGAGGTGCAATGGTCACGTTATCAATCACCGTCAAGTGAGGAAATAGGTTAAAGCTCTGGAAAACCATGCCCAGATCTGCGCACAATGACTGCACTGTTACTGGATCAATCTTCATCAAATCCTTACTATTGGCCCGTTTATCTGAGAGCACATCCTCGATGTATATTTCTCCGTCGGATATCCGTTCCAAATGGTTTAAACACCGCAGCAAGGTACTTTTTCCTGAGCCACTGGCACCGATTATACAGACTACTTCACCTTGTGAAACCTCAAGGTTAACACCTTTTAGCACTTCTAAATCTCCAAAAGATTTTCGGACGTTCACTAATTTTACCATACTCATATTCATTTCCCTATCTTTCGTAAATCCCAAGTTTCTTTTCCATCTTATCGAATACAACCTGGATAATCGTTGTTAAGAATAAATAAATAGCGGCTGCATAAATGTAATATATCCATGAACCGGTTGCACTTGCCATCGTTTTTGTGGTTCTGAGTAAGTCAAAGAGTGCGATTGTCGATACCAACGAGGTATCTTTTAACAACATAATCAACTCGTTACCCAATGGGGCTACCAGTCTTTTGTAGGTTTGGGGAATAATAATTTTTGTCATCGCCTGACGATAACTCATTCCCAATGCCTTCGATGCCTCCATTTGTCCGCCATCAATCGATTCGATTGCGGCACGAATAATTTCTGCCAGATACGCGGTAGCATTTAAAGAAAACGCTGCAAAGGCCGCAATCATTGGATTAACATTGAATGTTGATCCCGTTGCATCCAGATAAATAATCGGAATGGCATAATAGATAATAAATAATTGCAGCAACATTGGCGTTCCTCTGAAAAACCAGATATAAAACCAGGATAGCGTATTGGCCGCCTTATTTTTTGATAGTCTCCCGAGAGCAACCACCACACCAAAAATCGCACCAAAAATAATTGCTACAATTGCAATTTCAAGGGTGACGATGGTTCCATTTACAATTGCCCATAGTTGGATTTCATTTAACACGTTGATCTTCCCTTCGTCTTAAAAATTTTAACACTGATCCATGTCAGACTGCAGACAAAACCTTTTTCAACCATGCCAAAACAACGCATCACCGAAAAAGACATTAACAACTTAATTACTTTGTCTACAACCCTCACGAACATTTACTTATGAATCTTTGAAACAAACTGGTTCGCTTTCCATTGTTTTGTTAATGACAAGCTGTCGTGGAAGCTGTTCCCATGCTGTTCCGCTGTAAACATATGAACAGGACTTGTCACAAAAACTGTACCAAGTCCTATTCCAATAGTTTATTTAATTATTTAAGAGCCTATTCAATGACAATCAATTCAGTATCAATATCTTTAGTCATGTCCTGGCCGAACCATTTCATGGAAATTTCGGTCATCTTGCCACTTTCCTGTAAAGCTTTAATGGCCTCATTAAACTGCTCAGTTATAGCTGTATCGGCTAACCGAGCGGTAATTCCAATTGGTTCATTGGTTAAGACGTCTGAACTGACAACATACAAATCAGGGTTTTGTGCAACATAATACATTGCTACACCGATGTCAGTAATGACATTATCGATCTGCTTGCCTTGAAGTGCTGCAAAAGCATCCAACATGCCGTCAAATTTTTTGATCTCAACATTAACGCCTTCATCAACCTTTAATTTTTCTGCCGCAATATCCGCCGTGGTTTCAATTTGTGCTCCCAGAACCTTGCCTTCAAGCTCTTTAAAGACGGTCACGGGTGTCGCATCTTTTCTGGATACAATAACAATCCCGTTGGCAACGTAAGGATCACTCATACTGAAACCTTCAAGACGTTCCGGTGTAATACTCGTGCTCGAAATGATAACATCATATTGTTTAGCATTTAAGCCATTAAAAATACCATCCCAGGCAACGGTCTGAAACTCTGCCGTTACCCCTAATTCTTCAGCTAAAGCATTTGCAAAGTCAATGTCAAAACCAACCAATTCATTTTGATCATCTCGAAATTCCATCGGCAGGTAGGTATCATCCACGCCGATACTTAACACCTTATCCGCCAAAGCATCTTCTGATGTTTTAGTACCTCCGGAGGAACAACCTGTCAAAACGAGTGCCGATAACAGTAAAACAACCAGTGATAGACCTAATAGTTTTCTTTTCATAGTCTTCTCCTTTCTAAATTCCTAATGGTGTTAATTATATATTATTTTGTAAACATTAACAAGTTTTTTTGCACGCACTGAATATTTATACGTTCTTCGGCCTCATTTTCTTGCATTATGAAAAGGTATTGATAAAAATCCCGATGATATTCAGACCACCTAGCCAGGTTCCCAATACGCTTCCCAAATTGGCAAAAACCACAACCATTAATACCTTTGTGACCTTGTTTTTCCATAATCCTTTAATGCTACCCAGGTCTTTTGGCAATGACTCAAAGTCCTCGACCTTTGGTTTTCGAAAATGCGCCTCTGATGTCCCCGCAAACCAGCCCGCCGCCAGTAGCGGATTTAATGAGGTAATCGGTGCTGCAAAAAAAGCGACCACCACCGAGACAATGTGTCCTCCGGCTATTAAGGTTCCTAAAGCCGATAACGCACCATTCCAAATGATCCAGGTTTTTGCCTGCTCCCAACCAGAACTGGGGTTTGCAATAAAAGTGGCGACGATCACGCCAACCAGAACAATCGGGATCATCCAACCAATTATTTTTCCAACATTTGATTTCGGAGGGATTACTTCTAGTTTTTTTATATCTTGATCTTTAAAAATCTCTTCTTTAATTCCTGGTACATGTGCAGCACCAAGGACTGCCACAACCTTATCGCCCGGCGCATTCTTTATTTTATAGGCCAGATATTGATCCCGCTCATCAACCAGGTATTTTTTGACACCTTTAAAAGCTGAACCCATTTCTGATAGGGCCGCTGTGAGCATGTCGTCAGATTTCAGCTTTTCCAGATCGTCTTCAGTAATTTCTTCATCGTCCACGACACTGAGAATAATCGAAAAGACAACCTTAATCTTTTCCCATAAACTACAGCCCCGCCAGATCCGATTAAAGGTGATTTGGATGCTGCGATCTGCCAGCACCAACTCTGCTCCATACTCTTTCGCACAGGCAATCCCCTCCATCATTTCCTGACCGGATTCAATACCAAACTGTTCAGCCAACTTTCGCTGATAATTCGATAATAAAATATTTACAAACATAAAACCGGCCCGTTTGCTTTTAATAACCTGAACCAGATTTGTATTGGACCATCTGTCTTTCTGATTAATTGCTTCATAGCGCTGTTGATCCAGTTCGATACAGATCGAATCCGGCCGTTCCTTTTCAATCGTTTCCCGCACTTCATCGACACTATTCTTTGAAACATGAGCGGTTCCAATTAAAATTATTTCTTTACCATTATAATCAAGCCGTGTAATATTTGATTCCAATGAACTTCCTTCCTTCGGGTTTTCTACGGAAAAAACCGATCAACTCAGAATGATCCAAAAATCACACTGACACGTTATCTTCCTACCCCATTACCATTGTTTATCGAGATTAAACCCGGTTTCTCAAACGTCTTTTTATTTCTCGATATTTGTCACTGAGGCCCGAATATGAACCTCATGCGGGACATAGACATTTTTCACAGTACGATCGCCGTCTTTTTCGCAAAGTTTAATGAGCATCCGCATCGCGATGGCACCAATGTCATACATCGGCTGGGCAACCGTGGTAATTTGTGGTCTGGTCCATTCTGCGATCCAAAAATTATTAAAGCCGCAAATACTAATGTCTTCAGGAATTTTCTTACCCATCTCTTCGGCACAACGAATCGCTCCCAGCGCGGTCTGATCATTAAAACAGAAAACACAGGTAAAATCGACCCCGGTATTAATGGCTTCCTGCATCATCGTGTAGCCACCTGAAAGACTCAGTTTTTCTCTCAAAATGCGACTGTCATCAAATTCAATGTTATTTTCTTCAAAGGCTTTAATAAACCCTTTTTTTCGTTCCTGATAAATATAGCCTTCTTCCAATTCATCGAAAAACAGCATAAACTTTTTATGACCCATTTTTATCAGCTCCATGGCTAATTCGTAAGCGGCCGTTTCATTGTTAATTAAAACCCCGCTTAACACACCACTGTCATCAGGAATACAACCTAATACCACCTCGCTCGGTGCATCGATGAGTTCGGCTTGCATTTCGTCACTTAAATCTTTCCCAACATAGATGATCCCATCACATTGTTTTTCAACCAGAACATTCAGAGATTTTTTCTCTTTTTCCGGATCAAAATCGGTGTTACTCAAAATGATATTGTAATGATAGATACCACAAACATCCTCTGCACCGCGGACAATCTCGGTGTAATAGGGATTGGTAATATCCGGGATCATAATCCCCATGGTATTGGTTTTTTGAATTTTTAGACTTCGGGCAATAGCATTGGGTTTGTAACCGGTTTTTTTGATGGCTTCCAATACGCGTTCTTTCGTTTCTTCGTTTACTAGCGGAATATTATTGACAACGCGGGATACTGTTGCAACGGAAACATTTGCTTCTCTGGCAACATCTACGATTTTAACTCTCATCTCTTCACCTTTCAAATTTCAAAACAATAAGCACTTGCAAAACGACCATAAACATCTTATGGACGTGTACTTATTTACAAAAATAACATCAACCGATTATTAACAACCTTCTACCGCTTTGATGGCATCCAGGATTAACTGGGGCGAACGACGGCATTTTTCTTCTGATACGGCACAGGGTGCAAAACGAAGACCCTTACCTAACGCGACCACAAATGTATTTTTTTCCATTAAATGGCTGCTAACTTCCCGAGGTTTATCACAGGGGATGCTAATAAAAAACCCGTCACAATAGGTGACCATTTCCAGTCCTATTTTTTTTGCTTCTTCCACAAAAGCGGCAGCTCGATGCCTTAAGATACTTTTATAAAAGCTCTGCTCGGCCATCGCCTGATTGTATAATTCATCATTGGAAAATATTTTTGTGATGGTTTCCATCGCTCCCCGGGTGCCGTTTGACCAGTTGCCACGGTTGGAATAGGTACAGGCATTGGCAAATTCACTGGCAATTTCTTCCGTGGGTGCCACACACAGAATCGCGCCGTTTCTGAGTCCGTACATGGTGTAACCCTTTGAGCAACTAAACGCATACAGCGTTAGCACATTGTTGGGCATCCCGGTCAGCATTTTCATAAACTGACGGGCTTCATCCCCGTCACCGGCAAAATCGATGTAAGCCAGGTCTACCAGCAAAATTATTTTTGACTCGGGTTGGGCCTTGGCTGTTTCGGTCACAAAGGTCTTAATCGCTTCCCATTCTGTTAACGAAATGGTATAGCCAGTGGGGTTATGAGCGGGTGTATTGAGAACCGTTAAAACCCGTTGCTGTTTTTTTAGCAGCTCGAGGATGCTTTTCTTCCAACCCTCTAAATTAAATCCACCCTTTTCATTATAAAGTGGGAAGGTTGTCACTTTTCGATGATTTTCATCAGCAATCGTGGCATAGGCAGCCCAATACCAGTCCGTCAATAAAATTGTATCGCCCAGCTGAGTATAGTTGCAAAATGAATGACGAACAGCCCCGGTTCCGCCTGGGGTTGCCACAGCTCGGATATGACCTTCCGGTTTACAGTCTTTAAAACAAGCTTTTGTAATCTGTTCTAAAAAATCCGGCTGACCGGCCAGCCCTGAGTAATCCGCAATCAGATTATTCGGTAGGCTTTTTAAGGTATCATAGACTGATTTGAATGTCACCAATTCGCCATCATCATCCATCAAAGCTCCGATGGTTGAATTAATGACGGCTTCTGAACCCAATTCTCTGGTACGGTTTGCAGCTTCTCCAGCAATTCTGAAGATCGGGTCGGTACCACCCTCTCGCAACGACGTTTCAATAACCATTTCCGCTTTTTTCATGTTTCCTCCCACTAAATCCATAGTTTATTCGCAAATTTTTTTCTTTCAGTTTCATATAAATTGTTTCCCAGGGTGTCAATGACAACAATCGCCGGAAAATCTTTGACTTCTATTTTTCGGATCGCTTCGGTCCCCAGATCTTCATAGGCAATTATTTCAACCGATTTAATACAATCTTGCAATAATGCCCCGGCTCCACCCACACAGGCAAAATAAACAACATCATTGCTCATCATGCTATTGATAACCCGCTCACTTCTATTGCCCTTACCGATCATACCGGCAAGTCCACGCTCCAGTAGCTCCGGGGTGTAGATATCCATTCGGCCACTGGTTGTCGGTCCTGCTGAGCCAATAATTTCACCAGGTCTGGCCGGACAGGGACCAACATAATAAATTAACTCATCGGTTAAATTCATTGGTAAGGGCAAGCCCTTTTCCAGGGTTTCCATCATCCGTTTGTGAGCCGCATCCCGGGCTGTATAAATGAGCCCGGAAATCCGCACATGGTCGCCCGCTCTTAACTTCTTGCGTTCCTTTTTACTCAACGGTGTTTTGATCTTTACAGCAGCCATTCTATAATTCCCTTTCCACATGTCGATTGACGTAACAGGATATATTAACCGCCACCGGCAACCCGGCTATATGGGTCGGAAAGACTTCGACATTGACACCCAAGACGGTATTGACTCCGCCCAGGCCCATCGGTCCGATTCCCAGTGCATTGCTGGCTTCTAAAAGGTAGTCTTCCAGTGCCATTATATGTTCTTGTTGATTGTGCTCGCCCAGCGGTCTGCCCAGAGCTTCTTTGGCCATCAAAGCGGCTTTTTCCATGGTACCACCAACACCAACGCCCACCACAATCGGTGCGCAGGCATTGGGACTACCGGTTTCCACCGTCTGGAGTACAAATTCTTTAACCCCCGCAATACCATCTGACGGTTTTAGCATTTTTAAGGCGCTGGTGTTTTCGCTACCAAATCCCTTGGGTAAGATTTTTATTTTTAAGCCATCCCCGGGAACCACCTGATAATGAATCACCGCCGGGGTATTGTTCCCCGTATTGGTCCGGATAAAAGGATCAGAAACAACGGATTTCCGCAGATAACCTTCCTCATAACCTTTGGCAACCCCGGCCTGGAGGGCCGCTTCAAGACTTCCCCCTTCGATCGTCAGATCCTGGCCAAAGGTTACAAACATGACAACCATACCGGTATCCTGACAAATGGGGATGTTTTTTTTCCTGGCCATTAAAAAATTACTGAGCATGGTATCAATAATCTCTTTCCCATTTATGGATTCCTCTGATACCCTTGCTCGTTCCAGTCCCTCTTGCATATCTGCTGATAAATGGGTATTGGCCTCAATACACATTTCAGCCACATGATCAATAATCTGCTGAACTCCAATTTTTTTCACTGAACTCTCCTTACTGTTTTTGTTCTTTTATCGGCGATCAACTTGATCATCACATTGTTTATCTTTACATTCCTTTTCAATTAGCTTCGCTTTATCATTCCCAATCCGAATCGAATGAACGGATAAGTATATGCCACCAAAAAGGATGATAAAGTAAAAGGTAATCAGACGCCAGATTATCATCGCCACCGCCGAATTACCGGCTCCATAAATGGGTCCAAACAAAAGCAAAAACCCTGCTTCAGCTCCCCCTGCGGCACCAGGCGTCGGCACAAAGGCGACTGCCACATAAAGGATCGCCTGAAGCGAAATAATGATGATGACATTGCTCTCATGCAGCCCCAATGAGCGATACACCCAATAATTCACCGAGTAAAGTGCCACTATTTGTAAAATAGAAACAGCAAATAATTTCAAGGTTTGCATTTTATGGCTTTTTAGTTCTTTAATGGCGATCTGGTATTCTTTAATAAAGTGGGTAACCTTTTCTCGATACTTTGCCTCACTTTTTAAAATACGAAGCTTAAGCAAAAGCCCTAAACACCCCATCATAATCCCTTTTGCGGCATTAACGTTAAAGGCCAGAATAAAGATTAACACCACCCCAGCAATGTTTACAATTAACCCAATTGCAATCAGCCACTTGGCAGCTTCCAGACTTTGGTGTAATGTCGTTATACTTAGTATTGTGGCAATAATAGCCAAAAAAGTAACTGAGACCTGATAGAGTGCATATTTTTGAACCAGCACTGCCGTCCCCGAACCAAATCCATAATTTTTCTTGGACATCTCATAGAGTTGCAGAGGCTGACCTCCGGTAGCACTGGGGGTGATTAAATTGTAATACTGGCCGACCATGGTCATTGTCCAGGCAAAATGAAAGGTTTCATCGGCGTTATCCCGACGCATCAGCTTTAGTAACATATAAGCTTCGAGTGACCAGTAAATAAAAACACAGCCAATCCCAAGTAACAGAAAATAGCCATTCGCCTGTTTAATGGTCTTAAAAAAAGTTTCCGGATCAACTTGTGTTAAGATGATAAGCGCTGTTGCACTGATTAACAAAACAAAAAACAAATAGTTCGAGTATTTTTTCCAGAATTTTGATTTCCAAAACTTTTCTTTATTTCTGGTTTGATCCATTGCATACCATCCTATTTTTGATTGAATCAATTATAACACACTGTTATGGTAAAGTAATGTAATTTTCAGTTGTTTTCATGAAATTTTCATAAAATTTTCATACTAAATCAATCCCTGAAAGCCATGTTGCCGCAGGGCCTCATACAAGACAATGTTTACAGCATTTGAAAGGTTCAACGAACGGGCCTTTTCATGGTTTCTCATCGGGACGCGAAACCGGTTTTCCGGGTGGGCGTCATGAATTGCTGTGGGTATTCCGGCAGTTTCCTTCCCAAACATCAGAAAGGCGTTTTGATCATAGTCAATTTGATGATAAAATTTGGTGGCTTTGGTTGTTAGAAGATATAACTTTGCCTCCGGGTTCTTTTCCATAAACTGATCAAATGAATCATAGACCGTCACATTAACGAGCTCCCAGTAATCCAAACCGGCCCGCTTCAATTGTTTTTCGTCGAGTGAAAACCCCAGCGGTTTAATCAAATGAAGGCTTGTCTCAGTTAATGCACAAGTTCTGGCGATATTTCCGGTGTTTTGAGGTATTTCTGGTTGGTATAGTACAATATTCATGTTTATTCCTTTTCATTTAAGTATTTGTCCACTTTTATTATAATCAAAAAAAGCCCAATTTCTTTCTTTTTTAAGATAATCCTGATACGCCAGGAACATTTAAAACCAACAAAGAAATTGAACTTTTATGACTGGTTGTTTATTGAATGGTATCTCCATTTATACTATTTTTCTTTGAATCCGGTTTTTGATTCGTTTTCGGTAAAACAATGGAAAAGGTACTTCCTTTATTTGGAATCGAGTCAATCTTTATTCTACCACTATGTTTTTTAACGATGTAGTCGGCAATATTCAAGCCCAGACCGACGCCACCGGTTTCCCGGTTTCTGGCATCATCAACCCGATAAAAGCGACTAAAAACCTTTGCTTTATCTTCTTCGGTGAGCCCGATTCCGGTATCCTTAACCTCAATAACCAGGTGTCGTTTCCCCTGAACCAGACATAATTGAACCTTTCCACCCATTGGTGTATATTTAATGGCGTTATCCACTAAAATTCGGACGGCCTGCTTTAACCGTTCTTCATCGCCCCGGTATTGGATCCCAGGTGAAATGTTCTCGCTTAACTCAATTTCTTTTTCATTGGCCAATTCGGTCATCAGGCCAACCATTTGCTGGCACATGGAGGATAGATCAAACACTTCTTTATCAATGACCAGCCGTTGATTCTCAGCCTGGGCCAGAAGCAAGAGCTCAGAAATAAGTTTTGCCATGGTCTCACCTTCGCTGGCAATGTTATTAAGCCATTTCATATTATCTTTAATCTGCTCTTCTTCTTTGAGTTTCAACACTTCTATATTCGTTTGAATAACCGTTAGCGGCGTTCTCAGCTCATGGGAAGCATTAGCGATAAACTTCTTCTGGTCTTCAAAGGTATCTTTGATCGGCTGAAGGGATTTTCCCGCCAAAAAATAGGAAATGGGCACTAGCACCGCAATCGAACCAATCCCGATTAACAATAAAAACGAAATAACATAAGCAATAATCGAGCGTTCCGTAGAAATCTGTTGAAACACCTGAAGCACATAATCGTTGGAATTATTGGAATAAGGCAGCGTATAAACCCGATATTCGACATTTTCTGAGACCAGCAGATTAAATTGGGGCGTTTCGTTCTTTTCAATCGATAACTCGTATCCTAACATAATTAAGTTACGATCATCTATCTTCATCGATTTCACAATATTACTGCTGTCCCACATAATGAATTGATAGCCGAATTTATCATGGACCGAGTCTCTGGAATCGATCGGTTGGGAAATTGTCTGTCCGTTATTTTGGATAATTTCCTTGGCGACCGTGGTCAGATACATTTCACCGGAAAGACTGAGACTCCAGTTCACTAAAAACCCCAAAAGAAAGATAAACATAAACATAAAAATAACTAAAATCAGGGTGTTGAACAGGGTGATCTTTCGCTTGATTTCTTTAAACATGGGCCTTAACTCTCCAACCTATTTTTTCCCAAGTGTATAGCCTACCCCTCGGATGGTATCAATTTTGACTTGGGTGTCCACAATTTTTTTACGCAAATTGTGCACATAGATTTCGATATTGTTCTCATTGACTTCTTTATCAAATCCCCACACCCGGTCTAGAATCTGTTCTCTGGTAAAAACCTGGTTGGGTCGTTTTAACAGCATCTCCAGAATCTTCGCTTCCTTAACCGACAGTTTAAATTCCTTGTTTTCGGTTTGGAGGATATTCTTTTTGGTATTAAAACTGACATCTTCAAAAACGATGGTCTCGCCCTTAATGCCATGATCCGGACGACGTCCCAGAGCCCGAATTCGGGCAAACAGTTCTTTTGCTGAAAAGGGCTTGATTAAATAATCATCCGCTCCCAAATCCAACCCTTTGACCTTATCATCAATAGTGCCCTTGGCGGTGAGCATCAATACCGGGGTGTTAATCCCCTGATCCCGAATCTGCTGGAGAATTTCAATCCCGCTTTTTATCGGCAACATAATATCAAGAACAATAACATCATAAATAGGATTCAGCGCAAATAACAAACCTTCCTCTCCATCGTTGGCAATGTCACAATCGATATTTTGTATTTTACATAATTCCTGGAGTGCATCGGTTATTTTTTTTTCGTCTTCTACAAATAGTATACGCATAAAGCGACTCCTTCCATATTTTGGATTTTGATTATAAGCTAACAGATTAATTATAGAGCCGAAATCTTAAAGCTATATAAAACGAGGAGAATATGATATTATTTTAGGGTAATGAAAGATGACCGGGCCGACCAATTGTTAATCTGTTGCGACAATTGGCACTACTGTGTTGTTTATCTTTTTATTTATCAATTGGTTATGGAGGTTCCCATGAAAGAAATACTCATTATTGAAGATGATAAAAAAATATCCCGGATCATTGAGCTGCAGCTCAAGCATGCCGGTTTTGAGACGGTTAAGGCCTTTACTGGCCGGGAAGGGATCGAAGCCTATCATAAGAACCCTGACTTTGATCTGATCTTACTCGATATTATGCTGCCGGAGGTTTCTGGTTATGATGTTCTTAAATATTTAAAGGCTCAGAATCATCACCTGCCAATTATCTTATTAACTGCCCGGGACGATACCAGTGATGTCGTTACTGGTTTTGAACTAGGCGCCGATGATTATGTGACCAAGCCCTTTAACTTTGAAGAGCTGCTGGCCCGGATCAAAGCCAACATAAGAAAAAATACTCCGGAAGCAGCACAAAACACCCATCTGGTTTTTAAGGACATTGAGATCGATCTGGACGCTTTTAGTGTTAAGCGCCAGTCCCAGGAAATCACCTTGTCCCGAACTGAATTTGATCTGTTTTATTATCTCGTGCTCAACCACGATCTGGTCCAGTCCCGGGAACAAATACTCACCAAGGTCTGGGGCTTTGATTACGATGGCGGGGACAATATTGTCGATGTTTATATCAAATATCTGCGCGATAAAATCGACCGGGATTTTTCCCAGAAGCTGATTCAAACGGTTCGGGGGCGGGGTTATGTGGTTCGATAAACTAAATATCCCCGGCCGCAAAAAACCGCTGAAAATCTATCATCGCATCGTCTTCTTTTTTATTCTGGCCCTCACGGTAGTCTTGACACTTTCTTTTTTGATGGTCTTCTTTTTTTCGCAGCAGATTATCTTAAATGAAAGCCAATCGACGATGATCCGGTTTAATAATTACGTCATTAATACTCTTGATGAAAACATGCCAGCTCTGTTGAGTTTACCTGCCGATGCGCGACTGGGATTCATCTCTGATAAACTCTACCCCTATGTCAAGGATAATTCCCTGATTGCCTATCAGCTAAAAGATAACCAGGGCAATAGCTACCAGTCTTCGGAAATTCTGACTGATTTGCTAGTTGCTGAAAACCTGGCAGAATACGATTTTGATTTGTTTGAATTTAGCTTTGATGACGACAATGATCAGATGATTGCTGTTAATTCCTTGCGTTACAACCAAATCGAATACTATTATCTGGGGTCTTACTATGTGCTGGAGGACGGGGATATTATCTATCTCCAGATTATCAAAAACCTCAATGACAGTTATGTGTTTATGACCATCTTGTTTGTCCTGATGGTCTCCATTAGTATTCTTGGCTTGATCGCAATTATCCTGCTTGGTATTTACGGTACCAAACAGACCCTGAAACCACTGATTGAGATCTCAGAAACCGCAAAAAATATCACGGAAAATAACCTCAATATCCGAATCGAAGAAACCGGAAACAAGGATGAACTGGATCAGCTGATCGTTTCGCTTAACCAGATGATAAAGAAACTGGAGTCGGCTTTCAATAATCAGAAGCGCTTTGTTTCTGATGCCTCCCACGAGTTACGCATTCCACTGACGGTTATTCAGGGTTATATTGACATTTTATCAGATTGGGGTAAAAATGACCCGCAGCTCCGGGATGAATCCATTGAAGCCATTCGGGATGAAATAAAAGGTATGAATAAAATGGTCGAAGATTTACTGTTGATTACGCGTATTGAAAACAATTATTTTGGTGACGATTTCGTTGTTCTTGATATTTCGCTACTTTTAGAAAAGATTATTTATCAGTGTCAAATGATCGATCCGGATCATGAATACCTCATGGAATCCTGTGACCATGCCTTTGTTCGGGGGAATGAAGGGCTGTTGATTCAAGCGATCCGGGGTCTTCTGGACAATAGCCGCAAATACACCCCGGTCGGCGGAACCATCAGCCTGAGCTGTCGGGTTTGCAATAAAAAAATAAATGAAATCACGGTCACTGATACCGGCTGTGGGATTCCCTCGTCCGAACTTGAAAAAATTAAAGAACGTTTTTACCGCATCAACAGTGACCGTTCCCGTGCAACCGGTGGTTCAGGCCTCGGTTTGTCGATTATTGACAGCATCATTAACGTTCATCGGGGCAAACTGGTCATTACCAGCGAACTCGGTCTGGGCACTAAAGCTTCGATCTTTCTAAATAAAAATTAACTGTTGTCAACAAACCCCGTACCAACAATTGTTAATCTATTGTCGGTACGGGGTTGTCCTTATATCAACAGTAATCTGTCAATGCTAATTGCTATTTATCTAATACATTATAAGCATTCTGAGAAAATCTGCACGGCCTGATCAATTTCTTCTATAGTAACGACCAGGGGCGGTACAAAACGGATAGCATTGCTGCCGGCGGTGATTAAGAGCAGGCCTTTTTGCATCGCTTTGGCAACAACGGCACCCAGATCGGCATCAACCTGAACACCGACAATTAGTCCCATTCCGCGAACTTCTTTTATCGCGGGATGGGCTTTTTTTAACGCTTCCAGTTTGGTTTTGAGATAATCCCCTTTTTCTGTCACCGCTTCAAAAAATCCCGGTGCGGTCAGGGTTTTGATCACATATTTGGCGGTTGCACAGACAAATGGATTCCCGCCAAAGGTGGAGGCATGGGTTCCCGGGGTAAAGACTTCGGCCACATAATCTTTGGCAATAATGCCGCCAATTGGAACGCCACCGCCTAAACCTTTGGCCATGGTGACCACATCCGGCACAACTCCGTATTGCTGGTAGGCAAACAGTTTTCCCGAACGGCCAATACCGGTTTGCACCTCATCGAAAATGAGTACAATGTTTTGTTCATCACAGATTTTTCGCACTGCTTTTAAATAATCCGGATCGGCAGGATAGATTCCCCCTTCGCCCTGAATCACTTCTAAAATAATCCCACAGGTTTTGGGACTGATCTGAGCCTTTAACGCATCAATATCATTGTAGGGCACATGATAAATTTCTGGCATCAGCGGTTCCAGGTTTTCCTGATATTTTTTTTGACCAGTAGCGGTAATGGCAGCATAGGTACGTCCATGAAAGGACTGATCCATGGCAATAATTTCCACAGCGTCTTTATTTTTTTTGAGTTTACCGTAAACCCGGCACAGTTTTAAAGCTGCTTCGCAAGCTTCCGCCCCACTGTTACAAAAGAAAACCTTGTCCAGTCCGCTGGCTTTGGTCAACATTTCAGCCAGTTCAATTCCCGGTTCGGACCAGTAAAGATTGGAAATATGCACCAATTTTTCCATCTGCGCCTGCATTGTCGCGAGCAACCCCGGATGGGCATGCCCCAGTGCATCGACGGCGATTCCGGCGACAAAATCCAGATAGTTTTTACCATCAACATCGGTCAGTACACAACCCTGACCCTTATCAAAGACCAATGGAAAACGTTTATAGGTTTCCATGATCACATTGCTTCCTCGCGTTATTAAATCCATTTTTTCCTCCTAAATAATGGAACGACGAATCATCGTTCCCACCCCGGCGGCCGTAAACAGTTCCAGTAACATGGAGTGTTCCACCTTGCCGTCTAAAATATGAACCGAATTGACCCCCTGGTTCAGGGCGTCAACGCTATTTTCCACCTTCGGGATCATCCCGCCTGAGATGATTCCTTCTTCAATGAGTTTGGGCACATTTTCGGCAAAGAGCCGCCGAATAATCGAATCCGGGTTATCCGGATCCATATAAACCCCATCGGTATCGGTCAGGTAGATGAGTTTTTCTGCTTTGACGGCTTTGGCAATGGCATAGGCCACATGATCGGCATTAATATTGTAGCTCTGGCCGGTTTTATCCGTGCCAATTGGGGCAATTACCGGCAGATAGTCATCTTTTAACAGGGTATTTAAAAGTCGGTTATCGACATGGATGATGTCCCCGACAAAACCGATATCCAGATTATTGACAAATTTCTTTTTAACCTTAATCATCCCACCATCCTTGCCAGAAAGACCGACGGCGTTCATTTCGCGGTTCTGAAGCAGCTGGACAATTTCTTTGTTGATTTTTCCGGATAAGACCATTTCGGCAATTTCGACCACCTTTTCGTTGGTGATCCGCAGACCCTCGACAAATTCGGTTTGGATCTCAAGATCACTTAGCATCCCAGAAATATCTTTACCGCCGCCATGAACAATAATCAGACGGATACCGACCAGACGCATCAGGGAAATATCATCCATCACCGACTGCTTTCTGGCCTCATCATACATGAAACTACCGCCATATTTAATGACCATGGTTTTCTTTTTAAACTGTTGGATGTAGGGCAAAGCTTCAATTAGAATCTTGGCCTTTTCAATATATTTTTCCATTAATTACTCTTTTCTTTTTTTAACTTCGGTAATCGCCGTTGATCTTAACATAGTCGTAGGACAGATCACAACCCCAGGCCACTGCTTTTTCGTCGCCATCATTTATTTCCACCGAAATGTGAATATCTGTTTCAGATAAGACTTTCTTCGCCTCATCTTCATCAAAAGTAATCGGTGCACCGTCATTTAAAAGGGTGATCATCCCGGCTTGACTGGAAAAAATCAGGGAAACCTTTAAGGGATCAAAGTCAGCACCGGCATAACCCAAAGCACAGAGCACCCGACCCCAGTTGGCATCTTCCCCAAACAGTGCTGTTTTAACCAGACTGGAAGTGATCACCGATTTTGCCAGCTTGCGGGCATCATCCTTTGTTTTGGTGCCGTGGACTTCGACTTCCACAAACTTGGAAGCACCTTCGCCATCGCGAATAATTTTTTTTGCCAGGGTTTTATTAACATAGATAAAGGCTTCTTTAAAGATCTCATAATCCGGGGTGTTTTCCTGCAAGAGCAGATTGTCAGCCAATCCGTTGGCCATCACCGTGACCATATCATTGGTGCTGGTATCGCCATCGACGGAGATCATGTTGTAGGTATCCACCGTAGTTTCTTTTAGGAGTTTATCGAGCAGGGCCGGTTCAATTTTCACATCGGTGGTCACAAAGGACAGCATCGTGGCCATATTGGGATGAATCATTCCGGAACCCTTGGCCATACCGCCAATTTTTACTGGCTTCCCGTTTATTTCCACTTCCACAGCAATCGTCTTTTTAGTGGTATCGGTGGTGAGAATAGCTCGGGCAGCAGCATCACTATCTTCCTCAGTATTTCCCAGCTTTTCTCCCAGCGTCTCAATACCAGACAAAATTTTCTCCACTGGCAAGATCACCCCGATAACCCCCGTTGAGGCGATCAGTACATCCTCGGGCTGCAAACCCAAAACCGCTGCTGCCTTAGTGGCTGTGGCTGCTACCGCTTCTTCCCCCGATTGTCCGGTGCAGGCATTGGCGTTACTGCTATTGACCACCACCGCCTGCTTATAGGGGTTAGCAATGACTTTATTACACCAGTGAATTGGTGCTGCCTTGACAACATTGGTTGTTGTCATTATGCAAGTTGCCGCTGGTACTTCTGAAAAAATCATCGCCAGGTCATTTTTCGTGCTCTTTTTGAGGCCGCAATTGATCCCCCCGGTTTTAAAACCCGTGGGTGTTGTGACGCCGCCTGTCTTTATTACTTTCATGTCTTTACTCCTCGTATTTAAATGGCTTATCCAAATTTCTCTTTAGATTGGGAAATCGGCAATAAAGTCGATTCCGGTTTTTTCGGCCAGCCCAAAACAGATATTCATATTCTGAACGGCCTGTCCGGCGGCACCTTTAATCAGGTTGTCAATGGCACCTACTACAATGATGTGGTTGGTGCGGGAATCGATAGTCAAGCCGATATCGCAATAGTTGGTCCCCTTCACCCAGCGGGTTTCCGGCATCCGGTTTTCCAGAATTCTGACAAAATATTCATCGTGATAAAAGTCTCTGTAAATCGCTTTGACCTCTTCCAGACTCCGCTCAGCCGTTAACTTGGCATAAGACAAGGCCAGAATTCCCCGGTTCATCGGAACCAGGTGGGGCGTGAACAAAATATTAAAGTCCTGACCATTTAAAAGCCGCAACTCCTGTTCAATTTCTGGTGTATGCCGATGAGACCCAATCTTATAAGCCTTGATGGTCTCATTGCATTCAGAGTACATCAGCTCGGTGATTGTTCCCCGGCCGGCTCCGGTTACTCCGGATTTGGCATCGACGATAATACTGCCCGTATCAATGAGATTATTTTTTATAAGCGGTGCCAGGCTTAAAATACTACAGGTTGTATAGCAACCGGGATTCGAGATGAGCTGGGCTTTTTTTATCTCATCACGATGCAATTCACATAATCCATAAATCGCTTCATTAAGTAATGGATGGTTAAAATGTTCGGTTTTGTACCAGTCCTCATAGATATTAATATCCTTAAGCCGGAAATCAGCACCAAGATCAATGACCTTTGTTTTTTCTAGCACCTCCGCCGTAACGGTTTTGGATGCGATGCCATGAGGCAAGGCCAGAAATACCACATCCGACTTTTCAGCCAGGACCTTGATGTCCGTTGCTTCGCAAACAAGATCGGTAATGTTCTCAAAGTTTCCATAAACATCACTAAATTTCTGTCCGGCAAAGCTTCTGGTCCCGATGGTCACCACTTCTACATCCGGATGCCGCATTAAAATTCGGATCAGTTCCTGTCCAGCATAACCAGTTCCTCCGATAATCGATGCTTTAATCATTTTAATTTTCCTTTCTCAATGCTTTTGTTTAAGAATAGTAAGAGTTTAGGCAAACCGATCACACCATCGTATCGAAAAAATTCGGTCCGGGGTTTATCTACAATCTTAGTATTCTCTTGTCCCATCAATAATCCATCAACAGGTTCTCTAAAAGTATATTTTACCAAAATAACTGAGGCCTGTCTGTTAGTTTATGAAATTTATTAATACTTATTTTCGTATTATACTCGACTCGTTATGTATAATCAAGCGTTTTTATGCATATTTATTAATTTATTACAAATATTTTCTTTTTATACTTGCATTTCAGATCGAATGATTGTATAATCATTCATGTAATTAAGTTGATTATACAAAATAGATAATTATCAGGAGGATATAAAATTGAAGAAAAAAGTAATTCTCGCTTATTCCGGTGGATTGGATACGACCACCATTATACCATGGCTTAAAAATACCTACGACTATGAAGTGATTGCTGTGTGCGTGGATGTCGGACAGGGCACCGAACTGGATGGCCTTGAGGAACGGGCCCTTGCTTCCGGTGCCAGCAAATTATATATTGCGGATGTGACCGATGAATTTGTAGAAGATTATGTTTGGCCGGCACTTAAGGCCGATGCTATTTATGAAAAAAAATATCTGTTGGGCACCTCCCTGGCCCGCCCTTTAATTGCCAAGGTGCTGGTAGAATATGCAGAACTGGAAGGGGCCGAAGCCATCTGTCACGGTGCTACCGGTAAGGGGAATGATCAGGTTCGTTTTGAACTCACCATTGGTGCATTGGCGCCACAGTTAAAAATCATTGCCCCCTGGCGAATTTGGGATATCAAATCCCGTGAAGATGCCATGGACTACTGCGTCATGCATGATATCAAGGTACCAATGTCGATTAGCAACAGCTACAGCCGGGATAAAAACATCTTACATATGAGTCATGAAGGTTTAGAATTGGAAGATCCTTCACTGGAACCCCAATATAAAAAATTACTGCAAATGACAACCCCACTGGAAGAAGCACCCGACGAAGCCGAAACTGTCAGTCTGGACTTTGAACAGGGCGTTCCTGTCAAATTAAACGGTGTTGCAATGTCTGGCCGTGAGCTGCTGGAAAAACTCAACATCATCGGTGGACGTCACAGCATTGGCGTCGTCGATCTGATTGAAAACCGGGTGGTCGGGATGAAATCCCGCGGGATTTATGAAACTCCCGGTGGTTCAATCCTTTATAACGCCCATGAGGAACTCGAGCATATGTGTCTGGATCGTCAAACCTTTGGCTTTAAACAGCAGGCAGCGGTAAAATTTGCCGAATTGGCCTACAACGGCGAATGGTTTACGCCCCTGCGTGAAGCTTTAACCGCTTTTGTCGATGAAACCCAAAAAACAGTAACCGGAAATGTTCAATTAAAATTATATAAGGGTAACATCATTCTCATTGGCGTAGCCTCACCTTACTCGCTATACAATGCTGAAATTGCCAGCTTTACCACCGGCGATCTCTATGATCACAAAGATGCTGAAGGGTTTATCCATTTGTTTGGCTTACCGCTTAAGGTTCGTGCTTTAATGCGACTCAGTCGCGAAGAAAAAGGGGAATAAGATGAAAAAAATGTGGGGAGGTCGGTTTTCTAAAAAAACCGACCTTTTAACTGATGACTTTAACTCGTCGATAGCCTTTGATCAACGCCTGTACAAACAGGACATCATCGGAAGTATTGCCCATGCCCGAATGCTTGGGAAGCAGAATATTATCGATCCGAGCGAATCGCAAAAAATTATCGAAACCCTGGAAACGATTCTTGTTGACATTGAAACCGGAAACATCGCGTTTTCCGTGTCAATGGAAGATATTCATATGAATATTGAAGCCATTCTGACCGAACGACTTGGTGATGTCGGCAAAAAACTCCATACTGGCCGTAGCCGCAACGATCAGGTTGCCACCGATATGCGACTCTATGTCAAAGCGATTGCTGATGACAGCAAATCACTAATAAAGAATCTGATTATCACCCTGCTGGACCTGGCCGAAGATCATACCGATACCATCATGCCAGGCTATACTCATCTACAACGAGCCCAGCCGATTACCTTCAGCCATCATCTAATGGCTTATGTCGAAATGTTTAAGCGTGACATGACTCGGATGACCCAGGTCAAAGCGATGGCCGACACCTTACCACTGGGTTCAGGCGCTTTGGCTACGACGACTTATCCTTTGGACCGGGAAGCAGTAGCGACAGAACTGGACTTTGCCTTTGTTTCACTAAACAGTCTCGATGGCGTTTCTGACCGCGATTTCTGTCTTGATTTCCTGGAAGCTGCGTCGGTGTTAATGATGCACCTCAGCCGTTTTTCTGAAGAAATCATTCTCTGGTGCAGCAGTGAATTTAACTTTATTACCCTGGATGACGCCTTCAGTACCGGGAGCAGTATTATGCCACAGAAAAAAAATCCCGATATTGCCGAACTGGTTCGGGGCAAGACCGGCCGCGTTTACGGAAATCTGATGGGTTTATTAACTACCATGAAAGGTATTCCGCTGGCCTATAATAAGGATATGCAAGAAGATAAGGAACCGGTATTTGATACCTACGATACCATTAAAATCTGTCTGATCACCTTTGCTAAAATGATCAAAACCCTCACGGTCAACAAAGCGACGATGAAAAAGGCCGCCGCCGGTGGATTTTCCAATGCCACTGACGCTGCCGATTGGCTGGTTAAACATGGTGTTGCCTTTCGGGATGCCCATGAAATTATCGGCAAACTGGTATTTTTTGCTTTAGAACAACAAAAAAGCCTGGATGAACTGACTATTGAAGAATATCAGAGTGTCTCACCCGTTTTTGATTCATCTATTTTTAAAGCCATTGATTTGAATGTTTGTGTCAACCAGCGAAACATCATTGGCGGTCCTGCAAAAGAACAGGTTAAAAAGGCGATCGCCTTTAATCGGCAGTGGCTGGTCCAAAGCTAAGCTTCTTTTTTTCTGTACCCTACCAAATTAAATCAAGAAAGTTTTTTTCACTGCCTTTGTCTTGTTTTTCACAAATAAATATGATATGCTTTAAACTGTTAAACATATTTTTACACATAATTAAACTATAGAAATAGAGAGTACAAGATGGGAAAATACAAGGTTGGAAAAGAAACAAAAGAAAAAATCTATGAAGCTTCCAAGACATTGTTTTATGAAAATGGCTATACCAGCACCACCTGCCTAAATATTGCCAAGGAATCAGGGGCAAATGTCGGGCTGATCAATTATTACTATGGTTCAAAAGGCGGCCTGGGAATCGAATTATATAACGAAGTCATGTCTGCTATTAAGGCAAGGGTCACCGAAAACCTGAGCAAACTGGAAATCAAAACCAGCCTTTTATTACAGACGGCCATCGAATGGCGGGTGCTTAATAATAATATGCGATTTAATAAAAATTTCAGCCGTTTTTATTACGATTTATTGGGCGAAAATGTGCTTTATAAAGAGCAGAGTGTGGTCACTGATTTTTATCGGAAACTCGCTGAGAGCTGCGGTCTACACTACAGCGACTTTGAAATAGCCTTTATATCCTATGCCAGTGCAGGTGCTACCCAAGGCATTAATCTTGCCTATGATGCCGGGCTTATTGACTGTTCTTCACAGGATTTTATTAATTCCAGCATTCAGCTTTTACTCAATAACATGGGACTTGATGCAAAGCTTAATGACCATGTCATTCAAGAATCCTATGAAATCGAAAAGAAGTTTATCGTCCGAATTGACAAAAACTTTGCGGTCCTCTAAACAATCTATTAAATTTTAATCTGCGCTATGCAGCGTCATATTTTATATGACGCTTTTTTTTTGATGTTTTTTCATTTTTTAATCAAAATTAACATCTTCTTCTAAGCTGATAACTGCTTTTTTCTTTTCCCGCCTCTAGGCTGTCACTGTAAATATGCCGCATTTCATGTTTTAAACGTTTATCAATATCAATTTTTGCATTATTTTTCGTAATTAATCTTTTTTATATATTTTATGCTGGACAAACGCCCTTTAACATGCTATTATCGAACTGTACTTAAACATAACTAATATTATACGAGGATAACTTGCATTCCTCATATAATACCATCTCATTCTGAGCAATCACCATTTTGTGGTTGTAAATAGTGTATTTATGGGTGAATGCACTCCAGTTTGAAAGGAGGAGAAGAGATGAAAGTATCAAGCATTGTCTATCGCACCCATGTTTTCATTCGTTGCTGTTCTGATTAGACCGTAAACGTTTAAATCTGTGTTTTGCATTTATTATTAACTTGTACTTGGGTCGGTCTTATTCTTGATGATGTAGCTACCTGACACAGCCCTTTCCAAAATCAGAATTGTGACAAAAAATTAAAATCTCCCGGTATAAATGGAGATATCTTGAAGAGGTGAATTTATGAAAAATAATACTTTCTTAAAAATTGCTGTTCTGTCTGTATTCTTTGTTCAAATGGGTGTTGGCACGATTACACCGGCGATCGCTAATATAGCCGCGGCGTACCCGGATGTTCCTTTTACAACGCTATTACTTGTATCCACACTTGCGGTACTGATGTCTGTCCCGGCGACACTCATTTCTGGTCGAATTGCCGGAACCGTCGTTAAGTACAAAACCTTGTTAATCATCGGTATGATTCTATTTGTAGGTGGTGGCGTGGCCCCCTATTTCATGGCAACTTCCAGTTTTACTGCAATCTTAGCTGTTCGAGCCATCTTTGGTATTGGTCTTGGGATTGTCACCCCATTAGGCGGTGCTTTAATTATCGCCTTCTTCGATGGTGAAGTTCGAGCCCAAATGATGGGACTCAGTAATGTTATTGCCAATGTTGGAGGTATTCTTTTCCAGTTACTTGGCGGTATGGCTGCCGGTATTGCCTGGCAATATGCTTTTATTCCTCATGCCCTCGGTATCATCACCCTGGTTCTCATCCTGTTTTTGCCGGAACCTCCAGCTGCACCTGTTCAAGCGGTTGGTGAAGCTAAGCCTAAATTACCGGGTTCCGTTTTTGGTTTTGCACTGGCAATTTTCTTAATTATGGCTTTGGTTTATCCCATGCTGGTTAATATGTCCACCATTATTGCTGTTAGTGGAATGGGTGGAGCCGCAGATGCAGCGCTCGTTCTAACCATGTTCACGGTTGGTGGCATGGCTGGTGGATTTATCTTCGCGAAAGTCTTTGGCCTTTTCAAAAAAAATACCCTGGCTGTTGGTCTAGCATTTCTAGCCGTTGCGATGGCAAGTATTGGTCTTGGTAGTTCCATTGCCTTTATGTACATTGGAACGACCATTGCCGGGATTGGCTTTAGCTTTATTATACCAACCGTTTTCATGGATTTGGGCGCTGCTGTTCATCCCAGTCAAATGCCAACTGCTTCCGGAATTATTATGGCTTGTATGAATGTTGGTGGCTTCTGCTCCGCCTACATTTTTGCCTTCCTTGGTGCTATTACAGGAATGACCGAAAACATAAAATTCCCTTTTTATGTATCAATGACAGTCTTTGCTGTCGCTGCAATCGCTTTTCTGCTGATTAAACCTAAACAGCCAGATGCACCTCAACCCGAATAAAAAATTACATAAAAGTGAGCCGTATCTTCTTTACAGATGATACGGCTCTTGTGTTTTTTGGAGATCAGCACGCTTTTAGCAAATTCAGCCCTCTTCAACTGGAATGGCATTTTTTATTGGCAGCATCGTCAAGGCGATACCAAATAGAATAATCGCAAAACCGATTAACGAATGAACCGAAGGTATCTCTCCGACAAAGAAGAAAACAAAAATCGGATTAAGGATCGGCTCCAGCAAAGATACCATGGATGCTTTTAGTGCTGAAATCATCCGTATCCCCTTAAAGAAAAACAGATAGGAAATACCGATTTGAAAAATACCCAGAAAAATAATTCCCAGCCATCCAATTGCGGCTAATCCCGAAAAATCCAGTTGACCAGGAAACAGCACCAGGATCACCAGACAGAGAATGATATTATTAACACCAACGATTGAATTGTACGAAACAGGATAGTCGTTGTCCATAAAATACTGTACCAGCGCATAGGCAACACCGTTGCTTAATGCCAGCAAATCACCCCAGAGATTTCCTCCCGCCGCGGCGCTAAAAATGACGATGATCCCAACAAGAATAAATAAACGGGGCAGCAATTCTCTGCCGATAATTTTTTTCCCGCGGATCACATAGTAGAGATAAAGCCATAATGGGGCTGTACATTGGAGAATAATCGCATTGGCTGCCGTTGTTATTTTAGTTGTCAAGACAAACATAATGCACAAATAACAGTATCCGATGACCAGAGCAAGATGTTTTTTTGAAAACCGCAGCTTTTTCCATTGAATCAGCGGTAAAAAAATGAGCGCGGCGATAAATGCCCGGCCAAAAGTGATGGTATAAGCATTGGCATGAATAAGTTTAATAAAAAGTCCCCCTGTGCTAAACAATATCATGGCAATGAGCACATATAAGGTTCCCTTTGTTGTTTTTTCCATCGGCGCCTCCTTTTATTCTCTTTTTACTTATCTTTTGATGATACCATAACCACTTAATTTTTTCTCTATATTTTTGCTTTTATTTCCTGTATAATATTTGTAATAAGGTGGAGGTAGACTTTGTATGTTGTCACAGATAAAAAGTAGCGGGCTATTAGGCGTTAATGGCGTTATTGTCACAGTTGAAATTGATATTTCCCGGGGGTTGCCCTCTTATTCATTGGTGGGTCTACCGGATGCCGGGATCAAGGAATCCAAAGATCGGGTTTTTTCGGCTGTTAAAAACAATGGTTTTAAATATCCGATGGATCGGATCACCATCAATCTTGCCCCCGCAGACTTAAAAAAGGAAGGGCCGGCCTTTGATCTGGCTATTGCACTAGGAATCTTACACGCTTCTGAACAACTGATCTGGGATCATCCTGAAAATTTTCTGGTCATCGGGGAATTATCTTTAAGTGGAGAAATAAGAAGTGTTAATGGTGTCTTGCCAATGGTTTTGGCCGCTAAAGAAGCTGGCATTAACCATATTATGGTTCCCTTTGAAAACCGCTATGAGGCTGCCGTGGTTCAGAATGTAAACGTCTATCCGATAAATGATTTTCACGAAGCCGTCTCATTTTTAAAAAACGAACTGATCATTGAGCCCTTTGAGGTAGATCTCAAAGCTCTTCTAAGCGAGAAAAACAGCAGTCATAACATCGATTTTTCTGATATTCGCGGACAGGATCTGGGCAAACGGGCCTTAGAAATCGCTGCTGCCGGAGCTCACAACTGTTTGATGAGTGGTCCGCCCGGCTCCGGGAAAACGATGTTGGCTAAAGGTTTTGCCTCTATCCTACCCGATCTGACCATCGACGAAGCGCTGGAAATCACTAAAATCCATAGTATTTCAGGACTGTTAAAAAACAATGCGATCATCAGTCAGCGGCCTTTCCGTTCCCCTCACCATACCATTTCCAAGGTCTCCCTGATCGGCGGTGGTCGAATTCCCAAGCCCGGGGAAGTATCCCTGGCACACCTGGGAGTGCTATTTCTTGATGAATTGCCCGAGTTCCAAAAATCGGCACTGGAAGTTTTGCGTCAGCCAATTGAAGATCAGGAGGTGACCATTTCCCGGATCAATGCCTCCCTGACTTTTCCGGCCAGTTTCACCCTGATTACCTCGATGAACCCCTGTCCCTGCGGTTATCTCACCGATCCCGCCCATGAATGTATATGCACCCCCCAGCAGATTAAAAACTATCAGGGCAAAATATCCGGACCGCTGATGGATCGACTGGATATTTTTGTAGAAATCCCCAGCACCACCTACGATGAACTGCAAACCAAACCCAAAGGCGAAACCTCTCAAGTGATTAAAAAACGGGTCGATGCAGCCAGAGAACGCCAAAATGTGCGCTATCAGAAGCTGGATATTTTTTATAATGCCCAACTCACCCCCAAACTGATGGAGACCTTTTGTCACCTTGGTCCGGCCGAAGAAAACCTAATGGAAAAGGTCTATACCAAAATGAAACTCAGCGCTCGGGGCTATCACCGAATTTTAAAGCTGGCCCGCACCATTGCCGATTTAGAGGGGTCCGAAAGCATTCAAATGGTCCACCTGTCTGAAGCAATTCAGTATCGCGGCATGACTAAGCTGGCCTAGATACCCGCTCGTACTTTTATTCACGCTTTAAAAAAACGACTGTCAGTGATCACTGACAATCGTTTTTTTTTATTTTCGACTTAGCGAATTAGCAAATTGGTCCTCATTTTTTCGCAGATACCAGAGTCCCGCGACACCGACTGCAACCAGTACCAGACTGATTAGCTGAGCGATACGGAGTCCCATAAACATCAAACTGTCGGTTCTTAAACCTTCAATAAAAAACCGCCCAACTGAATATAGACCCAGGTAGACAAAGAGTAATTCGCCATCAACCTTTTTAATTTTGTCTTCATAAAAAAAGATAAAACCAAAAGCCAACAAATTCCAAATCGATTCATAAAGAAAGGTCGGGTGCACCTTGATTATTCCCAGAGCTGCGTCGTTAACGGTAATCGCCCAGGGTAAATCAGTTTGCGAGCCATAGGCTTCCTGGTTGAAATAATTCCCCCAGCGGCCAATGGCTTGACCGAGAGGTAATGCCGGTATCAGTACGTCTGCCAAAGCAAAAAAACTGATCTTCTTAACCCGGCATAAAACAAGTGCCACAATCACACCGGCAATAATGCCACCATGGATAGCCAGCCCACCATTCCAAATCGCAAAGATTTCTTCCGGATGGGCAGCATAATAGTCATAGCTGAAGATGACATAGTAAAGCCGTGCCCCAATGATCACCGCTGGTGTCATATACAAAAAGAAATCCATAATAATTTCAGGATCAATGCCGTATTTAGGCGCCCGTTTAAGAGCAATGAGCAACCCGATCAATAATGCCGCGGCAATTAAGACCCCATACCACCGGACTTCAAGACCAAATGCGGTAAATGCGATTGGGTTTGGCGCGTTCATCATTAGAGAATAGTAGCCAATTGACCGTTTTTAGCACCGGCTGCATTACCTTCTTCAACGTCAAGGTGCATATCCAATTTAAATTCCGGATGAACCCGAACCAGGACATTGTCAAAAATTAGTCCACGCGGTCCATCTAATTTAACTGAGACGATGTCCCGGTCCTTTAAGCCAAAAGCGGCGCCTTCTTCCGGACTCATATGAATGTGCCGAGCCGCCACAATGGCACCCTTGGCAATTTCGATTTCGCCCGCTGGTCCAATAATTTTCACCCCTGGAGTATCGGCGATGTCACCAGAATTTCGAAGCGGTGCCTTGATCCCTAAAGCAAAGCCATCACCAACTGAAACTTCCAATTGCGTTTCAGGACGAACCGGTCCCAGAATCCGAATTCCTTTTAATGTTCCTTTAGGTCCAACCACATCAACTTTTTCTTCTGCGGCATATTGCCCCGGTTGAGATAAATCTTTCATTGGTGTCAATTGGTAACCTTTACCAAATAACGCCTCTAAATCTGCCTGTGATACATGAATGTGTTTGTTTGATAACCCGATGGGTACTTTTCTTTCCAATTTATGTCTCCTTAAATTAATAAATTTTTAACAATCTTTATTCTATCCAATAACCAATGAAATGTTAAGATAATATTTTGTCTTCTTTGCTTTTTTTCGATTTTTTTATTTTTTGGCTTAATTCCAGCATTTCCTGAGCATGTTCCCAGGTTTTACGGGTCACTTCTGCACCGCCAAGCATCCGGGAAAGTTCCTCTTTTTTACCCTTTTCGTCAAGCGGTAGAAAACTGACCTCAACCGAATCGTTTACGGCTGTTTTTTCAACCATAAAATGCTGGTCTGCCATCGCCGCAATCTGGGGCAGATGGGTAATACAGATAATCTGTCGGCCTCGCGGCGACGTAACACTGAGGGCCTGAATCTTTTCTGCCACCACCTGCGCTGTCCTTCCACTGATTCCTGTATCAATCTCATCAAACACCATCGTTTCAATGGCATCCAGTCCTCCGAAGATACTTTTTAAGCTTAGCATAATTCGGGATATTTCTCCTCCTGAAGCAACCTTACCGAGGGGTTTCGGGGCCTGGCCCGGATTGACAGAAATTAAAAACTCCACCGTATCCTGCCCATGAGCAGCCACCCGACTAAGATCATGTTCCACGGCAATTTCCACCTGAACCTTTTCCATGGCGAGTTCACCCAACTCTTTTTGCAGTGCTGTTTTTAAAGCCCCAGCCGTTTTTAAACGTAACTCATAAAGATTATTACTAATCGTATAATACTTATCTTGAATGCCGCTTAATTCCTGATAATAATGCTGTAAACTTTCATCCCGATTGAGTAAGCTTTTTAAACGGATGCCGATTTCTTCGGCATAAGTTAGAATCTCTGCAATATCCTGCCCATATTTCCGTTTAAGCCGGGCAATGATGCTTAGCCGGCTCTCAATTTCGTCTAAGCCTCCCAAACTGTATTCCATATCTTCCAGATAGGATCGAATTTCAAAAGAGAGGTTTTCTGCCTCACTTAACATGCCATTAACGATTTCTAATTTAGCCTCAAAGCTACTGTCAATTTTAGCAATTTCGGCAATACTTTCTGTCAGTAAACCCAGCGCATCAAGAATCATCGGCTGATTCGAGTTTTCACCCCTGAGCAATTCATATGCCTGACTGGTATGGGTAAAAAGGCGTTCGCGGTTTTCCAGAATCCGTTTTTCCCCTTCCAGTTCTTCATCTTCACCAATTCTCAGGGCCGCGACCTCGATTTCATTAATTTCAAACTGCAGGTTTTCTTTTTCCCGCTCTAATTCCCGTTCATTGGTTTCCAGTTCTGAAATCTGATCTTTAATCCGTTTAATTTCAATCGCAGCAGCGGCGGCCTGTTCCCGATATTTCCGGCTTTTTTCACCACCAAAGGCATCCAGCAACTGACGATGATTTTCTCGTTTAAACAGCGATTGATGCTCATGCTGGCCATGGATATCAATCAGTTTGTCGCCCAGTTTTTTTAGCTGGGCGACGGTGATAATTAAACCGTTGGCGCGGCAGATATTGCGACCCCGATCGTCCATTTCCCGGGTCAGTATCAGTTGCTCTTCTTCCATGGGGATACCATATTCTTCGCATTTATTGATCAAACCTGGCTGTTCACTGATATCAAAAAGCCCCTGTACCGTCATCTTATGTTTTCCCTGACGGATGTTTGTTTTATTGCCGCGATTCCCCAAAACCAGCGTCAAGGCATCAATAACAATGGATTTCCCTGCTCCGGTTTCCCCTGTAATCACATTGAGTCTCGGATCAAAATCCACCGATAAATAATCAATTAGCGCATAATCGTTCACAACGAGATTTCTCAGCATAGAGCCCTCCCTATTTCATCAGCTTTTTGAATTTACCCACAATTTCACTCACCATGTCCCGATTGCGAACAAGCACAAAGATCGTATCGTCTCCGGCGATCGTTCCCACAATTTCACACCAGTCCATGGAATCGATAGCCAGGGCTGCTGCCTGGGCCATCGCCGGAAGGGTTCTCAGCACAATGGTATTTTCGACATAATCGATGGTTAACACCGATTCTTTAAAAACAGCGGTAACCCGTTCAATATAAATGGTGCCAATATCCTTAAGGGGAGCATAGTGTTGCACCCCTTCGTGACTGCTCACCTTGATCAGTTTTAACTCCTTAATATCCCGGGAGATAGTTGCCTGAGTTACTGCAAAACCGGAATCTTTTAAGGCCTGAGCCAGTTCTTCCTGAGTTTCGATACGGTTATTTTCGATGATTTCAATAATTTTTAATTGTCTGGATACTTTCATGTCTTTTCTTTCCTCCACAGTACAATTTCTGTCGCTTCAGTGCTGGGTTTTACGTTGATCATTGTTTTTATTTATGATGCTAATATTCACTGGAAAGTTTGATCCTCAGCCGATCATAACTACTCATCTGATTGAGACGGATCAAGCGGGTACAATACGTCGCTTTTTTAATTTTAATCAAATCCTTCGGTGTAATCGAAACCGTGGTCTGCCCATCAAAGGTGACCATAATATCTTTTTCGCGGTCTCCAAATTCCAGATTAATCACTTCTTCCTCTGGTAAAATGTAGGACCGGTCGTGCAAGCGATGGGGGCAGATCGGGTTTAAAATCATCACACTGGCCTGAGGCGATACCACTGGTCCACCAGCAGCCAGCGAATAACCAGTGGAACCGGTAGGGGTAGCAATGATCAATCCGTCAGCCCGAAATTTGTCAATCGTTGAGCCACCTGCTTTGGCCTCAATATCCATCATCCGAAAACCGCCGCTTTTAACCAGAACATCGTTTAAGGCGATATAAAAGCAGGCACTTTCATTTTCTTTTTTAATACTGCAACTTAACATCATCCGCTCTTCAATATAGTAATCGCCGGCGCTTAAATTTTTTAGCGACTCTTCATAATTACTGGCCTCGCCTTCAGTTAAAAAACCCAGCTTGCCCAAATTAATGCCAAAAATCGGAATCGAATAAAAACAAACCTTACGGGCGACAAACAAAAGGGTACCATCGCCCCCCAGAACCAGAATACAATCCGGTTTTCGAAAAAAAAGGGTTTTGGGATAATAACGAACACCTTCATGAGGATATTTAATCTGGCCTTCCAGCAGGGCTATATTAAACCCGTGACGGATCAAATAGCTGATGCATTTTTCAGCCAGAGCAGGACTGTCCGGCTTATCCATATTTAAATAAATACCAATTTCCTTAAAGTCATTAAATTCCAATCTTACTCACTTCCTATTCGTTCTGAGGTTCTTTCTTTTTTTTGCAGCTTTCATGGGCAATGGTCACCACTGAATGAATCTGCGCTGACCAGTTTTCTTCAATCTCCGGCTCAGTATTTTCAACCAAAACTAAAAACTCGATGTTTCCCTTAGGACCCTGAATTGGTGAAAAATCCAGACCTTTTATTAAAAAGCCCTGATTTTCGATGGCGGTAATCACTTCAAACAAAATCGATTCATGCACTTTTTTATCCCGAATGACACCGTTTTTACCGATTCTTTCCCGTCCTGCTTCAAACTGTGGTTTAATCAGCCAGATTCCCCGAGCGCCGGGTTTCATAAACAATTTGATTGCCGGGATCAGCTTGGTGATCGAAATAAACGATACATCCATAACGGTTCCGTCGACTATCTCCGAAATATTCTCAGCCGTCAGATACCGAAAGTTCGTCCGCTCCATGGAAACAACCCGAGGATCATTCCGTAACTTCCAGTCCAATTGTCCATAGCCCACATCCACGGCATAAACTTTTTTCGCACCGTTTTGCAGCAGACAATCGGTAAAACCGCCGGTCGATGATCCAATGTCGATAAAGGTTTTTTCGGCAACCGTCATGTCAAAGACGGCCAGTCCTTTTTCGAGTTTTAAGCCGCCGCGGCTGACATAGGGCATATCACTGCCCTTAACCTTAATGGTCGCTTCAGTATCAACCAAATCTCCGGCCTTATCCTTGACCTGATCATTGACCTGAACCAATCCCGCCATAATGGCTTTTTTAGCCCGCTCCCGGGTATCAAAATAATTCAGGCTGACTAATAATTTATCTAAACGTTCTTTCAATTTTTCCTCTTTTCATGGGTCCGTTTTCATCTGTATTCTAATTTTCTTGTAAACTGTGAATCATGATTCTGTTTTGTTAAAACAAAACAGTTCCTTTATTTCTGGCGGCGGCAAATATAGCGTGCCAATTCCTGGAGAAAAACGGTACGCTCACCAATCGGTTTGAGCATTTCAATGGCTTCGGTTTCGAGTTCATCGACCCGCAGTTTTGAAGCCTCCAGACCGTAGAGTGATACAAAGGTGGATTTATTATTTTTTTCGTCGCTGCCAATGGGCTTGCCCAGATCCGCCTCCGTACCTTCAATATCCAGAATATCATCGACAATCTGAAAAGCCAGGCCAATGCGATGGCTGTAACTGATCAGTCTCCCCTGGGTAGCCGGTTCAGCGCCGGCAATGAGACAACCGCTCTGAACACAGGCCTCTAAAAGGGCAGCGGTCTTATGCAAATGAATATAGTCCATTTCATCGAGACCGATGACCTTATCTTCACTGAGCATGTCCGCCACCTGGCCACCGATCATTCCCAGAACCCCGGAAGCACCCATGATCGATTTCATCGCATTAAGATAATTTATCAACCCGTCGCCCGTGAGCCCCTGGGTTCCCGCAAGCATCGTTTCAACCGCATAATTGAGCAGTCCATCCCCGGCCAAAATCGCCATCGCATCGCCATAAACTTTATGATTGGTCGGTTTTCCCCGCCGCAGATCATCATTATCCATGGCCGGCAAGTCGTCATGGATCAGTGAATAGGTATGGATCATCTCAATCCCCATGGCCAGGGGTTTGATCGCTTCCAGATCGCCTTCCAGGGCCCGACAGGTTTCCATCATCAAAATCGGACGCAGTCGTTTGCCCCCGGCAAAAAGACTGTACCTCATGGCATCGATAATCACTTCCGGGGTATCCAGGTTTTGTTGAAAAACTTTTTCGAGTTCCCCATTAAATTCGATAACCCGGGCACTCAGCATGTTTTTAAAACTGCTCACGTTTCCACACTCCCCTCGAATTCCTGTTCTTCGCCATCAATCATGATCGTTATTTTTCCTTCAAGGGTATCCAAATCGGCACTGCACTCATTAATGAGTTTCATTCCCTCTTCAAACAGTTTCATCGATGCCTCAATTTCCTGATTATCTTCTTCGAGTAGTTCTGCAATGGTCTCCAGACGACTCATTTTAGTTTTTAGCTTTTTAACTGCCATTATTTATTCTCCTTAGTGGCTGAAATGTTTGCCTTTGCCTCACCATCTCTAAAGTGGAGGGTCACTAACTGATCAAGCGTTAAACCCGTTACCGACGCAACCGGTAAGCCTTTATTATCCGTCACCCGAACATAACCTTTTTTGAGCACATTTTGCGGACTCATGGCTTCGATCCGGGTTTTAAGATTGATAAGTTGTTGTCGCTCATTTTTAATCCGGCTATTTAGCAAGCGAAGCATCCGATCATTAATGCGATCCAGGTCAAGACGCATCTCTTCGATCCGTTCTTTCGGACGAAACCGCAGAAACTCTTTTTTCATCCGCATCAAGATTTCACGGTTTTTGTCGATTTTAGCTTCCATGACCTGAATCAGACGGCTTTTCTGGGTAACCAGCGCACGAATCATACTCAGGGTTTCTTCGGCAACCAGTTCTGCTGCTCCTGAAGGGGTTGGGGCCCGTAAATCGGCTACAAAATCAGAAATCGTATAGTCAATTTCATGACCCACGGCTGAAACAATCGGTAATTCCGATTCATAAATGACTTTGGCCAGATGCTCATCATTAAAGGCCCATAGGTCTTCAATGGAGCCGCCGCCCCGACCGATGATAATCACATCCACAGACGAGGCGGCATTAAAGGTCCGAATACCCTTTATGATATTTCCGGCCGCTTCATCCCCCTGTACCAGGCTGGGATAAATGACGATATCGATCAGCGGGTTTCGGCGTTTGATAATGGAAATCATATCTTTGATCGCCGCTCCGGTGGGAGACGTGATCATCCCCACCCGGCTGATGATTTCTGGAAGCTTTTTTTTATGCTCCCGCTCAAAATAACCCTTGGCCTCCAGTTCATCTTTTAGCACCAGATAAGCCTGGAATAGATCGCCAAGTCCCTGAGGTTCCATCGATCGCACCGTTATCTGATATTGTCCGCTGGGCAGATAGACACCCAAACTCCCCCGCAGTGTCACCTTCTGACCTTCTTTGGGCAAGAATTTAAGCCCAATAGCCGCATTTTTGAACATCACACAATCAATTTTACTGCCGGCATCTTTCAGGGAAAAATACAAATGTCCCGATGCCGCCCGTTTCACATTGGAAAGCTCCCCCTGGATCACCATGTTCCTAAGGAGACTATTCGATTCCAACAGGGTTTTAATATATTGGTTAAGCTCAGATACACTGAGAATTTTTGCATTTGTCACCGACTGCACCTCATGCTTTTAAAATAATCCATTCCCATCAGGGCATTTCCCGCGGCATTATCGCGGGCGTATTCCCCCGGGGAAAAATAGAGACTTAGTCCTGATGTTTGCAATTCCTGCGCCACAATTTTTTTAATAATCTGATTTGACATCACACCTCCGGAAAAGAGCACCGATTGAAAGGGGTGCTTTTTTTGCAATCCGCCAATTGATTTTGACAGCGTTTTAGCAATCGCCTTGAGCACCAGATAGGCCACTATTCCCTCGTCAACCCCCGCTCTCAAAAGCTTCTGCGCCTGATTTTCCTGACCTGAAAAATGAAAATCCATCCCATCCATCGTCGCTGAAATCACATCGTTGCGATCAATGGATTCCGGAACTACCTGGTTTGCCAGCGCTTCCAAGGCTTTTCCCGCGGGAAAATCACATCCCATCAATACCCCGATCCGGTCAATTAACTGTCCGGCATTGAGATCCCGGGTCTGGGCAATGATTTCGCAATCATAACCGATTTCTTTCTTTTTTACCAACAGAATTTCTGATGTGCCGCCAGAAAAATGAACCGCCGCAAAGGTCGCTTCCAATTTCTTTGAACCACTGCCATAAATAGCCGCCCGGATGTGGTTTTCCTGGTGACTCACCGCCAGTTGCTTAACAGCCAATACGGCAGCCAGAGAACAGGCCAAAGACTCCCCCGCACGAAAGACCGGCATATAAGAGTCAAGCAGTGGCCGGGGTCGCTTTGAATAACAGATGACCTCAATTTCCTGGCCCCGGGGCAGATCTGCAAGCAACATCGGTAAATGATGGATATGCTGAAAAAGGGCATCCGATTGACGAAGTCCTCTTTCTCCTGACTTCACTTCCAATAGGATGCCCTTGTTATAAATCATGTTTTCATTTTCGTCTACCAAGGCAACCGAAGTTGTATAATTACTGGTATCAATGCCAAGACTAAGGGCACTCATTGAGTTCGTCCTTAACTATTTTATTTAAGATACCATTAACGTAATTCTTTCCATCCTCGTCTCCGAATTTTTTACTAAGTTCTATCGCCTCGTTGATGACCACTTCAAATGGCACTTTTTCATTCATATATTTTAGCTCACAAATAGCCAAACGCAGAATTGATTTCTCTACCTTTGGAATTCGATCAATTTTCCAGGTGCTTTTAAGATAGTCATCCAGAATATTATCTATTTCCGGAAGATGAGCTTCGGTGGTGTCGATCAAGGTCTTTCCGTAAACCAGATCCAGCTCATTATCCTCTAAAAAATATGCAATACTATCGGTAAAATCGCCTGGCTCCGGATGAAAATCTAATTGAAATACACCTTTTAGCGCATATTCCCGTTCCTTTTTTCGACTCATGCACGACTCCTTCAGATTCTTTTATTCTATAAAAAGGGGCTTGCACCCCCTATATGCCTGAACCTTCAATTCGGACATTAACCGCCGCTACTTGGAAACCAGCCATCGATTCTACCGCAATCTTAACTTTTTTCTGAACTGCGTTTGAAACCTTGATAATATCGACCCCGGGTTCAGTGATAAGATAAACCCAAATCATCAAACCTTCCGGCTCTCTGGCTATTTTGACACCTTTAATTGTCGAGGCAAGATAAAGTTTATCCATGATTTCATCGGTAATTCTCAATGAAATGCGTGCCACACCGTTAACGCCAGTAGCCGCCAAGCTAACAATCGAAACGATCATTTCGTCATTGATTTTTGGTGACTGATTGTTTTTCATTTCACTTTTCATTATAATAACCTGAGTTCGCTAGATTTCCTGATGACAGTCGCAACCATCCTCACCACAGCATGAGATCTCTTCGTTTAATATAAATGGGGCGCCACAATCCGGGCAAACCACGGTATTATTTTCAAAAGACTCAAATTCGGTGATATAAACATTTCCGCATTCCGGACAAATGATTTCGTAATAGTCTTCTTCATCAAACTCGAAATCTTCTTCGCCATCGAAATCTTCATCTAAAATGAACTCTTCCAGATCAGAAAGATCATCATCAACCATTTCAACATATTCTTCCAGTTCTTCCTGTGCTTCGGTAATGCCATCCAGGGCATCGACAATGTCTTCAAGAATATCCAGAACTTGAACCAGAACCTTGCCTTCGTTAGAAGCCAGATCTAATTCCAGACCATCTACCAAACCTTTGGTATAAGCGACTTTTTCATTAATGTATTTCATTTTATACCCTTTCCATGTAATCGCCCGTACGGGTATCGATTCGAATCTTATCACCTTGTTCGACAAAAAGTGGTACGGTGATAACGGCACCAGTTTCTACCGTAGCGGGTTTATTTGCTCCGGTTGCAGTGTCGCCTTTAAAACCGGGATCGGTTTTAACAACTTCCAATTCCACAAAGTTGGGAGCCACGACTGAAAATGCCACGCCTTTTAGCGACTTTACAGTAGCAATATCATTTTCTTTTAAATATTTTAACGCTTCTTCAACCTGATTCAAGTTAAGTGGAATCTGCTCGTAGGATTCTTGGTCCATGAAGTAGTATAAACCACCGTCTTCATATAAGTACTCCATTTCACGGGTTTCTACCTGTGCTTTAGGGTAACGTTCTGTGGGACTGAACGATTTTTCTACCACTGAACCCGTGATAACATTTCGAATCTTTGTTCGAACAAAGGCTGCGCCTTTACCTGGTTTAACGTGTTGAAACTCAATGATGGTAAATGTGTGACCATCCATCTCAAACGTTACCCCTTTTTTAAAATCTCCTGCTGATACCATATTTACCTCCGATATATCGATGTTAATTTTTTCTTCTTAATTCAATGTTATTATTCTATCACATTTATCAGGTGACGTCATCCCAATTTATTATTATCACTGGCGATAAGCCCCCAATCATCTACCGATGAGACATCGATTATGACCACCCAGATCCGTAATCACCTGAATCTCCTGATAGCCGGCATTTCTTAGTAACGCCATCACTGCAGTGGCCTGATCGTCACCAATTTCCAGCGCCAGAATACCGTCTTTTTCCAAAAACAAATGAGCCTCCCCAATGATCCGCCGATAAAAATCCAGACCGGATTCACCGCCGTCCAGTGCCATATGGGGTTCATACTCCAAAATATCCCGAGCCAGGCCACTCATCTCTTTCCGCCTGATATACGGAGGATTGGAGACAATGACGTGGTAGGTTTTCCCTTGGGGAATAGCGGCAAATAAATCGCCTTCGTAAAGTAAAATAGCGCCATCGACTAATTGGTCGGCATTAATTTTTGCTACCGCCAGTGCCGCCTTGGAAAAATCACTGAGGCTTATATTTCCCTGACTAAAGTATTTCTTAATGGTGATACCGATGGCTCCGCTGCCGGTACACAGATCCAGAACGTTAGCCCCCTTCGGGTACGTTGCCTGTAAATATGCTAGCAGGTACTCCACCATCGGTTCGGTGTCTGGTCTGGGAATTAAAACATCCTGACTGACAAAAAAGTCCATCCCCATAAACGCTTTTTTCTGCAAAATATAGGCGACCGGTTCTAATTGACAGCGTCTCTTTATTGCGCTGCGATAGGTTTCTTCTTGTTTTAAGTCGACCGTTTCCTGTGAATGGGTATAAAAATAGATCCGCTCCTGATCTAAAACCCCGCTTAGAAGAATCTCGGCCTCTAAACCGGGATATTCGATTCCGGCCTGATTAAGTGACTGCCGTCCAAAATCTAAAACCTCTTTAATGGTCATTTTTTTCTACCTCAACTTAAAACTCAACAAAATTTTTTCACATCTGAACAAGAAAAAAGCCGGTTACAAGAACCGACTTCTTTTTTATTCTGCTGACTCGTTTTTAATGCCGTATTTTTTATTAAATCGATCAACACGTCCACCAGCATCAATAAGTTTTTGTTTCCCTGTGAAAAATGGGTGACACACTGAACAGATTTCCACTTTTAATTCTGGTTTGATAGAACCAGTTTCAAATGTATTTCCGCATGCACATTTAACTATTGATTTGCCGTAATTTGGATGAATGCCTTCTTTCATCGAATCCACCTCGTTTCTTATTTATTTAATTGCTCATTGTTATTTTATCAACCGTGATATTATATCAAACTTTTCTTAAAAGATCAAATATTTTGTGCTTTATATTTATTAATAAATTTTTTCATAAATGCATCGTTGTCTTTGGTCCGTTCCAGAATGGAGATAATCTTATCGGTGAGATCGTAGACCGTTGTTCCCTTGTAAAGTTTGCGGATATCAAAGCTTACTCTGAGCTCTTCAGCGGTCAATAGTTTTTCTTCCCGACGGGTGCCAGAACGGTTCAAGTTGATCGCCGGGTAGATTCGCCGCTCGGCTAATTCCCGTTCCAGATGCAACTCCATGTTACCGGTTCCTTTAAATTCTTCGAAAATAATGTCATCCATGCGGCTGCCGGTATCCACCAGAGCCGTTGCCAAAATGGTTAAACTGCCACCTTCTTCGACATTTCGGGCGGAACCGAAAAACTTTTTCGGAAAAAACAGTGCCTCCGGATCAAGACCACCAGACAAGGTTCGGCCTGAAGGCGAAACCACCAGATTGTTTCCCCGGGTCAGCCGAGTTAAACTATCCACCAGAATCACCACGTCTTTTCCCTGTTCGACCAGCCGTTTGCCCCGTTCCAACACAATTTCTGCCACCTTGATATGATTTTCCGGGGGTTGATCAAAGGTTGAATAAACAATATCCGCATCGATGGAGCGTTTCATATCAGTGACTTCTTCCGGTCGTTCGTCGACTAACAGAATAATCAGCTCAATCTCCGGATAATTGGTGGTAATGCCGGTGGCGATTTCCTTTAGCAAAATGGTTTTACCAGCTTTGGGCGGGGCCACAATCAGTCCCCGCTGACCTCTTCCCATCGGTGAAAACAAATCGATCATCCGAGTTGACACCACATCCTGGGTGGTTTCCAGAGTGATTCGCTCTTCCGGGAAAATCGGTGTCAGCCGCTCAAAACGGGGTCGATTGGCAATTTTTTCAGGAATGTCGCCGTTGACCTTTTCCACATAAAGCAGGGCATCGAATTTTTCATTTTCGCTGGACATCTTAATTTTTCCCAGGATTTTATCCCCAGTACGGAGATTAAAGCGCCGGATCTGGTTGGCGGCCACATAAATATCGTGGTCCCCGGATAAATAATGGTTGGTTCGCAGGAATCCAAAGCCATCCGGATTGACGTCCAGAATCCCCTCCTGAGCGGTTTTAAAGCGGTCGAGATCCTTTTTATCGTCCACATAAAGCATGCTGTTTATTTTTTGAATAATGTCCGCGGTTTTCGTCCCGTTGACCTTTTCCAGAAACAGCATCGCTGAATACTTTTCCCCAGTTTTGGGTGGACGCACCTTACCACTTAGGACATCTCCGGTTTCCAGCTTGAATTTTTGTATCTGGGACCCGGAAATATAAACAAATTCCTCATTGGATTTCATCTCTTTATTTTTGACAAAGCCAAACCCCTCTGGCAGAATCTCCAGATTTCCTTCCACCACCACGACATTGTCCATCGAGTCTTTTATTTTGTAATAAGGAGAACGAGCACCATTTCCATTTGACCCATTGACAATGCGTTGAGTCGATTGAGCAGGGTGTATTTTAACGCTTTCTTTTTTTTCTACTACTGGTGTCACCGTTTTTTCTTTGCGATTTGTTTCGCTTTTTTCGTCTGTCAATGGCTCTTTTTCCTTTGTGTTGTGATGTTGATTTTGAGCGGCGGACTGATCAGCCGAGGTCTCTAATTTTTCTTCAATGGCCTCGATGAGTTCAATTTTTTTAAGCCGACTTATTTTTTCGATCCCCAGACGCTCTGCCTGCTTTCGCAATTCAACAACCGTTAAATCTTCCAGTGATTTCTTTTCCAATATGTGCCTCCATGGGTTTTTAGATGTTTAAGTAGTTTATCTTAGAATAGATTGGTTTGATCCGTTTTTTCGATATTATGCTTTCAAGTGCAGAATAATCTGAAGGGTGTATCTTGTAGATATCTTAATCTACCATAAATATCCATTCTTGTCAAAACCCCCGGCGACGCATTACTATTTGGTACGGTAGTCCAAGCGAACCCTATTTATTCCTGTTCGCCTTCGATAATTGAAATCATAATGGCGTTTTCCACCCGCCGCCGTTCAATTTCACAGCTAACGAAATGAGGTTTCATAATGGTGCCATTAAAATTATAGGCATTGGCATGACAACCGCCACCGCAGAAATATTTGGCCCAGCAGCTTTGACACGCTTCTTTTTCTAACAGATTGCCAGCATCAAAGATTTTTTTGATCTCGCCGTTGGTGATGCCACTTCTCACATCGCCCATTTTAAAGGCCTCATTGCCGACAAACTGATGACAGGGGTAGATGTCCCCTTCTGGCGTCACAGCAACATAATCCTTGCCGGCCCCACATCCAGACAGACGTTTGTAGACACAAGGACCATGATCCAGATCGACATTAAAATGAAAAAAGTTATAATGAAGCCCCTCCTGATGGCGTTTCAGGTAAGCCAGAGCCAGCGCATCGTATTCTTCCATAATGGTGGGCAGATCCGACTCGGTCAGGGCGTAATCATGTGTCGCTTCGGCCACAACTGGTTCCACCGAAATACTTGTAAAACCTTCTTTTGCCAAGAACTCTACATCCTTGGCAAAATCAAGATTATGATGGGTATAGGTTCCCCGGACATAGTGGTCTTTGTCGCCGCGCATTTTTGCCATCGCTTTGATATTATCAATAATCACATCAAAGGAGCCCCGATCATTGATGGTTTGTCGCATCTGGTCGTTGACTTCTTTACGGCCATCCAGACTGAGGACAATATTATCCATCGTCTCATTGAGATATTCCCGAGTTTTTGCATCCAGCAGCACCCCATTGGTCGTCATCGTAAATTTAAATTTCTTATCGTGTTTGGCGGCCATTTCATTACCGTAAACCACCAATTGTTTGACGACATCGAGGTTCATCAGCGGTTCGCCACCAAAAAAATCCACTTCCAGATTTTCTCGGTTTTTGGATTGTTCGATGATAAAATCAATGGCTTTTTTTCCCACTTCCAGCGGCATCAACAGTTTTTCGCCATCAAAGTCTCCTTGGGCGGCAAAACAGTAAGAACATTTCAGATTACAGTCATGGGCCACATGAAGACAAAGCGCCTTAATCAAATCGTTATTGGCATAGCTTTCCCGGTGATAGTTGATTTCTCGAAATAATAGCCCGGCCGCTTTGACGCTATCCAATTCATCGAGGCATTCATTGAGTTCAATCACTGAATAGTGTTCTTCAAAGTCTTTTATTATTTCAGCTCTAGTTTTAACTTGATAGTGATCCAGCAACGCAAAGGTCAGTTCATCCACCGTCAGCACCGTACTGGTGTCCACGTCCAAAACGATGTTAAGGCCGTTCTTTTGATATTTATGTATCATTTTTTCTCCTCGATTCTTGTATCATCAAAAAAAGACTATCTCTTACGAGACAGCCCCTTTCAGGCTTGTTTGCTATTTTTCAGTTTGTTTACATTTTTGGTTTCCTACGGTGCAGGAAGTTTTACAGGCTGATTGACAGGAAGTTTGACATTCCCCACACCCTCTGTTTTTCACGTCAGTGAGTTTACCTTCTTTAATGATTTTAATGTGCTTCAAATTATTCACTCCCCTCAGTCTTTATTTCGATCAGACAATGGCAGGTTAATGAACCGTCGCTGTCTGTATTTAATTATTTTTTTTCGTCAATTTCTTCAAATTCGGCGTCGACAATGACTTCTTCCTGATCCAGATCTGGCAACTCTTCAAAATCGTCTTCTACTGTTTCTGCAACAGCGTCCCCAACATTGACTACTCGAGCAATGGCCGATTTAGTGATCAGCGCCTTATTGTAATCTGGCAATAATTCGATCGTGACGTTTTCTTCACCAATCGCATAAATAATTCCATAAAACCCGCCAATTGTAACAATTTCATCCCCTGGTTTCATACTTGAGCGCATTTCTTTAACTTCTTTTTGTTGTTTTTGTTGTGGTCTTAGAACAAAGAAATAGAAAAATACAAGTACTAAAATCAAAGGAAGAATGAGTGTAAAATCAATTCCAAACATTCACATTCTCCTTCATCTTATTCAGCTATGCCGAATTTTTCAAAGAAAGCTTCTTTATAGGCTAATAAACTGTCATCCATTATGGCCTGTCGAATTTTCTTCATCGTTACAAGTGTAAAGTATAAGTTATGATATGTCAATAACCTGGCCCCTAAAATTTCATTGGTTTTAATGAGATGCCGAATGTAAGCCCGGGTGTAGTTTCGACAAACGAAACAATCACATTCCGGATCAACCGGCGTAAAATCTTCCTTGTAGGTGGCATTGCGAACCACTACCTTGCCATGGCTGGTAAAAGCCGTACCGTTTCTGGCGATCCGGCTTTGGAGCACACAATCAAACATATCAATACCTCGAATGGTGCCTTCAAAAAGTGCATCCAAAGAACCAACCCCCATTAAATACCGGGGCTTATCTTTTGGCAGTAGCGGCGTGGTGGTGTCCAGCATCCGGTACATCACATCTTTGGGTTCACCCACACTCAGTCCGCCAATGGAGTAACCGGGGAAACCAATGTCGGTAAGTTGTGCTACACTTTGAGCCCGCAGGTCGGAAAACATGCCACCTTGAACAATGCCAAACAAGGCCTGATCGTCTGGCCGCTTATGGGCCTCCTTACAACGTTTTGCCCAGCGGGTGGTCATTTCCATCGATTTTTTGGTGTACTCATAATCGGCACCGGCCGGAGCGCATTCATCAAAGCACATAATAATATCAGCGCCGATGGCGTTTTGCATATCAATGGCTTTTTCCGGGGTCATAAAATGTTTGGATCCGTCCAGATGTGAAATAAATTCAACACCTTCTTCAGTAATCTTTCTTAAATCATTTAAAGAAAATACCTGAAATCCGCCACTGTCTGTGAGCACCGGCCGGTTCCAGTTCATAAACTTGTGAATACCACCGGCCTTTTCCATTACCTCCTGACCGGGTCGCAAATAAAGATGATAGGTATTTCCCAGAATAACATTAGCATCCATCTCCACTAAATCTTCGGACGAAAGGGACTTCACCGTCGCCTGGGTTCCCACTGGCATAAAAATCGGGGTATTAATGATGCCACGTTTAGTATGGATCTTCCCCAATCTGGCTCCGGTGTCTTTGCACTCCTTAATTAACTCATAACGAAATTCACTCATTCTTTTCTCCTAATCGTCTTTTTACTCAATCAACATCGCGTCACCAAAGCTAAAAAAGCGATACTTCCAATCAATGGCACTTTGGTAGGCTTTCATAATGGCTTCCCGGTTATAAAAGGCCGACACCAGCATCAATAGGGTGGATTCTGGTAGATGGAAGTTCGTAATCAACACATCCACCACCTCCCACTGATAGCCGGGGTAAATAAAAATATCCGTCACTCCGGTATAGGCAGTTACCTCGCCGTCATGCAGCTTGGCGTTACTTTCCAGGGTTCGCACTGAGGTGGTGCCGACGGCGATAACCCGACCACCTCTTTCCCTGGTTCGCTTAATGGCCTTGGCGGTTTCTTCCGGTACCTCGTAATATTCTTCATGCATATGATGTTCTTCAATCACATCACATTTTACTGGACGAAAGGTACCAATCCCCACATGGAGAGTCACCTCGGCAATTTCCACTCCCATCGCTTCAATTTTCTGAAGCAGATCCGGTGTGAAATGGAGCCCGGCAGTGGGCGCTGCTGATGAGCCGTCATGTTTGGCATAGACAGTCTGATAGCGGTTATTGTCCTTTAGGGTTTCGTGAATATACGGCGGAACCGGCATCAGGCCGATCTCATCGATAATTTCCTCAAAAACGCCCAAATATTCAAAACTGATAATCCGCAGTCCACCCTGGGTGGTTCCGGTAATCTCACCCTTAAGCTCCGGACTAAACACAATCCGAGCACCAACCCGAGCCCGCTTTCCCGGTTTGACCATGATTTCCCAGTCTTTTTGAGACAGATGTCGCAACAGCAGGATTTCCACCTTGCCCCCGGTATCTTCGCGGGTACCAAACAGCCGACCTGGCAACACCTTGGTGTTATTCATCACCAGTAAATCCCCGGGCCTTAAATAATTCGTCACTTCAAAGAAGTTCTGATCGGCAATGGTGTTTTTTTCTCTATTAATCACCATTAACCGGGAATTGTCTCTTTTTTCCAAAGGACTCTGGGCGATCAGTTCATCCGGGAGATCATAATAAAAGTCAGTTTTATCCATCTATTTCTTCCTCGTTGTCATAAAAATTTATTTTTAATTGCTGCGGATTAAGGGCCTCATTCATTAATTCCGCTAACCCCAAATGGGCATAACCACGACTGGTGATCACCCGCCCCCGGGGTGTTTTCGAAAGAAATCCCAATTGAATCAGATAGGGTTCATAGACCTCTTCAATGGTATTTTTCTCTTCACCAATGGCGGCGGCCAGGGTGTCGATCCCCACCGGTCCGCCATCAAACTTTTCGACAATGGTCCGGAGCATGATCCGATCAATCTCGTCCAGACCGACTGCATCGACTTCAAAAAGTTCCAGCGCTTCGCGGGTAATCTTAAGATCAATGACGCCGCGGCCTTCAATTTCGCAATAATCGCGAACCCGTTTTAACAGCCGATTGGCAATTCGCGGCGTCCCGCGGGAACGGATGGCCAGCTCAACGGCTCCTTCATCATCCATTTCAATTCCGATAATGCCGGATGAACGGCGGATAATCGTAGCCAGCTCCTCAGGATTATACAGTTCCAATCGCTGGATCACTCCAAAGCGATCCCGTAGCGGTGAGGTCAGCAGTCCTACCCGGGTGGTGGCGCCAATTAAGGTAAAGGGCGGTAGCTCCAGCCGGATCGAGCGGGCGCCCGGACCTTTGCCGATGATGATATCCAGGGCATAATCTTCCATAGCCGGGTATAAAACCTCTTCGACCGCGCGTTGCAGCCGATGGATCTCATCAATAAAGAGGATATCTCCTTCTTTTAAGCTCGTCAGAATGGCGGCCAGATCGCCGGCCTTTTCAATCGCCGGACCAGAGGTGGTTTTTATCCCCACCCCCATTTCCCGGGCAATAATGTTAGCCAGGGTTGTTTTCCCCAGCCCCGGCGGACCGTATAATAGTACATGATCCAGGCTTTCACTTCGTTTTTGGGCGGCTTTTATAAAGATCCCCATCTGCTTCTTAACCTTTTCCTGACCAATGTACTCATCCAGACCCTGCGGTCTTAAATTCTTCTCTATTTCAACATCCAATTCCGTAAAATCGGAAGTGATAATTCGTTCCTTCATGGATTATCGTCCTTTCAATGGATTGGCCGAACGGAGCGCACCAGTAATCAGTTCTTCAATACTGCTTGCGGGGGTAAATGCCCGGGATACCATCTCAGAAGCTTCCGATAAACTATAGCCCAAACCCACCAGTCCGTTAACAGCCTGGGCGACATTATCGTCTTTTCCCCGTAAGTCAACGACCTTAAGGTCACCCACCGTTACATCCTTATAGCGATCTTTAAGCTCCAGAATAATCCGGCTGGCGGTTTTAATCCCGATTCCCGGTGCCTTGGCAATGCTCTTTGGATCATCACTAACGATATGTCCAATCAGTTCGTTTCGGCTAAACTGAGACAAGAGTCCCATCGCCGCTTTAGGTCCAATTCCAGAAATCCCGATCATGGTTCTAAAAATTTCCCGTTCATCGGTGGTCGCAAAACCATAAAGCGACACCTCGTCTTCTTTAATCACCTGATGAAGATGCAGCTTTACCTCAGAATGCAGATTAGGCAGCTCATTTAGTGTATTGGTGGATACCTTTACCTTGTATCCCATGCGGTTTAGATCAATGACCACATAATCCATGGCTTGCTCTTCCAGGCTCCCGATCATATATTCGTACATAAAGCCCTCCTTCAAAATTTAAACATGCTTTACCTATTGTACCAAAACGAAAAAATATTTCAACACAAAAAAAGCACCCTTAGGTGCTATCCCAATGTGTCGTACTCCATTTTTGACGCCCTAGCGAAAGCTAAGTGGGTGTCTTGTCTCTAATTTCTGTTTTCCACTGAATATCCAAGATAAACGAGGCTTAACATCTGCTAGCGAACAATCAGACTCCCTGAGTATTGATGTAGGTTCAAAAATAAAGTTAAAACGAACACTTTGGGATAATCTAATTATACACGGTTTACTCCAGAAATCAAAGGATAAATTTTTGTTGGCCATCAGCAGACAAATTCATCGTTTTCAACTCGCCTGAGTTTATAGCAGAATATCCAGTGCCGAGCGGATATTATCGACCGGGAGAACTTCCATTCCGGCTACTTTTAAACCCTTTTGGTTCCCTTTAGGAATAATACAGCGTTTAAAGCCTAATTTTTTTCCTTCGATGAGCCGTTTTTCAATATGCTGAATGTTTCGCACCTCACCGGTTAATCCGACCTCACCCAGGATCATCAAATCGCCAGGGATTTGAAAATCCCGGAGGCTGGAATAAAGCACCGCGATCACCCCAAGATCCAAAGCGGGTTCATCCACCTTGATGCCACCCACCACATTGATATAAGCATCCACCGACTGCATCTGAATCCCCAGTCGTTTTTCCATAATCGCCATTAATAGCACCATCCGGTTATAATCCATGCCGGTTGCCATCCGCCGGGGATTCCCAAAACCGGTGGCCGAAACCAGACCTTGAAGCTCAATTAGTAGTGGTCGGGTACCCTCGATACAGGGCACGACCACCGAACCGCAGGTATTTTTGGGGCGGCTGTCGAGCATCATTTCCGATGGATTAGCCACCGACTCCAGACCATTTTCGGTCATTTCGAAAATGCCGATCTCATTGGTGGAACCAAAACGGTTTTTAACCCCCCGCAGCACCCGATAGGCGTGATATTTTTCGCCCTCAAAATAGAGCACCGTATCGACCATATGCTCTAAAACGCGCGGTCCGGCAATGGCACCATCTTTGGTGACATGGCCGACCAGCACCATCGAGATATTGTCTTTTTTGGCCAATTGCATTAAAGCACCGGTGTTTTCCCGGATCTGGCTGACACTTCCCGGAGCTGAGGTGATATCCGGGCTGTACATGGTTTGAATCGAGTCGATGATCACAATATCCGGCCGTTCTTCCAGAATAATGGTAAGCAGATAAGGGATATTAATCTCTGATAAAAAGGAAATGTTTTCGGATTTAACATGCATCCGTTCGCCCCGCATTTTTAATTGCTGTTCCGACTCTTCCCCGGAAATATAGAGAATTTTATAGCCCTGATTACCGAGCGCCTCGGTAGTCTGCAGCAACAGCGTTGACTTCCCGATCCCCGGGTCGCCGCCGAGCAGAATCATCCCTCCCGGCACAATCCCACCGCCTAAAACCCGGTCAAATTCTTCATTGCGAGTGGGATACCGGGTATCTCCGGTAAAGGTAATCTCAGCCAGTGATTTCGGGCGGGAATAAACGCCCCGCTCCCGGGTATTTTCCTTGCTCCCCATTTTGGCAAGATCCAGTTCCTCTACCATGGTATTCCACTGATCGCACTCGGGGCATTTCCCCATCCATTTGGGTGAATCATAACCACAGTTCTGACAGACAAAAATACTTTTTTTCTTGGCCATGTTTCCCCCTTATTTTTCTACTCGATCCATTTATAAATCAGGTAACCCATCAAACCACCAATTAAATTCAAGATAATATCATCAATATCCGCCCGACGGCTGGCCAGAAATAAATACTGGATCAGCTCGATGGTACAGGTGGTGCCTAATATTACCATAAATGCATGAAAGAAATTAACCTTGATTTTTCTTGATAAAGGATATAACAAACCCAAAGGCATAAACAAAATAATGTTTCCCGCCAGATTTTTAAAAGAATCAGTAAAGGTGTATAACACAATTTCAGTTGGATCGGTTGGTTGAGTCGCCAGAAATTCCCAATTAATAAAGCCATTCACCACAATATCATAAAAAAAGTTATCAATGGTGGTAAGCGGCACTAAATTAAAAGTCGTTTCATAGGTAATATTCGTTGCGTCGGGTAATAGGGTCAGGATAAATAAAAATCCCAGATAAGCCAGTAAAAGCAGCTTAAATAGAAATGTAACCCGCTTGTTTTTGCTCATATATTCGTCCTTCCTAAGTTGATTAGCTTTGATAAAGCCTTGCCATTATAACGAATAAACCTTTAAAGAACCACAGAGTTTTGTTTTTTTCTCCGTTAATGACTAGATATCCAGTTTTAAATCCCCATCTTTAATCCAGCCTCTGGCATGGAGAACGCGGTAAAACAGATAGGTCAATAGACCCGGAAGAATAAATTGAAGCAAGGCAATCCCGGCAACAATATTAAACGTCGAATCTCCAGCTTCCGTCATCGCCATGACCGTCCCAATTTGCCCCACAAAACCACAGGTACCCATTCCTGACGCAATCGGCGTATTCTTCATCTGAAAAACAGTGGTAGCAAAGGGTCCCAAAATAGCAGATGCCAGAGTGGGAGGAATCCAGATCTTCCAGTTCTTGATGATATTGGGCATTTGGATCATCGAGGTTCCAATCCCCTGAGCAGCCAGACCGCCGACACCATTATCCCGATAACTCTGTATCGCGAAACCGACCATCTGACAACAGCAGCCAACCGTAGCCGCCCCCCCGGCAAGACCTGAAAGTCCCAGCATAATACATAGGGCCGCACTGGAAATCGGCAGGGTTAGCACAATCCCGACGATAACAGCGATAACAGCACCCATAATAATCGGTTGCTGCACCGTTGCCCACATAATCACTTCTCCTAAACCAACCATCAATGCCCCGATTGGTGGGCCAACAACCATCGCAGTCAGAGATCCCATCATCATCGTCACAAAGGGGGTAACTAATATATCTACCTTCGTCTCGCCAGAAACAGCCTTCCCAAATTCTGCGCCCACCGCCGCGGCAAAAAAAGCACCGGCCGGCCCACCCAGGGTATTTCCCAGAGCACCCGCCACGGTAATGGAAAAAAGCACCAAAGGCGGTGCCTTTAAACTATAAGCAACTGCAACCGCAATCGCCGGGCCGGTCATCGCCATGGCTACCGGCCAAAGCGTTTCACTTAAAAAAGGAATATGAAATAAAATCCCAATCTGATTGAGGATACTCCCCATCAGCAGGGTTCCAAATAACCCAAAAGCCATGTATTTCAGGGCTTCCATTAAATAGCGCTGAACCGAGAACTGGATATCCTTCTGCTGTAAAAAATCCTTAAACCCCGAGTACTTTTTTTCTTTCTCCATAACAACCCACTCCTTGCTTCCTTTTAAATTTGATCATCTAGAATGTTCTCTATATTAAAGTGCTCGGGCCATTTACCCAATCACAGACACAAGAAAAAATACCGAAAGAAAGCCTCCGATATTTTTATTCTCTGTCTTAAATTAAGATACATTATTGTATCCGCATTAATTTAAAACTCAGTATTAATTTTTTACTATGGTAATTATAACCAACTTTATGGACTTTGTAAAGGGTTTCGATCGTTAGTTATTTATCTAACGATGAATCTGCTGCCAAAGCTTCAACTTTATCACAACAAAAGCTTTAGCATTTTTGTTTTTTCATGACAGGGCCACGTCAACAAACGCCTGTTCACCGCGGATAATCCTGGCGGTACCGTTGGTTTTATCCTCAACCCAGGCTAAAAATCCGTTTGTCTCGGCCACCGGGATCTCAAAGGATAGGGTTACCTTTTCACCAAAATCTTCATTCACCGGAATCACGTCCCGCTCTAATAAACCGCTACTCACGCCCCCATAACTGGTATAACTGAGCACCACCTGCAATCGGTCAGAAAACTGTTTTTTAACCACGCGGCAATGATTAAGAACATCGCTGGCACCACCGCCATAGGCCCGGATCAGACCGCCGGTGCCCAGCTTGATGCCGCCAAAATAGCGAATTACCACCACCAGCACATCTTTTAACTCCCGGTGATCAATGACCTCCAGAATCGGTTTGCCGGCAGTGCCGGAAGGTTCGCCATCATCGCTGGCTTTTTGGCGCCGGGGATTGGTATTGAGCACATAGGCCCAGCAGACATGGGTGGCCTTATAATGCTTTTTACGGATTTCGGCCAGAATCGCTTCTGCTTCCTCCTCCGCTTCAATATGAAAAACCAAATTGATAAAGCGGGACTTCTTGATTTCAAGTTCGGTTTCATCCGGGATTAGAACGGTATTATAATCATCCACCTTTATACCTCTGTTACCTGATACTTCAAAAAAAGATGAATCGGAAAATCATCAGTCATTACAATGGTGACCAGATTGCCCTCTGCCTGGTAATCAATTTCCTGAACCACCTTCATTTCATGCAATTGCGCCAGCGCTTTGTTGTCATCATAGGGAATCAATAGCTTTATTTCTCTTTTTTCCCCAACGAGTACCCGACTCACTGCTTCAAATAAAATATCGACTCCGAGCTTTTCTTTAGCAGAAATATAGAGGGTCAGCTCATCGACGGCTTCCTGATTTTTAAGCAAAAAGGCTTCCCGGTCCGCCTCGGTCAATTTATCGATTTTGTTATAGACCATCATCACTTTTTTGTTGCCCGCACCGATATCCATAAGAACCTGATTAACCACGGTGATTTGGGCCTCATAATTATGATTGGAAACATCCACCACATGAAGCAGCAAATCCGCTGTCTCCACTTCCATCAGGGTGGTCTTAAAGGCCTTAATTAAATCATGAGGCAGCTTATCGATAAAGCCAACGGTATCCGAGACCAGATAATCCCCCTGTTCCGGATCGACCTTTCTAAGGGTCGAATCGAGGGTGATAAAGAGACCATCTTTGGTCACCACCTCACTTTGAGTCAGGTGATTAAACAAGGTGCTTTTGCCGGAGTTGGTATAGCCGATTAAACCAACCGTTTTAATTTTATTTTTTCCGCGCTGAACGGCATTGAGCTGATTGCTTTTATTGATCCGTTCAATTCGGGCTTCCAGTTCTTCTAACTGTTTGCGAATATGACGCCGATCGGTTTCTAATTTCTTTTCACCGGGGCCGCGGGTACCGATGCCGCCGCCGGTTCGGGACATGACAATCCCCAATCCTTTTAGATGGCTCATCCGATATTTCTGCTGGGCCAATTCCACCTGCAGCTTGCCTTCTTTGGTTTTGGCATGACGGGCAAAAATATCCAGAATAATGGTGGTTCGATCAACCGTTTTGGTCCCGGTGGCCGCTTCGATGTTGGCTATCTGACGGGAATTTAGTTCGTCATTGGCGACAATCAGATTGATGTCGTTATTCTGAATCACCTTGATCAGTTCCGAAAGCTTGCCCTTGCCCACATAAAAGGTGGTGTCAATCTGGCTTCTGGCCTGACAAACCTGCTCAAGCACGGTTCCCCCGGCGGTTTTTACCAGTTGCTGCAATTCTTCCATCGAGTCAACCAGCTCCACCCCTTTGTTTCCAGGTAGGTCCAAACCAATAAGTAGTGCTCGTTCTTCTTCATCTTCGGAATCAAACTTATTGTCGGGATCGTCTTTGATAAACCGGTCTGCCAATAGAATGTAATGCTCCAACGGAAATTTATTGAGTTCCTTCAGGGTTTTAAACAATGCCTGACCGTATCCCATCGTCGCTTCTTCCACCACCGGTACGCCGATGCTAAAGCTTACTGGTATTTTTTCATCCACCCCAATGGCAATAATGCACTGGAGATTCTGTTTTTTTGCTGCTGAAAAATCCTCGTCAGACAGTCGCGGATTGCCACCGGGATGGGTGTGAATCACCCGGTATTTATTGAGCGCCTTAACGTGATATAACATTTCGGCATTACCGATATTGACCGTCGCTGCATCCCCGATATTCACCCACTGAACCCGGTTTTTGTCATTGGTGCAGATCAGCACTTCTCGCTTCGTTGCCAGGGTCAACCGTTTCATGATTTCTAACACATATTCATCCAAAAGAACCTGGTTTTCCATTTCATAACCAACCAGGTCATCCAACTCTTTTATATAGCTTTGGCGAATGCCACTTTTATTATTATCTGCCATTATTTTTTCCTTTTATCTTAATAAAATGATTTGTAAAATAATTTGTAAAATGATTACTACCATGATTTGTAAAGTGCTCACTAGAATACCTTATTATAACACAAAAACCAGGCAAAATGATTGCCTGGTTCAGACTGTCAAGAAAAGATAACCCAGTACCGACAATTGTTACATCATGTTGTACGCATCGGAGCGGACACGGCAAAGCCTGTCCGATTCCGCGGCGAACAACAGATTAACAATTGGTCGGTACGGTAGTTTAAGTATCCCCCTAGAGTGTGACAACTTCGGATTCGGCCACGGCGGTGGCCATCATCTCTACCATCATTTCCGCAATCTTTTCTTCGGAACGTAGCATCTCCGAAACCTTTGGTTTGGTTTCTGGATGCTTGGGGACGAAAATGGTACAGCAATCTTCGTAGGGTAGGATCGAGGTTTCAAAAGTGCCGATTGTTTCGGCAATCTTGACAATTTCAGTTTTATCAAAACCAATCAGCGGTCTAAAAACTGGCATTTCGGCCACCGCATTGGTAGCCGCCAACCCTTCCATCGTCTGGCTGGCAACCTGACCCAGGCTTTCCCCGGTAATCATCGCCTTGGCCCCTTCGTTATTGGCAATCATCTCAGCAATCCGCATCATATAGCGACGCATAATAATGGTCGTCTGCCGATCCGGACACATTTCCACAATCTTGGTTTGGATCTCGGTAAAGGGTACGACAAAGAGTTTGATTTTGCCGCAATACTGACTCATGATCTTAGCCAGATCGATAACCTTTTCCTTGGTCCGGTCACTGGTGAAGGGGAAGCTGTGGAAATAGACGCCAATGACTTCGACCCCCCGCTTAGCCATCAGATAACCGGCCACCGGACTATCGATGCCGCCGGATAATAAAAGTGCCCCTTTGCCGCTGCAGCCGACCGGCAAACCGCCGTTGCAAGCAATAAACTGATGATACATATAGGTCTGTTCGCGAACTTCCACCCACAGATTGAGATCCGGATTGTGGATATCCACCGTGACAGCCGGGACGTTATCCAGTACTACTTCACCCAGCCGACAGCATAGATCCGGCGATTTAATCGGGAAGGTCTTATCGCCCCGTTTGGCGGTGATCTTAAAGGTTTTGATATCCTCAGCGGATCGCACCTGTTCAATGGCCTTTTCTTCAATCACCGCAATATCACTGTCAATAACAATGGCCGGACTGATGGACACAATGCCGAATACTTTTTGCACCCGCTCCATGGCCCGATTCAGGTCTTCATCACTGACATTAACGATCAAGCGCCCCTGTATTTTTTTTACCTTCGCCGATGGTACACTGCGCAGGGTATTCCGGATATTTTTTGCCAGTAATTCGATAAAAAAATTACGGTTCAACCCTTTCAGGGCTATCTCCCCGTATCGAACCAATATAACATGTTCCATTATTTTTTTGCTCCTGTCATCTATTTTTGTTTGGTTTAACCAAAAGTCTCAAGCTATTTACGGCTTGGGCAATGGCGGCCACTGCGGTCTCCACATCATCTTTGGTGATATCTTTTGAAAAGCTGACGCGAATGGTTCCTTCTTTGTATTCTTCGGCCAGCCCGATCGCTTTGAGGACATACTGTTTCTCCTTTTTATGAGACGAACAGGCTGACCCGGTGGACACAAAAATCCCCTTGGCTTCAAGGCTGTGCAGTAGCACCTCACCCCGCACCCGGTTAAAGGAAACATTCAGTACATAGGGACTGCCGTTGGGATCGCCATTTATTTTGATATCATCGATTTTTGCCTCTAATTCATTGATAAAAGCGGTACGCAGACTACGGATTGCTGCGAACTCGTCACTAAACGAATCTTTCCGCAAGCGGATGGCTTCACCAAAACCAACAATCCCCGGGACATTTTCCGTTCCCGAGCGCATGTTATTTTCCTGACCGCCCCCCCGCAGCAGCGGTTTAATGTCAGTCCCTTTTTTAATATAAACGGCGCCCACACCTTTGGGCCCGAAAATCTTATGGCTGGACAGGGTTACGGCATCGAGCAGACTGGCCTGCACATCGATGGGAATTTTCATAAAACCCTGAACAAAATCAGCATGAAAAACGCATTTGGAATTAACCGCCTTAACGATTTTGCCAATCGCCTTCAAATCCTGAATCGTTCCCAGCTCGTTGTTCACGGCCATAATGCTGACCAGAATGGTATCCTCATTCATAGCCGCTTCCAGCTCATCCAAACGAATATGTCCCTGGGTGTCCACCCCTAAAACAATTACTTCAATCTGGTGATTTTCATAGAAGGTAAACACATCCAGCACCGAGGGGTGTTCAATCGCCGAGGTGATAATCCGCATCCGGTTACGTTTTTTATTTTCCACCACCCCCTGAATAATCAGATTATTACCTTCGGTTCCACCGGAGGTAAAATAGATTTCCGGGGGTTGACAGTTCAGATTTTTGGCGATTAATTCCCGGACTTCTTTAATCGCTTGTTCTGCCCGGATCCCCAGGCGATGGAGGGATGAAGGATTCCCGTAGTTGTTCACCAGGGCATCCTTCATTTTTTCAGCAACCTGGGGATGAACCCTGGTGGTTGCTGCGTTATCTAAGTAAATTTCTTTCATTATTTTGTTCCTTCTCTCATCGGGCCGCTTTATCACTTTGGATCAGCATTCCTCATCCAGAAAAACGCGACTCCCGACAGCCAAACGCTGTCCCTGATATTTCCCCTGATAGGGGTTTAAGGCCATATCATCCATTTGGGCAAAAACCAGCTGGCAGATTCGCCGGCCTCTCTCCAGTTTAATTGGCAGGCGATTGGCATTGTAAAGTTCCAGGGTGATCTCTCCTTCAAAGCCCGGATCCACCCAGCCGGCATTCTGAATAAATAATCCCATCCGACCGATGGAGCTGCGGCCTTCAACAAAGGCGGTCAGATTGCAGGGCAGCTTGATATATTCCATGGTGGTTGCCAAAAGGAAGGAGTTGGATGGAATAATGATCTCATCCGCTTCCATCGAAATATACTTAATTTCATCCGTCAGTGTCATTGTTTCAAAATTATTTTCATCCAGCTTTAAAAAACTGCTGCCCAGGCGAATATCCACCGAGGCTGGTTGTACCTGGCCCTGTTCCAGTGGCTCGATGACCAACTCACCACTTTCCAGATATTTATAAATGGTCTTATCCGATAAAATCATGTTTCCTCCAAAATTTCCAAATTCAGTTTATCCGTAAATTTTCCCATTCATTGTATTATGGGCGATGTAAATTTTCAAGATTATTTTTACCTGTCGACTCTACCCCGCTGGGCTTCATCATTGGGCACACTTTACTTTCTGTAATTGTGCCGCCTGTTTTATAAACTAACGATCGTTACCCCGGAGCCACCTTCATTCATCGCCCCCAGACGGAAATCTTCGATTAAGGGGTTTCCTTTTAAGTATTCATGAATGATCTCCCGGAGTCTGCCGGTGCCCTTGCCGTGGACAATCACAATCTGCTTGTTGCCTGAAAGCATCGCGTCACCAATCATCTTATCAACCAGATACAGCGATTCTTCACCATTTTTCCCGCGCAGATCGAGCTTGGTATCCATCACATGACGTTCCACCTTTTTATAGGTCACCTTTTTCTCTTCCGGCTTGGCCAGCGCCGTTGAAATGCTCAGGTCACTGACGTCAACCTTGAGCTTGATCATCTCGGCTTGAACCATGGCTTTGTTTTCGTTGGGCAGCAGGTTTAAGACCTCGCCTTCCCGGCGCAGACTGTTAATGTAAACCTTCATCCCGACGCTGAGGTCGTCCATTTCCAGAGCCGCCCCCTGATAATCTTTCGGTCGGCTGCCAAACTGATAGAGATTCTTCTCTTTTTCTTTGATCCGCTTGCGAATCGCTTCCAATTCTTTATTGTCTTTAACCGCAGTGGTGGTGTTTTCCTGAATGGTCCTGATTTCGCGGTAGATTTCCTCCGTTTCGGCCCGGGTTTTCTTGACAATTTCCATCGCTTCTTCCTGAGCTTTCTGGAGTAGCGCTTTTTGTTCGTCCGCAAACTTCTGCTTTTCCTGATCCATTTGCCCTTTCAGGGCTTCAGTTTCCTGCTTCAGGCGAATAATGGCATCATGTTCCGCTTCGGTACGGCGACGCTTTTCATCAATTTTTATCAGGGTTTCTTCAAAACGGATGGCTTCGTTTTTGATCAGGTCGCGGGCATTTTCAATGACCTCATCACCAAGCCCCAATCGCATCGCGATTTCAAAGGCATTGGATTTCCCCGGCACCCCAATTAACAGGCGATAGGTCGGTCTCAGCGTTTTGACATCAAATTCAACACTGGCATTGACCACCCCCGGAGTGACCAGGGCATACTCCTTCAGCTCACTGTAATGGGTGGTGGATACACTGGTTACCTTGCGCAGATGCAGGGCATTAAGAATCGAAATGGCCAGAGCGGCCCCTTCGGTGGGGTCTGTTCCGGCGCCCAGCTCGTCGAACAAGACCAGTGAGTTATGATCCGCCTTATTCATAATCTCAACGATATTGGTCATATGAGAAGAAAAGGTACTGAGGCTTTGCTCAATGCTTTGTTCATCCCCGATATCCGCAAAGATATCGGCAAAAATCCGGGTTTTACTGCCTTCCCGAACCGGGACAAACAGCCCGGACTGCACCATCAGGTTCAACAGGCCGATGGTTTTTAAGGAGACCGTTTTCCCGCCGGTATTGGGTCCGGTGATGACCATGGTGTCAATGCCTGCTTCAAAATTAATATCCGAGGCGACGACCTGATCTTCGGGAATCAGCGGATGCTTGGCCCGTAACAGCTCAATTGCGCCAGTTTCAGTGACACTGGTGCGGACACCATTGATGGTCAGGCCGTACTTGCCTTTGCCAAACTGAAAATCGAGATCCACCAGCACATCATAATTGCAGATAATTTCATCCCGCTGATTCGCCACCTTTTCGGTGAGATCTTTGAGAATCCTGACGATTTCCTGTTCTTCTTCGGTGACCAGAATTTTGATGTCATTGTTCAGTTCCACCACCGCCATCGGTTCAATAAAGAGGGTGGCGCCACTGGCCGACTTATCCAGCACGATCCCGGGCACCTGGCTGCGGTATTCCTGCTTGACGGGAATAACATAGCGATTGTTCCGGATCGTCACGATTTTTTCCTGGAGGATTTTTTCATAAGCGGTTGAACTGATCATATGGCTCAGTTTTTCAGTGATCCGTTTGTACTTAAACTGCATCTCCCGCCGAATCCGGGACAGTTCCCGGGAGGCATTGTCGGCCATTTCTTCCGGTCCCAGTATTTTGCGGCTGATTTCTTTTTCCAGTTCTTCACAGGTTTCCAGTGAGGTGAACAGATCCTTTAATAATACCAGGGTGTCCATCTGCGTATCACTGTGGTAATAATTATCCATATCCCGGGCGATCCGCAGCAGGGTGGCAATCGACAACAGTTCTTTCATCGACAGCATCGAGCCAATCGCAGCCCGCTTGACGTAATCACTGGTATTCGGCACATCTGCCAGAGGCGGGCGGCCGTTACGGAGGATCATCCCCAGACTTTCATTGGTTAAATCAAGACCCCGATTGACTGCCGTCAGACTTTCCAGTGGCAATAGATTTTTGGCCTGATCCTTCCCACCCTGGGTGACGCAATGCTCACCCAGACTTTTTAATATTTTATGATATTCCAAGACCTTCAAACTTCTTTGATCCATGTATTTATTTCACTCCTCTATTTTACGCCTCGTCTAAAACTCCCCCGGGTGGTTCCCTCGGTCCCAAGTCCTTCGGGAAGACCCCAATGTTTGTCATAAATTCCCTGACTGTAATAGCCGATGATGGTTCTTAACTTTTCCATACTTTCATTACGGTGATGAATTCGCCAGGTATCCACAGCTTTTAATTCAAGGATTTCTTCCCTTAAAAATAAGGTATCGCCATTATAGACATGAATCAGTCCCTGGTCATCCCGTTCTACCGGGAAGGCAAACCCGCGCTCATCCACCAGCTGACCGGACATTTCCTGATGGCACAAACTGGTTGTTCCTTTTTTCTTTTCCAGACAGCTTTTACAGCCGAACAGGCATTTTTTACTGACCATCAGCTCCTGCGAACCGTAAACTGGTAAAACTATGGTAATCTCAGAATGCTCACTTATTTCTTTCAGCTCGGTTTCAGAAAGTTCCGGCGATAACACGCCGCCACCGATGCCCCACTCTTTTAATGCCCTGGTTGCCAGGGTATTAAACAGGTTAAACGACTGATCCGCCTCTAAATAAGATGATGTTTTATTTAGCAGATGCAGGGCTTCATAATTGCCAATTAAAAAGCCATCCTGATTCATCTCTTTGCTCACTAAACGACGTACTTTTTTAGTTAATTGGTCATCCATTATTTTAGGTGTCTTCAGTAAAACTGCGATGCCCAGATCTTTCAAGAGGGCGGTCTTTTCCGCGACCCCCTCCCCAAGTAAAGGCAGTACGACCTGATCCAGACCCAGCCCATCCAAAAGCGCTAAAAACTGATGATCCGGCATTTTTTCAAATGCCAACGAAACCCGTTTTTTCGCGTCTGCTGATTGCAGTTGTTTAGCTCGTTCTGATTGACCCGCCAGCTCTTTCTCCAGCGGCACAATCGTCATCGTCTGATTTAACTCACCGGTATTTCCGGCATTTTTTTCAGCATCTGCCAGAGCCTCTGCCAGTTTAATCAAGACTTCTTTGCGCAGGGTGTTTAACTGGCTGCGGGACAAAAATACCTGATCATCCAACTCCATGGAAATAGTCCCCAGTTCATAACCGGTGCCGCCGATTCGGGAAATCTGCTCCCGAACCATCGCTTCATCAATGGGGTTTTTCAGCGGTAATTCGGGACTAAAATCGGCAGTATATGTAACCGTACACCCCTGGGTGAAAGCTGTTATTTCGGCCGGTTTGCCCAGCTTGAGAAGCAGATTAAAATTCACTGCGGTGCCTGGTTGATCAAGGGATTGGGAACCCAGTTGTTTAAGGCTATCCATTAAGTTCTTATCAAGATTTTTATAAAGTGGTGTTCCTGGTGAAACCCCATAGCGACAGGGAATGGCCACGGTATCGCCACCAAGGCCTTGTTCCAGCCGGCGGCCGGCCGGGGTGAAAATCGCATCCACCTTGGTCCCCATTTTCCCGTCCTCACCAAAGGATAAGCCATCCCCGACATGAAGCTGAGCATCCTCATTGAGGCGAATCCCCAGAGGCTGATAGGCACTTTTATGATTCTGGTTTTTAGCGGTTTTAGTAAGGCTGACAACCTGGCCAATTAAAACGCCCCGGTTCTTGCCCACCTGGGCATTGAGGAGATCCGCTTCGTTAAAAAGATGACCCCTGGTGAAATCCCGGTTAAACACCTGCATAACGGCCTGATTATCAACAGTTTTGGTAATCTTATCCCCGGCAGCAGCATCGATGCCTTCCCGATAAGCCCGGGTGATCCCATAAACGTATTCCGGTGTTTTCATCCGGCCTTCAATTTTTAAGGAGTCCACACCCGAAGCGATGATTGTCTCCAGGTCGTCCAACGTATTTAAGTCCTTGGGACTGAGGAGATAGCCTTCCTGAACCAGTCGACTGTTCTCATCAAACAGCCGGTAATTCTTGCGACAGGGTTGTGCGCAGAGACCCCGGTTGCCGCTTCGGCCGCCAATCATACTGCTCATCAGACACTGGCCAGAATAGGCGTAGCACAAGGCTCCATGGGTGAATATTTTTAATTCAACCTGGGTTTTTTTCTTGATTTCAGCTACTTGGGTTAATGGCATTTCCCGGGGCAGAACCACCCGGGAAAAACCAAGTTCCTGAAAAAACAGCACTCCTTCTACGCCATAAACAGAAGCCTGGGTGCTGGTCTGGAGTTTGAATTCGGGAAAATAATGGCGGATCAAATAGATTAATCCCATATCCTGAACAATCAGGCCATCCAGATTAAGGGTTTTCAGAAAATTAAGGGTGCTGACTAATTCGCTCATTTCACAGTTTTTTATTAATATATTCAAGGTGACGTAGACTTTCACCCCATGTTGATGACAAAGGGTGACCACCGCTTTTATTTCTTCATCCGTCATATTTTCAGCATTACGACGGGCATTAAAAGATTTGCCGCCAAAATAGACTGCATCCGCCCCACCGTTGATGGCCGCAATGACCGCTTCCATGGTTCCGGCCGGTGCCAGCAGTTCTGGTTTTTTATTCATTCTTACCTCATGTTCTTATTAATCGATGTTTCACGTAACTTCTATGCAATTGATTATTATAACATATGTAGATAAAATAAAGAAGATTTGATATTCTTTTTTGTTCTTTAATTCATTTATTACCGATAGCCTTATTAATCTTGAAAAATCAGGGTAAAAAAAGTATCATTACTAAGTGGATTTAATTGCAAACTGAAGCGAGGAGATGAGTCATTAATGAAAATTTCAATCTTAACCTTAGGAACCCGTGGGGATGTTCAACCTTTTGTCGCTTTGGCACAAAAAGCCCTGGAAAAAGGACATCAGGCCGTGATCTGTACCGGAAAAACATTCAAGCCATTTATTGAAGCAGCCGGCATCGAATTTAAAGAAGCGGCCAGCGATCTGATGGCGATGCTGGAAACCGAGGAAGGACAAATGGTTTTCAAACATGCGCTTCAACACCCATTTCGCACCAAAAAATATCTGGATGAGGTAGTTAATCCGGTCTTTCGACAAACCCTCGATCAGTTCTATGATGCTGCCCGGGGAGCTGATGTGATCCTCTATCATCCCAAGGCTTTCGGTGCTCCCGATATTGCTGGGGCTCTCGACATTCCCTGTATCAGCATTCCCCCGGTGCCGATTACCTTTCCGATTGATGAATTTCCCAACCTGGCCATCTCGCCAACCAAAAATTTCGGAAAGCGATTGAATCGCTGGAGCTACTCGGTGATTGCTCAAGCCGAACGATCAAGCATCAAAGAGGTCAATGATTTCCGAGAAAAAACCTTGCATCTGCCCAAACGTCAAAGCGGACTCTACACCTTTTCCCTGAATGGTCAAGTGATCCCGATCATTTATCCGATCAGCAAGGCCTTGTTTCCAGAAGTAACAAGCTGGGAGGGTCGGGTTCTGACACCTGGATTTTTTTATCTTGATTCCCAAACAGAGCACCTGGATTCGACATTAACGGCTTTTTTAAACTCGGGACCAGCACCGATTATTATCTCGTTTAGCAGTATGCCCCTTAAAGCTCCGGAACAATTTAAAAAACATCTGCAGGAAGCCCTTCATGCCACCCATCAGCGGGGCATCCTTTTATCGGGCAACAGCGGCTTTCGCTTTGATGAGGATGAGAATCTGCTGACCATCGCTGCCGCGCCCCATTCACTGTTGTTTCCCCATGGCAAAGGGATTATCCATCATGGCGGCGTGGGAACTATGGCAGCGGCCATCAAAAGTGGAAAGCCGCAGCTGATTATCCCCTTTTCGGTAGACCAACCCTTCTGGGCCAACCGCCTCTATCACCAGGGGTATGCACTAAAACCACTGAAGGAAACCCAGGTCACGATACAAGCTCTGATTCAACGCTTCATTGCGTTTGAAGAAGAGGCCATCCAATCAAAGGCCCAAGCCCTGAAGATCATCATCGATCAGGAGAATGGAACTGAAACTGCTCTTGCTTTTATTGAAAATTACTGTCAAACAAAGACTTGAATGAAATACTCAACACTATCAAAGCAAGATTGATATTTTTCAAACAAGCTGTTATAATATTATAGAACGTTTAAACATCCTATGATTAGTAAAGAGGTTTTGATGAAAACTTTTCTCAAGAATAACAGTAAAGCATCTGCTCTTACCCCGATCGATAACGGCAGCATCGTTGATAAAATCATTGACCAGATTGTGAAGGCTATTGCCGCCGGACAATTTAAGGTGGGTGAAAAACTGCCCAGTGAATTTATTTTGATGGAAGAATTGAAGGTAGGCCGTAATTCCCTGCGGGAAGCCATGAAAATATTAGCAACCTTAGGTGTTGTTACCATCAAACGAGGGGACGGCACCTACGTCTGCGACCACATTGCGCCAACCATCTTTAACCCCATTATCTACAGCATTATTTTCCAGTCCCGCAGCGATAATGCCATGGTCGAATTTCGACGGATGATGGACGAAACGGTACTGCGTACCGCCATGACCAAGGTTACTGACAAAGATCTGGTAAATTTAAAAAGCCGCATCAAAGAAATCCGTGTGGCTTATGAATCCGGTGACAAAGAAAGAGCCGCCTATCTGGACTATCAATATCATGTGGCGATTGCCAATATTTGTGATAATCCCTATATCTCCAATATCGTCAACGGGATTTATGAAGTTTTTGCCCTGTCCATTGAGGATACCATTGATACCGATGAACGCTTTAACAACGCTGAGCGCTTTCATCTGGATTTGTACAATTGTCTTAAAAACAAAGACTACGACGCCATTGAAGCAGCTGTAGCCGAAAGTGTCAGCTTCTGGTATGAAGATCGGAACGAAGCCCATTGCTGAAAATAAAACTAACAAAGAACCGATTCAGGTAACCCCTGGACCGGTTCTTTGTCAATTATCTTATTAATCTGGATCTCCACATCCACATCTCTTTCCTTATAGCCTTCATCGTGAAAGATCGCCATGCTGTAGCAGGGCTCATCTTTTCAAATGTCATTTTAAAAATATTTGATTCTATTATCTATTTATGGACCTGCCCTATCTCTCCTGCCCGAAACGCCTTGCTGTATTTCCGGCAGTGTTTATCCTGTCCCATTAATGCATATGTGGCAAAAATCGTACCCATTAGATCCCGATTAAGCGGATCCATGACAGCGGAGTCCATCCCGGCATCAATGGCAAAGGCCATGGCCGTTTTGTTCAATAGCGGCCGTAGCGGTAAGCCAAAGGAAATATTGCTGATGGCTCCAGTCACATGGATGGTGGGATAAAGTTCTTTGATGGCTTTGATTTCGGCTGCAAAGTTCAGCATTGAATTGTTTTCCGTGGATAAAGCCATGACACAGGGATCGATGTGAATCCGATCCGGGGTGATGCTATATTGGGCTGCTTTTTCCACTAAAATTTTGGTGATATCCACCTTAGTCTTAACGTCGTTAGGTATGCCCCGATCATCGCAGGTCAAACCCACGACTTCCCAGGTGTTCCCTTCCAACAGTGGTAGCAAAACTTCACATTTGTCGCCTTCTTCGGAAATGGAATTAAGCATCCCGGGTTTGTTGGCATATTTAAAAACTGCCTCAATCACCCGGGGGTTGGGACTGTCGATACACACTGGGGTATCGGTGGCGTCCTGAACAACTTCCATCAGCCATTTCAAGGTTTCAATTTCATATTCCGGGGCGGTGCTGGCGCATACATCAATAAAGCTTGCGCCAGCTTCTGTCTGTTTGACCGCCTGATCAGCAATAAAGTCGGCGTCTCGTTTTTCAATTGCTTCCTTAACTAATGGGATGGTGCCGTTAATTTTCTCTCCAATAATTATCATAATTGCTCCTTATAGTGTTTTAATTCCTTGAATTTAGACAAGTCCCTGACAGATTTTAACCCCTTCGGCAGCATTGGTGGTGAAGGCATCCGCACCGACAAACGCACAGGCTTCTTTGGTCACCGGATTCCCGCCGATGATAATTTTAGCATCCACACCGGCTTCCTTCAGTGCTTCCACGGTATCTTTCATGGAATCAATGGCTAGCGTTAAAACCCCGCTCATGCCGATAATCTGAGGTTTGATCTCCTGAGCTTTTTTAACAAAGGTGTCCACTTCGACGTCAATCCCCAAATCAACAACTTCGAATCCCGCTGCCTCCGACATGCTTTTGAAAATATTTTTGCCGATATCATGCAAGTCGCCATGGACCGTGCCTAGGAGAATCGTTCCAATTACCACTGAAGCACCTCCACCTAAAGCCGGTTTCAAAACATTGATGGCTTCAGTTAATAGCTCTCCGGCAAAAATCAGATCACCGACAAAATATTCTCCACTTTCAAAAAGCTCTCCGACAATTGCCATCCCGGCCTGACAAGCCGCTACTGCTTCCAGTGCTTCTGCTTCTGAAGGACTTGTATCCGCAAATTCCTTCAACATTTCCATAACCTGATCTTCTTCAAGATCTCCCAAAGCTTGTGTTAAAATTTTTAAGTCTAACATATTTTTCTCCTCTTTAATTTGTCGTTCATCTTTTTTTATGAGAATTTCCGTATTTTAAATCGGCATCCTCATCATCAAAAATTAAATTTTCTTTATACCGCATCTTCTATTCAAAAAGATCAGGCGCATTCTCGCGTCCATTTTTCATTTAAAATTCAATTACCGGCTTTTTCTTTAATGCCATAAAATAAGTGGCAAATGGTATGATACTGAGTCCAATATATATCATAAAAATCAGATTATAACTACCCGTTGTATCATATATTAATCCTGCAATAGGAATGGCAAGTGCTGCAACAAGACCAGCGATACCTTGAATAAATGACAGAATTTCCCCATAAGCCCTTTCCCCGAAAAAGTCTGAAACGATGATGGTTAGCGGAAATGAGGCTGTTGACACGGACAATCCATAAATAATGGCAAAAACCCCTGCCATGACTGGTGATTGAATCAATAATGCAATCACCATGGCAATGATAAATAAAACGGTCCCATAAGTTACGCAAATACTGACGTTAAAAACATCATTTATTTTCCCCATTATTATTTTTCCGATGGCATTAGCTCCGCTCAATAGTGAGATCATAACACCCACCACCATTGGCATTAAACCAATATCCAATAGATAAGAAGGAATAAAATAGGTTACCCCGACAAACACAATCGAATACATCGCAACAGTTATCGTACAAAAATAAAATGCGAATGTTTTTCTGGCTTCTTTAAGTGATAGACCACTTTTTTGACCTTGTCTCTGTTCTTCATAAGTTGTTTCAGCTTGGCTTTCTTCTTTATTTTGAGTAGCTGGTTTTTCCTTAATTACAAAAACAACAACGGGCACCAGTAAAACGGCCAGAATTATTCCTGAAAATGCCAGCGTGTATTCGAATGATTTTAAGTCAATAAAATAAATGACTAATGGGCTAAAAACCATCGCTCCGATTCCGGTTGATGCAAGAATAATTCCAAGCGCACCACCCCTTTTATCGCCAAACCAGTTCAGCATAAGGATACTTGCCGGAATAACCGTAGCGACAGAGAGCCCCAGACCAATCAGAATACCAGCAAAATAAAACATCGGAAGAGTCGTTGAAAAGCTCATCAACAGTACCCCTGCAGCAATCATAATTACGCCGGATATCATTAAGAACTTCAGACTCAATTTTTGGGATAATTTACCGTAAGAAAAGGCCCCAATACTCATGGATAAGCTTAGCAGACTCATGACAACAGAAAACTGCCCGCGACTGAAACCAAACGCCTCGCAGATGCTCACCGAATATAGACTGATTGATGAATAGGCTAATCCATATCCCATAAAACAAATTAAAAAACACCCACCACAGATCATCCATCGTTTCATTGATGAATTAGTACTTTTTTTCAACAATAACACCTTCTTCAATCAGAATATGATAAGCTGCAGAGAGTTCTACAGCTTAATTGTTAAATTACTCATTCCGTATCTAAATATCGTTTACATACTGGTAACAGTTGTTATAAATTGAATCAAGAAGCCTTCCCGCATTTCTTCCGGCAGAAACACCAAACTTTCAACCGCCTGATTCCATCCCTCCGGATAAGTTAAAAACGGGTTATCTATTGCTGAATCTTTTTCTTCTAACATCATTTTGACCTCCTTCTTAATAATTTCTAATAAATTCATTTACCGCCAGTAGATTTTCCCGGGTACAATCATTTCTGAATGAAACCATTTTGTTCTGACTAAAAATAAATCCGTTACCCAACTCATCAATCAATTTTTTTGAATAATCAATACATTGACGGGGCGTTCCATTACCAAGCAAATCGGTTGTCATTCCCCCAGCAAGACAGATGTTAGGCAGTTCTTTATGAATTTCAAAGATGTCATCTTGTTCTAAATGAAGAATAACATGTCCTTTGGGAATATCCTGAAAAAAATCTTTAAAGCGGAGCATGGTACTTTCACAAAAAATGTAAATGGTCTTATCTTTTTCCACGACCTTGTCAATAATTTGTTTTAATTGGGGCCAATAAATATCCTCAAACTGTTTAGGACTAAGGATGGCATGAGCCAGCATTGGAAAGTAAGTATCACACACATAGGCACTTGTATCCAGATCTAAAGCTGCATCCAGAGCCGGCAGCATTTGGGTTTCGAATTTTTTTTCAATGACGTCTTTCAATTCCGTTCGTCGTTTTCTTAAATCAATTGATACTTCTTTTATGCCTCGATAATTATTATGTAAATACTCAAACGGATGCATTAAAACTGCATTCATATTAAAAACAGATGGACAATGATATTCCTGAACAAATTTATTCGTCATCTTATCATTGAATTGACCATAAGCCATCAATTCCTGAACAGCATTTATGAGTTTTTCAGGTGTTGTATCTGGAAACTTTCTGGCAAATACTTTTGTCCATAAAAATTTCACCTCATTATCTAATAATTCCTGATATTCATCTGATTTCATCAATACATGATCATAATAATTAATTGATTCTGTTTTGTCGTTGACCTCGTGATCACCTCCACCTAGTGCATCAGTGACACGAATGGGATTTCGTGTGCCCAAATCCATATAAGCATCAAAGTGATACCGTTCATGAAAATCACATACAATTCTTTCCATTTTATCGTAATCATTCATCGCTTCACTCAGTTTGTAAGGTGAATCCAGTATTTTCCAGGTAAAGAAATTTGACAGATTTGGAACCCTTTCGGTTTTCTTTAATTCAGTGGTATCTTTGAATAATTTAATGCGATCTTCATAAATATTTTGATCACTCATTTTGTACCTCCAATTAATAAAATAAAATCTGGTATCGCGACTACCCTGTACATGTATATGTTAATTCTATTTAGCACATTTGTCAACTATTTTTGTAAAATATTATTTTTTAACAAATCCATCACAGGATTTGATTTTTTATTGAATGCTTGATATAGTATAGTTCAAAGCAAATCATTATAAAGGGGAACTTCTGTGATAAAAGATGAAATTGTTGAAGCAGTCCGTAATTTGGATGAGGATTTAGTCTTAAATTTAGTGTCCCAGGCTGTAGCAGATGGTTTAACACGTAAAGAAATTATCCGTTATGTTATCCTGGGGATGAATGAAATCGGGATTCTCTATGAAAGCCTTGACTATTATATTGCGGACCTGATCATGGCCGGCTGTGTTTTTAAAAGCGTCTTAAATTTCTTTGATGATTTGGAACAAACGGGTTCGTCATTAACAGCAACTGAGCGAACTGGCAGAATTCTAATTGGCACCGTCGAAAATGATATCCATGATATTGGCAAGTCTATTTTTATCAACCTGGCGTTAACTGAAGGTTATGAGGTAATTGATCTGGGGGTTGACGTCAAACCGGATAAGTTCTTTGAAGAGGCGCTGGCAACAAAGCCGGATATTTTAGCCATGAGTGGTATCATTTCAAATGCCATAAAATCCATGACGGAAACAGTTAATCTGTTGACTAAAAATTATATCAGAAATGATTTTAAAATAATCATTGGCGGACTATCCCTCTCTGATGATCTTTTAAACTATATCGGAGCTGATTTTGCAACAAAATCTGCGGAAACCGGGATCACCAAATGTAACGAATGGATGCGCGAAAAAAATGGCTAATAGAACACCCCTCTCAAAATATCAGATTATTGTTAATGCGATCAAAAAAGACATCGCGGATGGCATTTTAAGTCCCGGTGATCCCCTTCCTTCCGAGAATTACATGAGTCAAAGCTATGGAATCAGTCGGATGACGGTGCGGAAGGCTTTGGCGGTACTGATCAATGAAACCTATATTTACAGCGTTCAGGGAAAAGGTCACTTTGTCAGCAAACCAGACTTCACTCATTTTGATATCAATTTCAAAAGAAATGACGATCAGGATTTTGAACATAAATTGCTGTCTGTCGATATTGTTGATATGAGCGATGATCTTCGTATTCGTATGCAGAATTTTACTCAAAAAAAGATCATTGAAGTTAAACAGCGCATCTTCAATAATGGTGAGGTCGTCGGATATGATATAACTTATCTTCATTACAATCCTAAAGAACCGGTACTGGAAAAAGAGTTTCATTACATCAATATTGACGAAAATGCTGATAATGGTGAAAAAATTAAAAAGCATGTAACCTTGGCTGTCCTGTCTTCTGATGAACACATTTCTTCAATCTTAGAAGTTGAAATTGGCTTTCCGATTATTCAAATCGAAGCGACAGCCCGAAATGAGGTCAGTCAAATCATCCGCTATGGAAAGAGCTATTTTAAAGGGAATGCCTTCAAAATTCGAGGTCAATAAGCATGGATACTAAGCTATACAAACAAATCGTCAAAGACATTTCAGATAAAATAATCTCAGGCGAACTGGAACCTGGCAGCCGATTGCCCTCAGAAAATGAATTATTGGATATTTACAATGCCAGCAAATCAACCATTGAAAAGAGCATGATGATTCTTGCTCATGAAGGCTACATCTTGACGATTCCACGAAAGGGAAATTACATCACCAAACCGGCACTTGATCATTTTAGTTTCTATTATCGAGAGGATGAACTTCTTTCGAGCATGTTTGCCGGGCTCAATGATTTTGAGTTTTCGATCACACCGGTTGGATCGGAAATGCAATCTTTGGTCATCAAAAAAACGTTTGATGTTGATAAAAAAAATATATGTTATGCCATCAAACAGTATTTTTATGAAAATACCAATAACTTTCGATTAAATAAAAATCAATTACTGACAAACTCAGATTTAGATATTTTATTACTTTTCAATAAACCGTTGGAACTTCAAAAACAGATCACTCTGGTTGCCGACTTCTGTCCAGAAAAAATTGCTGAAAAAATTGATGTTGCACCGCATAGTGCTGTTTTTTTTATTGAAATCCTATTTACGCATCGCAAAACGCTAACAGAAGCAGCTCGATTTAAGACCTATTTCAACCCTCATTATCTCCACCTTAATTTCTCTACATAGTTTTCCCCTTCTTGCCGGTATAGCTTATATTTGCCCGTGTTGTTTTGAATTTCGGTTCATCAGAAAAATCAGCATACCGGCGGCAAACAGAGACAGCCCGGCGCCAAAAACAAATGGTGCCTGAGGTCCAAAAACGTTCCATAACAGGCCGGCAATGACACTGGCTGGCAGCAGGGCAATCCCTACAATGGTGGCCTGAAGTCCCAGCATTGTCCCTTTTAGATTGACTGGTGAAATTTCTGAGACTAAAGCCCGTTCAACGCCTGCTGTCATGGCGGTGTAAAGACCATAAATGATAAACAGAATCACCAGCACCTCTGCATTTGAGACAAAAGCAAACCCGACGTAAACCAAGGCAAAGGTGATATACCCAGAAACAAGAATCTTTTTCCGGCCGTACTTGTCCGACAGATGACCAAAAGGCACGGAAAATAAAGCTGCTGATACATTATAAATGAAGTAGAGCAAAATCACATTTGCGTCAGTTAGGCCTAGACTCTTTCCTCTGAGAATTAAAAATGCATTGGACGAATTGCCTAGTGTGAAAATAAACGTCACAGCCAGGTAAAGTTTTAAGTTTACATCCAAATTTTTCACATTTCTCCAGAAGGGTTCTCGCTCTTTGACTTCTCGTAGTTCTTTTTTTTCTTTGACAAACATTAGGATCACCAACCCGATTGCTGCGGGAATGATAGAAATTGTGAACAGCGTTTTATAGTCAAGGTTTCCTTCCGCCTGTGACAGGAGGAAAAAAGCGATTAAGATTCCTAGGGCTGATCCGGCCATGTCCAGAGCTTTGTGTATACCAAAAGCCTTCCCCATCTTGTTTGTATCCGCACTTTCACAGACTAAAACATCCCGGGGCGCTGTCCTGATCCCTTTTCCAATCCGATCAATCACTCTGGCAAACAAGATCCCTGTCCAGGAGGAGGCAATCAACAGCGCTATTTTATAAATGATTCCGGTGGAATACCCACCAAAAGCCAGAATTTTTTTCCGCTTGTACTTATCTGAGATATAACCGCTGTAGACCTTTAGTAAGCTGGCAATACTTTCTGCAATCCCTTCGATGATCCCGACAAGTACTGGCGTCGCTCCAAACGCCGATGTCAGATATAAGGGAATCAAAGGATAAACCATTTCTGAGCTGATGTCTGAAAAAAAGCTTACCAGCCCCAGCAATATAATATTTAACATTGATTTCACTCCTAAATTTTTTCCAGTATTTTAAATAATATCAAAGACTTTTAAGACTGACTACCACTTCATGTCGCGTCGATCCACTTATTTTACACTATCTACTATACTATTATTCTGATAATTTTTCCTGTTTTTAAATGTAAACAGACTTCCGGATTTTAAGCATTCCGGAAGTCATTCTTTAACCTATTTGTTCAGAGACGTGTTGCTCGTCATTTTTTGCTATAATTCCCAGTCGTTTTTCATTGGCGTAAACAGTCATATGGCTGCCACGGACATAACCAACCAGAGTAACCCCCAATTCCCTGGCCAATATTATCGCCTGTTGGGTTGGGGAAGTTAATGACACTACCATAGGTATTTCCATCTTGACCGCTTTTCTTAACATTTCAGAGGCGATTCTCCCACTGGTTATAAGGATTTTGTCCTTAGTTGAAACATTCCTCATCAGACATTCACCGATGATTTTATCCAAGGTATTGTGACGCCCGATATCTTCTCCCAAGGCAATGATGTGGTTGGTGTCACAAAGTGCAGATGTGTGGCTGCCACCACTTAAACGATAAGCTTTTCCGCTTTTTATCATTTGCTTGACAAGTATAAAAAGTTTTTCAGGTGCCACACTCAGTGTTGAAACCAGCCTTTCTTGATAATGACCGTTATTCAAACTCATCCCTCCGCCACATCCTGATGTGAGAATTCGTTTGTCAGGCAATTTATAATCATTGTTTTTCAATCTGATATCGGCAATTGAATTCTCCTCACAGACTCTTAAAATATTAATATCCTCAATATTTTCGATGATGCCCTCAGCCAATAAATATCCAACAACTAAAAAGTTCAGCTTTGAAGGGGAGCATAGAATTGTAACCAATTCTCTGCCATTGATATAAATGGCCAATGGCAGTTCCTGGGGTACATAAATCATCTGGTCTTCCCATTTTCCATCAAAATAATGATGGCATTGGATATCTGGTGCATTTCCTGGGGGCATTCTGACTATATTTTCATTCATTTGATCCCTTTCATTAAAATACTTTAATTTTGAATTTATTTTTCATTAATCGAAATCAATCATGCCGTGATTTTATTTCATACCCCTGCTAAATCATCTGTCTCCAGAATTAATTTAGCCACGTTTGCTCCAGTGCTGGCAGTTCCATCAGTAATCTGACCATACATCGGCCAGGTGCATTCACCGGCAAAGAATAGACCGTCCACATCCGGCGATTTTTGGCGAATCTTAGGAAGTGAACTAAATCGATAATGAGACGGATAACTGGCGCCTTTCACCGGGCTGGTAGATTCCAATGCGCGATTAAATCCCGGATAAAGCAATTCCATATTTTGGGTAACTTCCGCCGCAATTCCTTCCAGTCCCAATCGATTAAAATCGGCATCACTTCTTACCGAATATGCCCAGATAAGTTGCTTTCCTTCCGGAACGTTCCATGGCTGCTCAATATTCTGAGCACAGCCACCCTGAATTGATGAACCCGTTTTTGGATTAATAAACAGCGTAAATGCTCCATCCAGACTGATGGAATTATTCAACTGATACGTTAAAAAGATTCCGCCCATTTTCTGTTGAAGAGGAGCTTTCATAGTTTCCAGCAAGGTTGGCGGCACTGTTTCAAGCAATTTCAGGTAATCCAGCCAGGTTGTGGCAAGAATCACCCGGTTAGCTTCGATTCGTTTAATAGTTCCATTTCCATCCTTTATTTCAACTCCAACCGCCCTATTATCTTCAATGATAACTTTAATGACTTCTGAGTTTGTTCTAATATCACAACCAAAATTCGTGGTAATGGCTTCCGCTATGGGCTCACATATACCATGCTGAAGATCAGGGATTGCGACTGACATAGCCCCCTGATTGCCAATCCATATGCGCAGCATCACAAATCCTTTGGCTGCTGAACCATAGTTCCAGGTGAATTCCGCATCAGCAGTCCAGCAGAAACAGGCCATCAATGATGTAAACACATATTCAATCCCCTTATCCATACTCCGGGATTGAACCCAGTCTTTTACTGATACTTCATCCCATTCTTCACACATTTCTTTAAATGGCTTGTGAAGTATTTCATCAACCATCGGATATAGTTCAGACTTACAGCTGTTAGACCAGAGATCCGGACGGGCTTTTTTTAAAAAACTCTCCATCCAGTCAACAGCAGCTTCGGTTGTGATGCATTTTGGAATTGTCATATATGGATCCTCTACACCATTAAGATAAAGCCGCGGTTCTCGGCTAAAGTGCAGTTTAATGTCGGCACCAAAATCTTTTGCTGCATTCGCCCATCCGTACCCACCACCACCATTGAGGGATGTCATAATTAGTGGCAGATGCATCACAACATTATATCCATTGGCAGGGTGGGCCGCAGCCCTCCCACCAATTACCGAACCTTTTTCTAAAAGCAGAGTCCTTTGGCCGCTTTTAGCCAAATATCCGGCACAGGTCAGACCTGCAAAGCCAGCACCAACAACGATATTTTCGAATTTTTCTGCCATGTTTTCTCCTTCTTTCATCTATATCGATTTAAAAATATCTGATTAACGTCTATTTTTATTTTTGGGGCAATTTATCTATTTTCGCCAGTTCATCAGCCACATCTTTCAATCCATATTTTTCGTACGTTTCCCGGGTCGGCCAACCGGTTTCTCTGTCCCAACCTAAATATTCATACCAATTTTGAGTAGTAATTTTAAATTTATCCTTATCATAGGCATCATAAAGCCGGGGCATTAACTCATTAAATTCCATATCAGCGGTTCGTTCATGGTTTCGGATCTGAATGGCTCTAAACAAGGTATTGATTCGTTCACCATATTCGAAAAACTCATCTTCGGTAACATTAACTCCAGTAACCTGGGAAAAGAGAGTTGCTTCCATAGAAGTCGTTTCGGAACCGTCCCCGACCTCATCATAATCAAATTCCATTCCCATATATTTACGCAGTGGGAACTGGAAACAGGCGGTCAGAGAATCTAACAGCGTTCCCCGAATGGTGCTTTGTCTTGCCCACTCCAGTGGGAAGGTACTGTTATAATGATCTTTTTCTGTTGCCATCCATTCACCAAACCGCTTATGCGCCCAATCCGGCCACTTGCTGTGATGAGGATCTCTGGTTTCAATGAGCCAGTTTAAAAGACCTGGCATGCCCATTGGGAATGGCATTTCCATAACCAAACTTCTTGATGTGTATCCCCAGGCCCCCAACGGTGCCAGCGGCAATCTGACCTTAGGCCAGTTACCTTCTCTGGCTGCTTCAGGACCTTCATAAATAGGATGAGCGTATTCATCCTCACCCAATTCCACAACCGTTCGACGGATCCCCTCAGCCATGAGATCCCCAAAACCTTCACGGTAGGCAATCATTTTCAGAAGCTTAATCCACCAAACATTTGACCGAACATCAGTTGGCATTCCAACCTTAGATTCGGTGTCAAGACCCATAGCTTTTGTATAATACAACCAGGGAACAAAACCATAAATGATATCAAAATGGCCAAACCCCAATTGTTGCGCCAGTTCATGAATTTCCAGACCTTTTCTGAAATTTTCGCCCGGTACTGTTTCATTTTCTCGATCGAAAAACTGCTCATAACGGGTGTGGTTGCATCCTGTCATAGCGTGTATCAGTTTCGGTTCGGTTACAGCAGGCACATTTTTGAATTCAAAGAAACCACAGGAGGCATAGCATCCCAATCCACAAGAATGACTTAAAAATTTAAAGGGTTTATTGTGAACATTCCCCATCCAGTTGATTGAGAAATTAGGTTTGCGATCCGGGCCCGTCCAGCGATCCCAGAAAGGATTTGTTTTATCATCGGCCAAATCCATATCGTAAACAGGCATGGGTTTTCTGATCGGTCCAAATTTCAAGGTTGTTTTTAATAGACCTTCCGGATCAGCGACCTTCACCTGATGTTTGCCCTTAGTTACCGTGATGGCCTTGAGATTCTTTGAACCCATGACGGCACCATGACCACCCTGGCCGGTTGCACTGTGAATGCCGCAACCGATGATAGCAAAACGAATCAGGTTTTCACCTGCTGGTCCAATCCCATAAGACGACGAGTTTTCCCCATGACGGTCATGTAATATTTCCTGGGCATCAACCAGCCCTAATCCCCAGATATCCTGTGCTGACCTTAATTCTGGCCCATCTGCTGAGATATAAAGATAGGCCGGTACCGGTGATTTACCTTCGATGATAATCCCATCATAACCGCACCACTTTAGATAGGTGGGTAAAGAACCGCCGATACCGGTATTTGCGTATTGTTCTGGATAACTGTGTGGGGATATGGAAACAAATTCAGCTCTTCCGCTTGAAGGTGACGCTGTTCCGGTAACCGGCCCAGTCATAAAAATCAGTTTGTTTTCTGGGTCGAATGCTTTAATCCCTGGCGGCATTTCATCCCACCAAATCTTATGTGCAACCCCCAAACCACCGACAAATTTCGGAACATACTGCATGGTATCGACATCTGAAAACGTACCGTCCGTTAGATTTACTCTTAATATTTTTCCTGCCCATCCGCATTGTTCATTCATAGCTTCATCTCCCTATCTTTAATATTTCTTGAGTTGCAAACACATAGTCGGACACATTTGAACACATACTGGTCCATCTTCCCGTTCTTTGCACAAATCACATTTCTTCGCTTTTTTATTGATACTATCAAAATTAATTCTTGGCGGATCCAGTGGACATGCCTTAATACAGGCTTTACAGCCAATACACTTTTCAGCGTCAATGCATCGTGCACCTGTCGCCTCATCGATGTAAATTGCTTCAACCTTGCAGGCATCCATACATGATGGCGCCAGACACTGTTTACATGAATACGTGATGTACTCCCCAGCAAAAATATCGCTTGATTCCCAAAGCCTGTTTAATTCTGAACCACAGGCACCATCATGTGTTGCTGCACAAAATAATTCACATACCTTACAATCCTGGCATGCTGCAACTGATGGGTCAGTCATACCGATATAACCCTTCGCTTTTTGAAAACCCATTTATCAAACCTCCTAAATTTATTTATAAATAGTGTCTCATATGATTTGGAACACCATTTATTTCAAATGCAAAAAAAGAAAACAAAACGATTGAAACGTTCTGAATTCCTTTTCAAATGGAAGGCAAAAAAATTACTTCTTTTACCCATTGTTCACATTGGCCACATGGGTCATATGTAAATCGGAATATATTATTATTGAAACTGACCTTTAGGTGTAGTATAATCCCATTATCGATCTTTGTATACGTTCACATAGACCAAATCTTTACACGTCTAAATTAAGTCGACTGTTCATTTTGAACAATTGATAAAGGAGTTTGTCATGAAATTGAGTTTGTATATTTTGAAGGACTGGTTTGACGCAAAGGGGGTTAAAATCCTCGCATCAAAAATGGAAGATGAAACTTCAGAACCTGGTATAACAGGTATCCGGTTAAAAGATAAAGAGCGACCAGAATTAGCAGATGTTTTCTTATATATCACTGAATCGACAGATTTAGAATCAGAAATTAACCCCGTTCTGAACACCAATCGATGTGTTGTCTGTGTCTATAAATCTTTTTATCTTGCTGTTGAAGGAAATGTTATTTCGATATTTAATGAATCGCTCGCTGCTTATGAATTCTTTCAGTTATGGGAGTCTTCGCTGAAAGATGCTGTTTATTCAAATTCATCTTTGCAGGATCTTGTCGACCTTGCTGTTCCGGTTTTCCGGAATCCTATTTTTATCGCTAATTGGCAGGGTCGCGTTTTTGCTTTTTCCCGCGAATATCAAAATGACTATGTTCGGGGAACTTGGCAGCACATCGTCAAATCTGGACGGGTTCCACTTTACTCAATCCAAATGTTGCGAAAATCGGATAATTACTCAGTTGTTTTACAAGGTACCAAGGCTTCCCTGTTATCATTTGGCGAACTATCTCACCGCTGTATCGGTGGCACCTTAAAACAGGCTAATGACATGCATTTACACATCCAAATCATGGAATACCAAACCGTTGTGACAACCGGGCACTGTCAATTGGCGGATATATTTCTTAAAATTGTATCATTTACCCATTTTCCAGGACTATCCACCTATGCGCAGTCCATGTCTAAAATATTTTGTGAACTGTTAAATAGAAAAACAGTCCCAAAAGAAGAATTGGATTGGGTACTCTTGGCATTGGGTTGGGAAAATAAAGTTCCCTGTGTTTTATTATTGTTTGTGAATAACCATGAGCAACTGACAAAGGAATCGTTAAATGGTTTGCTTGATCAGTATATTCCCCAGGGTAAGCGTCTTGTCTACGAGAATGAAACCTTATTACTGCTGTTAAAATCGGAATTTGATACCCTGGTTGATGAATTAACAAACCTCATTCAACCGCTTGATTTTATCTGTGGTGTTTCCCTGCCTTTTGCAGAGTGGGATACCTTGGCTGAGCGCCTGAATCAAGCTAAACTGGCGATCCACTATGGTAAATCCGCAAATACCTGTATCCGTCGTTGCGAAGATTTCACAACCTCCTATATCCATGATTCTCTGCTAAAAACAACCAAAGATCTCTGTCTGTGTCATCCAGCCATTTTGATACTAAACGCCTATGATCGTGAAAATGAAGCTGACCTTTGCTTTACATTGTTTCAGTACCTGAGATGTGAAAGAAACAGCACCATTACATCGGAATGTTTACACATTCACCGCAATACACTTCAGTATCGCCTGAAAAAAATCCATGAGCTGATCCAAGTGGACATGAATAACCCGGATATCCGTGAACATTTGATGTTATCTTATGAAATGATTGTAAAAAACTAAAATAATACCAGTACCGAAAGCTTTTCTTCCATTAGATTATCTGGCTATGCACTGTTGTCATTTTTATGTTTTCCGCTACAAGACTGCGATCGATTTACTCACTTCAAAAAAATTCGCCACAAAAAGACATGTTGCTTTTTAAGACAATAAGAATCATTATCGTCTCACTTCTTCTTTAATTCAAACAAACCAACCATATTCTTAAGCATTTGAGCCTGACTGGATAATTCTTGACTGGCTGCCGCGCTTTCCTCTGCGGTGGCCGAATTGGTTTGAACAACGCTTGAAACCTGTTCTATACCAAGGGTAATCTGTGAAATTTCCGAGGCCTGATCATTGGATGCTCTGGCTATTTCTGCCACCAGACCAGCAACCATTTCAATATCGCTTAAAATTACCATTAGACTTTCAGCTGTATCACCAGCAATCGCTGTGCCATCTGCCACTTTTTCTATGGAACCTTCAATTAGTGCGGTAGTTTCCTTTGCGGCTTCGGCGCTCCGTGCCGCCAAGGTTCTTACTTCTTCGGCAACAACAGCAAATCCCTTCCCATGCTGACCGGCTCTGGCCGCTTCCACGGCGGCGTTCAATGCCAGAATATTTGTTTGGAAGGCAATGTCGTCGATTACCTTTATAATTTTGGAAATATTGTTGGATGAATCATTAATTTCTGTCATGGCCTGGACCATTTTCGCCATTTGTGCATTCCCTATCTGAGCATTCTCACGAACCTTTTCTGTAAGAGCATTGGCATTATTGGCATTATTGGCATTTCGTTTTGTTTCATCGGCCACTTCTTCGATCGAAGCACTTAATTCCTGAATGGAACTCGCCTGTTCGGTGGTTCCCTGCGCCACCGCCTGACCCCCATCCGAAATCTGTTGTGCACCAGAATCTACCTGTTCGGCGGCAATATCGATATCTTTCATGGTTTTACTCAAACTCTCTGCGATACCGTTGAGCGAAGTTTTAATTTCCATAAAGTCACCCAAGTACTCGGTCGTGATTTCCTGGTTAAGATTTCCCTTACTGATCGCCGCCAGTGTTTTCGATATTTCGCTGACATAACATTTTAAGAATTCAATGGTTTTATTCATATTATTCTTGATTTGTTCATTTTCCCCCTTGTAACTCCCGATCATGACGGCACGAAGATTTCCCTGAGATAATTCATTTAGAACAACAGAAGCTTCCTGCATTGGGGCTGTGAGAGCATCCAAAGCATTATTAAAACCTGCAATAACCTGAGCATATTCTCCTGAGAAGCGACTTGTATCGCCACGGTTATCCAAGTTACCTGCAATGGCAGAATCAGTTAATTGGCCAGTTTCCTGTACCAGCATGGAGATGTTTTCTGCCAGGGCAATCATACTCGGAAGATATTCGTCGTTTTCGCTTAGTTGACCATGTAGCTTCATCATTTCCAGCTCATTTTTAAATTCCCCAGCGGCAATTGCCTTATTAATTTCAACAACATTAACAATTGTTTCTCTGACCCTATTAACCGAAGTCGCAATTTCTCCGTAAATACCGGGATAATCGCCTTCAATTTTCTGGGTGATATCATTGACGCGCATCAGTCTTAAAACCTTATTTCCTTCTTCCAAAGCCCCTAATCCGTCAACTCCGGAATTCATAAAATCAATGATTTTCTGATAATTACCAGGATATGTTTCGTAAATTCTATCCGGTACCACACCTACTCCGATTTGAGCAATATATCTGCCTGCGAGACTTACAATGGTTGAAAGATTCTCGTAACCTTTTTTAATGCTGATCATAAATTGCTGGTACGATCCGGAATAACCGACAGTCTCAGTTATTACATCAACCTTCCTGCCAGCAGTGGCTTCCTCTCCCAAATATGTCAGTTCCTCGGAAACATGATTCAGGGTGCTCACCAGACTGATCAGCGCATGAGAAAGAACATCTTCGCTGGACTGAGGTATAATCTTCACTTGCAGATTGCCTTTTGCTAACTCCTGAACAATTTCTGCCTGACTTTTGCGGATATCGACCATCCGTTTAAAAGATTGAGCAAGCTGCCCAAATTCATCTTTGGTTTTTACTTCCGGTATTTCCATCGATACATCACCCTTAGCCAATCGATCCAAGGTGTCCTTATACGCTGTCATGGGACCAATAATTTTATTAGCTGCAACACAAGCTGCGACACAACCAAGTATGAGCACACCAAGCGTAAGAACAAGAATGATATTTTTGGGCGCCCCAAAGTAAGCCAGTATACCTAATGGAATCACCGCTAATGAAAGCAATGTCACTGTAAACACTGCCATTTTAGTGGTCAAACGGATTTTTACCTTGACATCTTCAAGAGAAACTGGCATATTATCTGAAAAAATGTTTGCTTTTTGATTATTATTCATATCCTAATCCTATTTCTTTTTATTTATTTATCACACAAACTTCGCACATAAATCATCGACTGCGTGTATGAGCCAATATTTTCAAACAGAAAAGCTCTTCACAATGAATTAATTCATTATTTAATGTGCGAAGTTTGAGTAAATAATTATTTAATTGAGAGCTTAACGCTGGTATGAAATACGGACTGCCAGAAAAAATTAAATACTAAAGGTCAGGCTTTGTGTACACACACCCCATGAACATCATGCGCTGCTTCCATAATTGCTTCTGATAACGTTGGATGGGCATGAATGCAATCCCCAATCTGTTCTGCCGTCAATCCCAGGTGTACTGCCAGCGAAAGTTCTGCCAGGAGATCGGTGGCATGAGCACCGACAACCGCGGCACCAATGATGACGTCTTTGGAATCAACAATAATTTTAACAAACCCCTGAATTTTACTCATTGCCTGCGCTTTGCCAAGGGCTCTGAAATCAAATTGTCCGACTTTATAGGCAATCCCCTGGGCTACGCATTCCAGTTCGGTCAAACCGACCCCTGCCACTTCCGGTTCAGTGTAGACACAGCGGGGTACAGCTTGATATGCTACTGTTTTTCCGGCATCTTTTACGGCATTGTAAGCTGCGACGATCCCTTCTTTAGCGGCAACATGTGCCAGCAATGGTGTCGCAACGATGTCACCAATGGCATAAATGCCTGGGATATTTGTTTCCATTTTATGGTTAACGTTAATGCGTCCGCGTTCATCAACAGCAACACCAATGCTCCGGGCATTCAGGTTATCAAGGTAACTGCGACGTCCAATGGCAACCAGCATTGATTCAGCTTCAACCGATTTGCCATTGGTAAGATTTGCTTGTATACCCGTTTCAGTCACTTCAACACTGGCAATGCCATTACCAGTCAGGACTTTTAGCTTATCTTTTTTAAATTGACGCGCCAGTTGTTTGGCTGTTTCAGCATCTTCTAATGGAAGAATCTGATCAGCCATCTCAACAATCGTAATCTGAGTTCCCATGCGACTGAGGAATTGACCAATTTCACAGCCAATGACCCCGCCGCCTGCAATGATCATAGATTTTGGCAATGCCTGAAGCTCCAGCACCTCATCACTGCTGATGACTTTTTTTCCATCAAATTGGAACAGAGCCGGAACAATTGGTACCGATCCTGTCGCCAGAATAATCTTATCTGCTTTAATGGTTACCGTTGTTCCATCGTCTTTTGATACTGCGACGGTATTTTTATCTACCAGCGTTCCAGTACCTTTGATCATAGTCACATTGTTTGCGTTAAAAAGATATTCAATTCCCTTCACCAGGCCACTAACCACCTTGGCTTTACGCTCCATAATCGCTTTAAAATCCGGGGCTACCGTGCCTTCCACATTAATGCCGAAGGCTTTGGCATTATGAATGGTTTCCAATGCGTCGGAAGTAGCCAAAAGCGCTTTTGTCGGGATACAGCCGCGATTTAAACACGTTCCACCGGGCGAATTTTTTTCAATAATCGTCACTTCAGCACCAAGTTTTGCCGCCATAATGGCCGCTTCATATCCGCCTGGGCCTGCTCCAATAACTGTTATCCGCATATCGTCACCAACCGTTGTACTCTGGCCATACCGATGCTTTTTGGTGCGTTTGCTTCTGCGCCTTTGGCTGCCGTTGCAGCAAATCGGCCTATTTCTAATTTTTTGAGTAATGAATTTTTCATTATTCTCTTTCGCCTTTCTTTGTCTGTTATTCTTAATTCAATTGCTTTGATGCCCGTCATTTACCTGACCTGGTTTGTTAAATGGTTTCTGACTAAAACCGGACATCGGCATATACAGCACAATGACTCAAACCAGAAAAAGACTGAGTTCTCTAATTTATCGAACCTCATCTTTAAATTTCTGGTTTAAGTCATCAAACTTACTTATTTATCCGGATCTCCTTCACAAAGATCCGGATTATTTCCCCGACTTTAATTAACCGCCAATTAACTCGTTTTTTCTTTGATCAGCGCTTTATATTCATCAGCGCTGAGCAAATTCTTAAGCTCTTCGTCCAGGTTTGATGGTGTGATCTCAATAATCCAGCCGGCGTCATAGGGATCCCGGTTAATCATCTCAGGATCATCAGCAAGATCTTGATTTACTGCTGCAACGATGCCGCTGATTGGGGAATAGATGTCGGCAACCGATTTGGACGATTCAGCCGATCCAAAAGACTCCAATTGCACAACCGCACTCCCAACTTCCGGAAGATCCACATAAGTAATTTCACTGAGCATCTTCTGCGCGTAATCAGTAATACCAACCTTCACCGCCCCGTCGCCGATAACTTTTGCCCAGGTATCTTCTTTCGTATAGGAAGGTATTCCTCTTACTTCATATTCTTCAGCCATATTTTCAACACCTCTTTCTTAAATCTGTATACCCATGGCATTGGCCACCAGAACAGACAGATCGATTACTTCAATTTTTGATTTTCTTGCTGCTGCATTCAGGCCATTTTCACAGGAAGGACAAGTCGAAACAATCGTTTCTGCAGATGTCCCTTTCGCTTCGGCGACACGGCCGGCGGCAATCTCATTTGATATTTCCGGGAACGCTGTTGAAACCACCGAACCGCCACCACAACACCAGGCGTTTGCTTTGTTTCTTGGCATTTCAACAAAGGTTGCCCCTTTAACTGCGTTCAGCACTTTTCGTGGTTGTTCATAAACATTTTCATGACGCCCAAGATGGCAGGGATCATGATAGGTAAAGGTCTTTTCAATTTCGGTATCAAGACTAATTTTCCCATTATCAATCAGTTCCGCAATCACTTCACTGCTATGAACGATTTCAAAGGGAAGTTTGCCAATAATTTCTGGGTATTCTGTTTTTAATGCATGGAAACAACCGGCACAGGATGTGATAACTTTTTTAACACCAGCAGCTTTGAGTGCTTCCACATTATGCTGAATTAATTCTTCGGCCAGCCCGATATTACCATCTGCTAATTGGGGAACCCCGCAACACCATTCATCTTCACCGAGGTACGCCACATCAACCCCACCAGCTTTGAGCACCGCGACGGTCGCTTTAGGAATTTTCGTGTTTCGGTAAGAAGCATAGCAACCCGCAAAATAAACCGTGTCCCCTTGCTTTGGTAAGTCAAGTCCTTCGGCCCATTTGGTGCGTTTTTCGACGGGTTCACCAAATACATTATGTTTTGATTGCACCCCGGCATCGACACTTTTTAGCGCTTCTGGCGGGCCAAAACCGGCTTTCACCAGGTCGACTCTTAATGCATTCGTGAGTTTGGTTTCATCAATAATATTTTTTTCTCCGGTTAAGGGATCCATTCGTGTACACTGTTCATGACAACTGTTGCAGCCAAGACAGGTGAAAGTGCTTTCCATCAGTTCTTCGCTGTATTCCAATTCGCCATTCAGGATTGCTTTTGCAATTTGATTACGTCCCCGCGCTGCGTACTGATCAAATCCACCAGTATGTTGCTGAATCGGACAGATGTAACCCGCTTCTCCGACAATGCACATGCCGCAGCGACTGCATCCAAATGCCATTTTTTTATATTTATCCAACATGATTTATATCTCCTCTTTTAGAAATTCCAAAGCCCTGGACACATGATATTTTTCGGATCAAGTACTTTTTTGATTGAATTCATCATCTTAGAGTGGTTTGGTGACCAGGATTCAGCAATAAAGTTTGAGTTTGTTCCTTGTGAATAGGTCGAACAGGTTCCAACCTTTCGCATATATTCCTCTCCTACACGCCATGTCTTTCGCAAATGTTCTTCCGCTTCAGGTGTGGAAAACCCACTTCTGATGGTTATGCCAGTCAAGAAGATATGTCCCATCGGTACCAGGTAAAGACCTGCCGCCGTGGCATTTTCCCGATGGCCTTCAACACTTTTGAACGCATCCTGTAAGCCCTTTGTGAATTCAAGCGATTTTGAACGGGGGAACATTGATTCCCAGGTCATAAACGGACAGGAATTCGACGGAACATCCCGAACCATTTCCAATGTTCCGGTTGTGCCGGTCATCGCAAAATGATCCATTTTTTCATTTCCATGAATGGCCCCATGCTTTTCACAGACTGCTGAAATCTCTTTGATTCTGCTGTCGATATCAGCTTCATCATCGCCTTCCACTGCATAAAAAATAGCTCCATAGCCTTCAATTCCATCAGCGATTGCCTTAACCATGTAGTTTGTCATTTCAAACATAATGGTGTTGGTGTAGGGGACGCGCTCTTTGGCACTCAGCTCCAGTTGAATCGCCCAGGTAACCTCCATGGAAGGCGTTACATAGCTGATCGCCTTCATATGCTTCGGTATCGGCAGGGTTCGATATACCACCTCAGTGATCAATCCAAATGCGCCGCCACTTCCAACAAACAAATCGGTCAGATCAGGACCGGTTACTTCTCTGAAATAGATGTCTTCGCGATTTACATTTGAATCCGGACCGGCGCCTGTTGTAATAATATCGCCATTCGGAAGGACGACTTTTAAGCCCAGTACAAAGGTCCAATTACATCCCAAAGTTGACACATTTTTACCAAATCCGGCGCCAGCGATGCCACTTGTAAGCCCACCAGCCGTTGCTGTGTAATAAGGCCCAATGACGGTATTGATAAAATGACCATAGGGTCTCAGCGCATCATCGATGGTACTTAAACGGGATCCAGCCCCGGCAACTACCCTTGAATTTTCAATATCAACCTCGATCTCATCCATGCGACCCATATCAACCATGATATTCCGGGTTGCCTCGCCTTTGGTGACACCGCCGCCTGCCTGACCGCCGCCTTTTACTGTAATCGGATAGCCGGTACGATTCGCCAGCTTCACAATCTCCGCCAATTCTTCAGAAGACTTCGGCCGTACGACGATACCAGGCATTACGCCAGGAAATGCGCTAATATCTCTTGCATATGGAATCAGTGCAAAATAATCATCAATCACATATTTTGGTCCGACAATCGCCGCAATTGCGTTTTTCAATTCATGACCACTTTTCGTTTCTTGTTTCATTAGATCTCCTCTCTATTCTGCCAACTCTTTGGAAAATGTCGGTTGTACTTCTATGTTAAAACAGGCCATTCAGAAATTTTGTACACTCTGCCCACTGGCTTTCTGGACCGATTCGCCTATTCACATAACTTTAAACTACCCAAACATTTGTACATTGCTGTTGACTTTGCTATGCATCTAGTTATATTATACATAGTGTTAAAACGATAACAATGTACGGAGTGAATAACAATTCGCACTCCGCATCTCGATAAATTGTGCGCATCGCACAAGTAATGTAAAGGATACCACGATGGATATTTCAGTTGATATGATCAAGGAACGGTTTATTTCGCAAAGCTGTGCCGTACTGCGGGAATCTGGTAAAAAATATACGCCGCTTGCCGGTGTTCGATTGTTCGATGGTGCATGTTTGCCAAATTACCTTACTATCGGCCGCTGTGGCGAATTGGCCGGATCGCTGGGTGCAGCGTTTCAACCCTTGCCGGAAGAAAATAAGCTGGTGATGTGTGTTGCCGACGATATGTTTCTGATTCTCGACGAATTATGCCTTCCTAAAATTCTCAATCTGGCCATAGCTGCCTTTGACTATTATCGCAACTATGAAAATCAGCTCATGAATGCGGTTTATAGGGGTGCCGACATGCAGGAACTGCTTGATCTTACCGAACCTTATTTTAAAAATCCTGCCTTTATTGCAAACTGGCATGGCGAAGTTTTTGCCTTTACAAAAGCTTATGCAAACGATTATTTTCGTTCTGCCTGGAGCCATATTGTAAAAAAACGAAGGCTCCCATTGTCTTCAGTTCAGACCTTGCGCAATTCACCCAATTATTATACCGTTACCCATAAAAATACCACTGCCATATTTGAATTTCCCGATAATGACTTCAAGTGCATCATTGGCAAGGTGGATAGCCCGCTGGATTACCATTTATATCTGCAGATCATGCAATGTAAAACACCAGTCACCGATACAACCTGTGTTCTGGCTACTACGCTTCTTTCTGCCTTGGAAAGCATAAACCCGCCTCAAGAGGCAACCTCACTTTCTGAATTGTTCTGTGATCTGCTCGACAAAAAAACAGTCGATCCAGAAAAGCTGAACTGGGTACTGGTTACACTGGGCTGGGAAAAATGCGATCATTTTCTGCTCTTGAGCTTTTGGAATAGCGAGGGCTCACTTACAGCAGAGGTACTTTGCGGAGAGCTTAAAACTTCATTAGTACGGGGGCAAATGTTTATCTGGAACGAACGACCCCTCATGCTGATCTGCGAATCCGACTTTGCCGAAGTAAAGGTGCAAATCGAACAATTAGTCAATGAACTTTCCTTTATTTGCGGTGTTTCAATGCCTTTTTCCCGTTGGGATATGCTTTCTGTTCAATTCAAGCAAACTGAAACTTCAATTCGATACTGTGATCAAAATAGCCGTATTAGTTTGTGTATCGATCATATTTGGGAATACTTATTTGATCAACTGGAGGATATGGTTAATATTTCACAGCTTTTTCACCCTGCTGTTATTACCCTTGCCAACTATGATCGTAAAAAAAACGCGCAGCTCTTACTGACGCTGTACGTCTATTTATCAAACGAACGCAGTCTTTCTCTGTCCGCAGACAAACTTTTTGTTCATCGAAATACATTGCTTTATCGGCTGCATCAGATTAATGAGTTAGTAGATGTCGATTTAACTAATGATGAAGTCCGGGCCCATATTGTCCTTTCATATCGAATGATGAAAAACGCGGATGATCCTGCTTAGACCTTACTCATTACATTAATTTAAGATTTTTAAGTTTTTCTTTTTTCATTTGATCTGTCATCCGGGGCAACGGCCACTCGATAAAGTCCTTTGTCATTTCCTCTTCACTTAATTTTGGAACTGGAAACACCTTATCAAAATCTTTTGGTTCATATGGCACATCATAGTATTCCCCATTGTTCAGCATTTTTCTTCGGTTTATGTATGTTTCCACCATCGCCGTCATCATCCCTGGCAAGCCTTTATTATCCATTGACATTGCCGGAAGCGGTATTCCGGTTACGCCCGGCAAACCAAGCGTAGCTGCCCCGATATCGCAACACCCACCGGTAAACAGATCAGCAAACGGTTCCATCTCTCTGGCACATTCACCAATGGCATATTTTTTCATTTGCAACTCATTGATATCTTTTTTATTGTAAGCTTTACCATCTCCATCAAAATAGTAAGTGACCCCGTCGATTTTCACCCCGGCACCATAGATAATGGCCAATTTGAAATTTTTGTCAACTGGCTTTTTACTATATATATACATTTCGAAAACCTGAGCAATCGCCGGGCGGCAACCACCGTTGCACATCCCTTCCATTTCTCTGACCATTTCAGGCGTCACCTCATCAATACTGTTAATTTGATGGATGGTATCATTTTTAGTCACACCAACAAGCATCTTCACATTGGGAAAATGCTTTCGAAAACGTTCACTTAAAAGCGATTTATCTGCTGGTCTGAATTTGAAATACTTGGGTGTTCCAATGATCTCAGTTTTGGGATCACCATATCCTCTCGAAACGGCTTCTTTGATGAGGACATTTTCCTTAGAATCAAATCCCATCATATCCGTCGTCAGTCGATCTGCTTCGACGGAATTATTACTGACCACAATCATTTTAGAGTCGACCGGATCAACTGGGCCCGGTGTTAAGCCTTCGGCCCCGACGATTCCATCAATAACGGTCAAATCCGGTTTAAACAGATACAAAAGATCCACTAATTTTTTTTCGATCTGATAGCTGTGGTTACGGTAACGCATATTAACTGGCAAGGTTCCCATCGCATTTTTAAATCCCAGCGTAACGCCTGTATAAAGATTGGTTTTCATCTTGGGTACGGAAATATAATAAGCTTCGCCCCGGACGATTTCACTGAGTAAGCGGGGAATGCAGACTTCTTTCATAACCTCTGCCTTTGGAAGAATGTAGCGGTCGATTGGCAGGTTTTCAAAAGCAACAAGGCCGGTATGGTATTTTTTAGCGACCCGATCCAGTCCGGTTGTTTTAAAATTGGATGTCGTTCCCATGGCTCCGCCTGAGGACTCGGCAATGGTGATCCGGTTGGTGTATCGGGAGATATAATCCACCACCGCTTCAAATACTCTGGGGTCCGTAGATTGGGGCATATCGGCATTTTTGTATCCCATATTGTGATAGACACCCACGAGGTTTGGTTTGATAATGACATGCCGGCCATTGATTTGTTTTCTTAAATCGATTTTTTCATCAAGCTTGGACAGTGCTGAAAACACGACTCTTCTGATTTCTTTAACATCTTCCCGGCCATAATAACCAGGGGTTCCGTATTCTTTTGGCAAAGCAACATAATTATTTAAATAATTGAGCTGTTTTGCTTCTTCCACAACGACATAGCTTTTTTCCGTTTTTGCGGTCATATCCTTATTCTCCTTATTCTCCTTATTCTACTTATTCGCCTTTTTATCCATTCGATTCGGTTTCGTTTACAAAACGGATGCCGCAGCCTTTGTCTCTAAATTTATCTTCGACAAGCAGGCCTTCCTTTTCTAATTCTGCCATAATTTGTGCTTTTTTCATCTTGTCTTTGACTTCTTCCTGCAGCGGTTGCCACCAGGCAATTCCAAAAAGCATGCAATTAGCTACTGCCTCCGGTTCTGATACTTCCGCTGCTTTACCGATTTTACGCCCCACTATTGCGTATTCTGTAGCATGCAAGGCCGCAACGGCTGCCAGGGGTTTCCAATCTTTCTTCACTGCTCCATAAGCGGCTGCGCCGACAATAACGCCAAGTGAAATACCTTTGTTCAATGCTTTTTTTGTTCTATCTTTCATAGGGTACCATCCTTTCATATCCGTATTTTCCTGCTAAAAGCAGAACTTTGCTCATAATGTGTTCATATTCGTAATCTTCTCTGATCTCCGGTTGTCGTGCCCCGCCTTCACAGGTGGTCACACAAAGCTCACATCTCATGCACTTACTTTGATCAAAAATAACGGTGTCGCCATCTGCTTTATTGACGCCAAATGGACAGCGTTCAAGACATTTTCCGCATTTTTCGATGCCTAAACATTTCGCTGGATCCTGATTGCAAATCTCCGGTCCTTTTCCAATACCCGTCCCCGTTAACCGAACGCCCTTTACACAACTGCATACGTCATCATCACAATTGCACATAACAAAGAGGCCCGCTCCGGCATCAAACATGTACAGCGCCTGATGAACATATCCGCGAGTATGCATTTCATCCAGTATATCTTTGGCTTCATCAGCGGTGATTTCTTCAAACTCCATGCCCAGATCCAGGTAAATATCCGCACCATAATTCCCAAAATTCCTGGAATTAATAAACAAAATGTTGTTCTGGCATCTGATATTCTTACCGGTAAAGTTCAGGCTGGAAAAAATACCGTTGTTTGCGGTGGCGGAATGATAGGTGGTGAGACTGCTACACATCTTGCAATGACCAAACGACTTGATTTTAATAATCGTCAAGTCACGGTTATTGAGATAAAATCCGATATAGCAGTTGATGAAGAATATACCAGAAGAATTGAACTTTACAAATTATTAGATGAGCTTAAAATCAATCTGATGACAGATACTAAGGTTGTAGAAATTCAAGATGATGGTGTTGTTGTAGAAGTTAATGGCGAATTAGAGAAGCTTTCTTGTGAAACAATTGTACTGGCTATTTGGTTATTTACCTGAAAAATCACTCTATGATACGTAAGCGATTCAAAAGATGGCGTAGTGCAAAGCATATCGAATTATTGTAGACTAACCTAAAAGAACTTACAGGAGGTTAAGGATACAATGGACGAATCAAAAAGACAGCTTTGGGAAGAGCGTTTTGAAGAACAGGTAAACAGCGGAATGACCGTCGACGCCTGGTGTACCCAAAAGCAGCTTAGCAAATATACCTACTATTATTGGAAGCAGCGGATTCGAAAAGAAAAAACGGAGTCAATAGAAAAAAATACTGCAACGCCACTGTTTGCGAAACTGGAAATGCCGACAGCTTCTGATGAGAGAATAACGAAGGCGGGACTGATTATCAGATGGCGGGGTTTTGAGCTGATTCTGTCGGATCACAATGATATCGCCCTCGCAACGCAGTTTATCCGTCAACTTTCGCAGACATGATGGATCGGTTTATCAAAGACACAACCCATATTTATATTGCATGTGGAGCCACTGACTTCAGAAAGCAGATGGATGGTCTGGCCGTCGTTGTTAATACGGAATTCAAGCTGGATCCATTCTCTGTCAAATGTGCCTTTATCTTCTGCAACCGAAAAAGAAACGCCCTTAAAGTTTTACGTTACGACGGCAATGGCTTCATTCTAGCCAGCAAGAAGCTGCTGAATGGCATGAAATTTCAGTGGCCCAGAACACCTTCGGAAGTCAGAGAAATAACCGGCCAGCAGGTTCAGTGGTTGCTTCAAGGGCTTGAAATCGAGCAGAAAAAAGCCCTTCAGCCGGTGTCGATGACGCTTGAGAACAGCTGCTTTTAACCGCTTCAAAAAAGCGTAAATAAATTTTTGGAATGGCTTTAAAAAGGCGTTTTCAAGGTTTTATATTACCAATTAATGTAGCATTCTGACGCTAAAAATGGTATAATAGTACCAATAAAAAGCAAAGGAATGGATACGGATGACGGGACAAGAAGAACTGCTAATACTCCGGGCGCTGGTGGGAAAACAGAAAGAAGAACTGGCCGCCAAAGACGAAATCATTGCCAAACAGAATATCCGAATTGAAAATATGGTGCAGGCGTTGCTTCAGGCCAGAAAGAAACTGTTTGGTTCCTCCACTGAAACATCGAAAAACCTGGATGGACAACTATCCCTATTTGAAAAAACGCAGGAACTTGCGAAAGAACTGTTCAGCGAGCAGCAGAAAATAACCGTCCCCAGTCATACCAGGAAAGCCCGCCAACCCGGAGTGCGTCAGGAAATGCTTGCCGGTCTTCCGAAGGAGATTGAAGAGTACATCATTCCACCGGATGAGAACTGTTTTAAATGTGGTGGAGAACTGAAGGTTATCGGCAAACGGATCGTCCGAACCGAAGTGACCTATGAACCGCCAAAACTGAAGGTGAAGCAGATTATCCAGCAGATTGCAAAATGCACCCAGTGCGGCAAAGCAGGCAGTGAGAATCCCAAGGATCATCTTCAGAAAGCCGCCGTACCGGTACCAGTACTCCCGCATTCCATTGCCACGCCGTCACTGGTGGCTCAGGTCATGTACCAGAAGTTTGCCATGGGGATGCCCTTTGCCCGTCAGGAAAAAGACTGGTATCGGTTAGGGCTTATTCTATCCCGATCAAATATGGCGAACTGGACGAACCGCTGCAGCGAAGAATGGCTGACCCCGGTTTATGAACGCATTCATACCGAACTGCGCACCTGTGAGGTGCTGCATATGGATGAGACACGGATTCAGTGTCACCGGGAGGAAGGCAGGAAAGCCAACAGCGAATCCTATATGTGGGTGATCCGCAGTGCGGCATGCGAGAATATCCAAGCCGTTTTCTTTCATTATTCCCCAAGACGCAAAGGGGAGATCGCCAGGCAGCTGCTTTCCGGGTTCGATGGCTATTTAACGACCGATGCCTATTCCGCTTATGAAAAAGTCGAGAATATCCGGCGCAACTTATGTTGGTCGCACTGTCGCCGTTATTATATCGACAGCATTCCCTTGACCAGCAATGGGAAAGAAATCCCGGGTTCAAAGGGCGCCGAAGGCCGGGCCTACATCGACCTGCTTTTTAAAGTTGAGAACGAAATAAAAGATCTTTCCTATGAGGAGATCAGAGAAAAGCTTCTGGAAAGGTCACGCCCCATCCTGGATGCCTTTTGGTCGTGGGTTGACGAAACTGCGGCCATTCCAACGACGAATGAAAAGCTGACAGCGGCTCTGAACTATTCCAGAAACCAGAAGAAATATCTGGAAACCTTCCTGGAAGACGGACGTCTTCCCATCTCCAATAATCTCTGTGAGGCCAGCATCAGGCCTTTTGCAACTGGACGTCGTGCCTGGCTTTTTGCCGATTCACCAAAAGGTGCCACCGCCAATGCGGTTCTCTACACGCTGGTGGAATCCGCCCGGGCCAATGAGCTTGATGTCTACGAATATCTGAATTACCTTCTGACAGAAATCCCCAACAGCGACTACCTGCAACAGCCGGAAGTACTTGAAAAATACCTGCCATGGTCTCAGGAATTACCCGAGGTTTGCAGACTCAATCATAACTATAAAAAGTGCCTCAAATAATGATGTCATCAGTATAGCAGGTTTGGATCAAACTTGCTATACGTCATCTTTTGAAGCACTTACCTATGATACATTAAAAGACAAAGCAAAAGTACAGATTATCGGTGATGCTAATGGTGTAAAAGCATGCCGAGAAGGTTTCCTTGCTGGTTGTAATGCATAAAAACCTAACCTACATACCTGACATATTTCTTATCGTAAGAAATGCCACAAAATCAATACGGTAGACGAAATATGGCTTAAATATGTTCTTTCAACCTACCTTTTTATAATAGCCTGCTCTCGATTGAGGCAGGCTATTATTTGTTGGCTTTAAACCCTGCTTTTAAAGGGTTCTAAACTATAGTTTGTACACAACGTTTATCACAAGATGCTTTCAGTTTCCGGTACAGCAGATTTACCAGTTTTTCCATATTCAGGCATGCCAAAGTCAGCCCGACCTGCATGGCAACTCGGGTCTTCCCGACATACTGTATATAGCGCATCCCGTGGTGTTCCTTGGCTGAGCCAAAGACCCGTTCGATGGTTTCTTTACGCAGTTTGTATTCTTCTTTGCGTCCGGTTGTATGCCAGATATCTTCGCACTATTCCAGATAATCCGCCCACACATGCCGGGTGACAACTTTTGTATAATTTTTGCTCTGTGTACACTTTTTCAGGTCTGGACAGTGGGGACAGATTTCAGGATCACTTTTATACTCACGGTATTCCTCCCGATTGGACGTGCTGTATTTCAGAACCTGATCGTTTAGACAGATGTAACAGTCGTAGTATTTCATCAAAGACAACATAATCCTTTTGGAATTGTCAATAATAGTTCAGTCAAAACGCGCAAGGAATTTTCCAAGCCCCTATAGAATAGCCAGCCATCATCGC